>CAYXGT010000075.1:0-13691 GCA_964464635.1 uncultured Pirellulales bacterium | reverse complement strand
GATGCTTTGCCATCATAAGCTCGATGACTTCTGACACACCCGCAGAAAGTGAAGTGTTGATATGGTCCGGCGGAACCAGCTCTTCTCTCAAATGTTTTCGCATCACTTCAGCCGGCTCATCCGCCATAAAGGGGACACGACCCGTAACTATATGATAAAACGTCGCCCCAAGACCGTAAATATCCGCCCTGCCGTCAATATCTATTTCGCCGCGAATCTGCTCCGGAGCAATATAATAAGGCGTTCCGTATGCCTTGCCTGCCTCGCTCTGTGCAGTTTCGATATCTGTCGTCTCACGAGCAAGACCCATATCCGCAAGTTTTACCACACCATCCTGGTTTATCATTATATTCTTCGGCTTGATGTCACGGTGAATAAGACCCATCGAATGCGCATGTCTGAGGGCATTCGCAATTTGAATAACTATATCAAGCGCTTCCTCCTCCGAAAAAACCTTACCGGCAGACAAATCCTCGTACAGAGTTTTTCCCTCAACGTATTCCATAACAAAATAGTGATACCCCCCAGCCTCACCGACGTCGATGGCCTGTACTATATTATTGTGATTAAGTTTTGCTGCGGCACGCCCTTCCTGGTAGAAACGCTTGACATACTCAGGGTTCTCGCTGAACCGCTTGGGCAAGACCTTTATCGCAACCACCCTGTCAAGGCTGAGCTGCTTCGCTTTATACACAACCGCCATCGCGCCTTTGCCGAGCTTGCCCAATATCTTATAACCCGGTATCTGGTAAGCTTCAGCCTTGGTATCCTTAATCCTGCCCCTCAGCCGCTCAGCCTGGGGTTCCGTAATATATCCGAGCTCCACCATCAAGTCGGCAAGGATAATCGGCTCTGACTCGTCCCGTAATTCAAGCTCAAGAAGTGAATGCTTCAGCTCCTCGTCCGTGCAGAGCCCCTGCTCTAATGCAAGCCTGCCGAAAATCGAATCGTAGTTTGTCTCACTCGACATCTATCTAAAAACCCAATCCTGAAAATTAGCCCAATCCAATGATACAAACGATATACAATTAAGCAAAATTGTCAAAGAAAATTTCCCGCTTGTTAACACATAAACAACCATTAACCTGTCTGTAAATCGACTTGGCTGCTTTCCGACTTTAGCCTTGACTCCGGCTCAAATATGGCTAAACTACGACTTTTCCGAATCAGCTTCTGCTCAATATAGCTGACTTATACTTAAGAACTGTTAAAATACAACAAGGAGATTGCAGGTGGCTTATAACTGTGTCGTTTTAATCAAGCAGGTTCCCGACACAAAAAAAATTACCGGTAAGGCAATGAACGACGACGGCACCGTAAACCGCGCTGCTCTGCCGGCCATCTTCAATCCCGAGGACCTCAACGCCCTCGAAATGGCACTGCAGATTAAACAGCTTCACGGAGGCACCGTTACTGCTATTACTATGGGACTGCCTGCTGCTTCTGATATTTTAAGAGAATCTCTCTATCGAGGCGCTGATGACGCAATACTTATTACCGACGCGAAATGTGCAGCCAGCGATACGCTCGCAACCAGCTACATATTAAGCTGTGCCGTAAAAAAATTGCCTTTCGACATTGTTCTTTGCGGCCGACAGGCCATCGACGGTGACACTGCCCAGGTCGGACCCCAATTAGCTGAAAAACTCGCTATCCCGCAGATTACTTACGTCGAACAGCTTACCGAACTGGCTGAAAGGACAATAACCGTCAGGCGAAACATCGGCAGCGGCTGGCAAAAAATAAGGACAAAACTACCCGTCCTGCTCACCGTCACAAGCGATGCCAACGAACCCGGAGTCGCTGCAGCAAAGAAAATGATGAAGTACAAAAACGCACTTACGCCCATTGAAATCGGGCAGAAAGTACAGGCTGAAAATCCGCAGGCCGACCAGCTTACTCATAAAGCTCTCATTGATAGAAAAACCAAACAGCTCGAAGAAAAGGGCCTGCTAATAAAGCAGTGGAACCTCGATTTTCTGCAGGCCGATTTGACATGGTGCGGCCGGGACGGCTCACCAACAAAGGTGCACCGAATACAGAGTGTCGTCCTCGCAGCAAAGGAAAGCAAAAATATCGAGCCAACCGACGCCGGAATCACCGATATGGTCCACGAGCTGATTGAAGACAAAATAATAGCATAAAAAAGTTGTCATTCCCGCGAAAGCCCTCGGCCTCGCCGAGAGGCGGGCGGGAATCCGGAAAACTGAATACGCAATACGAGATAGAGCTATGATAGACGTAAACAGACAAGGCGAAGTGTGGGTCTTTACCGAGCAGCACAACGCCAATATAGAAGAGCCGTCAATCGAATTGATGAGCAAGGCAAAACACCTGGCCGACGTGCTTGGCGTAAATCTGTCGGCTGTCATTCTCGGTGACAATATCAAAAGCCTCGCTGAAAAAATGATTCACTACGGCGCAGACAAAGTTTACATCGCACAGCACAACCTGCTCGCCGGTTACCAGACCAACAGCTACGCAAAGGTAATCTACGATTTAATTCACAAATACAAGCCTCAGATAGTTTTATACGGTGCCACCGCTGCCGGCCGGGACCTTGCACCTCGCATCGCAAGCGCAGCAAAAGCAGGCCTGACCGCCGACTGCACCGACCTGCAAATCGGCGACCACACCCCGCCCAACAACAAAACTACACATAAAAACCTGCTGTTCCAGATAAGGCCCGCCTTCGGCGGAAACATAATCGCAACAATCATCAACTACGACCGCTGGCCTCAAATGGCCACCGTCCGCGAAGGCGTAATGCCGATGCCCCAGCCGCAAACTAACAGAAAAGGCGAAATCATCGAGGAGAAAGTCAGCGTATCGGAAAACGATTTGCCTCTTGAAATCCTCGAAGAGCACAAAAGGCAAAAGAAAGTCGACCTCAAAGCCGCCAGAATCATAGTCGCGGGCGGCGCCGGCGTCGGCAGCAGGGAAAATTTCAAACTCGTCTGGGACCTGGCAAACTGTCTCGGTGCAGCGCCTGCAGCCTCAAGAGCTGCCGTTGACCTGGGCTTTATCGACCATGACCACCAGGTCGGCCAGACCGGCACGACCGTCAGGCCGTCACTGTACATCGCAGTCGGTGTAAGCGGAGCAATCCAGCACCAGGCAGGTATGAATCAAAGCCAGAAAATCGTCGCAATAAACAACGACCCCGATGCACCGATTTTCCAGCTCGCCCATTACAAAATCGTCGGCGACTTAAACACCATCATCCCTAAAATGATTAAGGCAATAAGAGAAAAAGCAATAAAAGAATAAAACCTGAAAAAACGGAATAGAGTATGCCAAATTTTTACACAGACAACGAAGATATGCAGTTTCTGCTAAAGCACATCGACGTCGCAGAGCTTGCCGCTTTGCAGGAGGAAGATTTCAAATTCGCAAAAGATTTCGATCACGCTCCCGCAAACGCCGAAGAGGCTATTCAAAACTACGATATGGTACTGGCATCTCTCGGCCAACTGAGCGCAGAGTTCATCGCACCACGCACAGAAGACGTTGACCGTCAGGGCAACACACTCAACGAAGATGGCTCGGTGACCTATGCGAAAGGCATCAGCGAATCACTCGACAAGCTCGCCAAGGCCGACGTAATGGGTTTCACCCTCCCCTATCGTTTCGGCGGCCTGAACTTTCCCAGCCTTATTTACTCGATGGCTATCGAGATGGTCTCCCGCGCCGACGCCTCGCTTATGAACATTTTCGGCCTGCAGGGCATCGCCGAAACTATCAACGCCTTCGCGTCCGATGATATCAAGCAAAAATATCTGCCCGCCTTCGCCGCAGGCAAAGTCACCGGTGCTATGGTCCTCACCGAGCCCGACGCCGGAAGCGACCTGCAGGCGGTAAAGCTGCGGGCCTTTCAAAATGAAAACGGCGACTGGTTTCTGCACGGCGTCAAACGCTTTATAACGAACGGCTGTGGTGACGTCCTGCTCGTCCTCGCCCGCAGCGAGCCGGAAAGAAGCGGCGGTCTCGGCCTGAGTTTGTTCGTCTGCGACAAAGGCCCAACCGTCCACATTCGCAGGCTCGAAGACAAGCTCGGAATTCACGGCTCACCCACCTGCGAAATATTCTTCGACAACACACCCTGTCAGATTATAGGCGAACGCCAGCGTGGTCTTGTAACCTATGTTATGAGTCTTATGAACGGGGCAAGAATCGGCATCGCCGCACAGTCTTTGGGAATCGCCGAAGCCGCCTACAGCCTCGCCCGCGACTATGCCGCCGGCAGAAAGCAGTTCGGCCTTGCCATCGAAAAGCTGCCCGCCGTACGCGATATGCTCATCGATATGAAAATCGATATCGAAGCCGGCCGGGCACTGCTCTACGAAACATCACGCATAGTCGATTTCGAAATCAGTTCCACAAAACTCTCCGAAAATTCCCCGCCCGAAGATAAAGACAAAGCCAAACAGCTCAAACAAATCCTCAAAAAATATAAAAGATTTGCATCAATGCTGACGCCAATGAGCAAATACTTCTGCTCGGAAATGTGCAACAAAATCGCTTACGATTCGATTCAGGTTCTCGGCGGCAGCGGCTATATGCGCGATTACGCATCCGAACGTCACGCACGAGACGCGAGAATCACAACAATTTACGAAGGCACAAGCCAGCTCCAGATTGTCGCCGCCGTGCGAGGCGTCTGCAATGGCACCGCCGAAAAATTCCTCGCTCTAATGACTCAGCACAAATACGACGAAAAGCTAAACGACCTTCTCGAAAAACTCGCTCACGGCACCGGGCAGTTAAAAAAGGTCGTCGAATTCACAAAGGGAAACGGCAACGAATATATGGACCTTTACGGAAAAGCTCTTGTCGATATCGCTATTGATTTAATCATCGGCTATTTGTTCTGCAGCCAGGCAAGTACAAAAGTCGATATGCACCTGCCGCTCTCAGCCGATGCCGGAAAAGCCGACAGCGAAAAAACTATTACCATCAAAGAACGAAAAACAAAAATCGCTCGAAGGTTCATTACCAAGAACGCACCGAAGCTCACCGCCCTGACCGAAAAAATCTGTGCAGGCGATAAGTCAACGTTTACCGATTACCAGACAATAGTCCCGCCCGTTAGTGCAGATTAGTTGATTAGAGAATCAGTGAATTAGAGATTAGTGAATTAGAGATTAGTGAATTAGGGAATCAGGAAATCCGATGGCTAAAGGATTCTATGAGTTAAATATATGGAAAAAGGGATACTCTCTTCTGATGGAAATATACAAGATAACTGCAACTTTTCCAAAAGAAGAAAAATACGGTCTAACAAGCCAAATGAGAAATGCAGCTAATTCAGTTATTGCAAATATTGCAGAATCACACGGCAGATACTATTTTGCTGATAAAGTAAGAATTCTTTATACCTCCCGTGGAGAATGTGAAGAAACAAGAAGTCACCTGAGAGTGGCTTCAGGGCTAAAGTACATTGACAAAAAAGTGTTTACTCACCTGGACGAAGAATATGAAGGATTATCAAAAGGAATAAGCTCCTATATTCGCTCTCTGAAAAATAGCTAATTAACCAATTAACTGATTCGCTAATTAACTAATTCGCTAATTAACTAATATGTTACGAGCAATAATATTTGATTTTGATGGCGTCATAATCGACTCTGAGGGCCTTCATCTAAAGGCCTTCAACGAGGCCCTCGCCCCCTATAATGTTCAAATATCAACCGAGGATTACTTCGCCGAGTATCTCGGCCTGAGCGACCGTGACCTCTTCAAAGCTTTGCTCGAAAACAACCTGCTGCAGACCGACAGTAACACTCTCGACAGGCTGCTCGAGCAAAAAACAATTGCCTTCGAAAACATCATCAACGAATGCAAAGCCATCCCGGGCGTCCGCGAATTTCTCGAAATGCTAAATAAAAATAATATCCCGATGGCGATATGTTCAGGTGCCCTTCTCAACGAAATTAAAATAGTATTAAATACAAACGACCTCGCACGTTTCTTCGAAGTAATCGTCTCTGCCGAGCATGTCCAAAGAGGCAAACCCCATCCCGACGGCTTCGAGCTGACAGTTAAAAAACTCAACAAGCTCAAAAATCAAAACATTCAGCCGACCGAGTGCATCGCAATCGAGGATTCTCACTGGGGCCTCGAAGCAGCCGCCGCCGCGCGTATGCACACAATCGCTATTACTAACTCATACCCTGCTGAAAGTCTCAAACCCGCTGAAAAAATCATCAACTCCCTCACCGATTTGACAATAAAAGATCTGCAAAAAATGTGTGGTTAATCATTTCCTATAATCAATAATTTGCCCCGTCACCAGATAATTCCGGGGCCGCGGACCTGGGCCTTCTCAAGCCTGCCCGTACTCAGGTTGTACTTTATCCCGTCAACAGCCACACCGTTCAGCGTACAAGGCCATCTCTCGTTACTCCATATCGTTATCAGCGAAGTTTCTCTTTCATAAAATAAATCGCTGCCGACCAGATGTGCACCCTTTCGTCTGCCCCATATATCTGTTTGGCCCTGCTCTTCGAAAGTAATACCCTTCGATGCATGCATACTCACAAGCTCCGTACGCCCGTCATCTGTCTCCATAAGCTGCGCATCCATATGCCCGATATTTGCTCTCACTACATTGCCTTCCTGCCCGCCCTTTACCGGCATATACCCGATATAAAAGCTCTCGCCGCCCCCGTCCGCAGAAACCTGTTTCGTATCCAGATAATACTCCAACAGCTCGAAATTCTGCACCAACGCGTAGCACGGCTTCTGCAGGCTGAACCTGTCCGCTCCTTTTTGGCTGATACTTTCAATCTCCTGCCGGCTCATCTTCGAATTATCAACTTCTATTTGCCCAGGCCCCGTCGCCCAGCACAATTCGCTCGCGGTCTCGTAGTCGAAACTAAAACAGCTCAGCTTCGTAAAACCGAGCAGCTCCTCCTTCTCGAGCTTTCTTACAGCGATAACAACCTCTCCTCCGTCCGCCCGCAAATGTTCGAGACCGGAAACCAAAGCTGATGAATCTCTTTTACTCTCTTTCGACATCTGTGTTTTAATCCGCGGTGCCCAGAGACTGAACTTGCGCTCGAAACCGTTTTCATTTCTCGTCATCATCGCCCGGCAGTTGCCTCTCAGAACAGCCTCATTCGTAATCGCACAAAAGTCAATACGCCCCGCCTCAAGCACCGCCCTGTCATTCACATCACCGTACCTCGCAAGCCCCCTGCCGCCCGTAACGCTTTGCTCCGATGTCACCACCTCGGGCACTATATTCGAATCCATCGGCGTAACAAGAATTCCGCCGTCACAATTGACAACTATATCCATAAGCTGCTCCGCCGGCTCATTAGCCTCCGTCGCCTGAGCAACCGCACTTGTATTAACATCAATGACATCCGGTGCCGGCCCTTCATTAACATCTTCGACTTTTTCCTGCTCTGCGGTTTGCGACTGCTCCGGCTCCTTTGTAATAATATTGTTGATAAAAATATTGTCTGCAAACGCTATCTGCTCGGGACAATCCACGACAACATTTTTGCTGAAAATCCACTTGTATAGTCTTGCACCCTCAGGCACTTTATCCTCTATCGGCTCTGACACCTGCTCCTGCTTATCTTCTATTCTCGCCTGCCCGACAGCTTGTCCCTCATCCACCTTTACAACCGCACCGCTGCCGCCTTCTTCCTCCGGGCCGAACAACGATACCTTCGATGAAACTTTCAGCACCATCCGCTCCAGCTCGATTATTCTCAGATACTCCAGGCCTCCCGATTCCTCGTTATAAACAAACTCCAGCCCCCTGCCTGTAAGCTGAACATTTTCCGACACAAGCCTGACGGGCCCCGCGCTTGTCGCCATCGACCTCTCGCCGTCAAGCACAATATCATCGAGATAAATAAAGCTCTTTTTAATTTCACTTGCCTCTTTCGGCTCTATACGTATAACCACGTTGCCATCGAGCGCGCCGTCGCTCGGCACAGGCTCATTGATTACCGTCTCTACCTCGAAATCACCCCTGTCCGCGGTTATGTAACAGCTTATATCCGTGCGGTAAAAATTTATAAACGGCTTGTCGAGTTCCCATCTCTCCTCTACCGCTCGTATAATCCTGTCGAATCCGATTTCCCTGTCAACCTCTCCTCTTATATTGCGGTGTTGATACCTGGCACCCTCCATGCCCTGGATACCCAAATCATCAATCTTGCCGATTTCACCCTCAAATTTCCCCAAATTATTAACATCGCCGCTCGTCGAGTTCCCCTCCATACGGATTGGCTCTCTTCGGCCTATCAGATTCACAACGGAATAAAACGCTGCCACCAAAGCCAGCGATACTAACCATATATGCAATTTTCTCAAATCACGCTTCATAACAGTTTCACTACTCTTGCGGCAGATACCTTTCCATAAGTTTGCCCCATTTACCACCCTTTTTCAATATATACTCAATCACCTCTCTGACAGCCCCGCTGCCGCCCCGCTGCTTTGTCACGTAGTCCGCCGCCTCTTTAACCTCATCAACAGCATTGGTCACTGCCGCACTAAAACCCGCATAACGCATCGGCGGCAAATCCATCAAATCATCGCCCACATAAGCTATTCCGTCAGCCGTTATACTCAACTCTTCCGCAAGCTTCTCGAGTGCAGGCAGCTTGTCGTGACAATCCTCAATACAAAAATCCACCTCAAGCTGCTCTGCCCGCTTACTCGTTGGCCCGGACTTCCTTCCGCTCAAAAACGCAACCTTAAGACCCGCCCTTCTCCATAGCCGTATGCCGTGACCGTCAAGAACATTAAAAAACTTGCTCTCACTGCCGTCCGCATTCACTACCACAGTCCCGTCGGTCAAAACACCGTCCACGTCAAGAACCAGCAGGCTTATTGCTGCAAAATTAATATCCTTGTTTTTCGATTCCGGATTTTCAGCCATTAAAATATCACCGGGTACAACTCGCCTCGATTTCCGCCTCGGCTCGCCGGCCTCGGCGAGACGGGCGTCGAAGCGGGTCAGCCAACAACCTTAATTGTCAGAATATCCTGTACGTCTATCAGCCCTACAGGCCGGTTCTCCGAATCAATCACCGGCAGTTCATCAATCCTGTACTTATGAAAAACAGCCGTCGCTTCTGCCGCTAGCGCATCAGACCGTACCTTCTTGCAATCCCTTGTCATTATTTCAGAAACCTTACTCTTAAATGCACCCGTCCCCTTCCTGGCCATAAGCCGGCGCAAATCCGCATCCGTAACAATTCCCGCCAGGCCGCCGGCTTTATCCACTATCATCACCGCCCCATGACGTTTAACATCCGAAGTCTCTTCAAGCATCTTTTCTATCGTATCATCAATACCCGCTAAAGGAAGCTGCTCACCCGGCCTGAACATCATCGACTGCTCTACCGTCATAAGCTGCGAACCGAGAGAGCCGCCCGGATGAAAACGCACAAATTCCTCAACGCTGAATTTGCGTGCCTTCATCACCGTAAAGGCCAGCGCATCACCAATCGCCAGCATACACGCCGTCGATACGCTCGGCGCAAGTCCCAAAGGACACGCCTCGGATCTCTTGCCTATACACAAAACAACATCGCTGTGTTCGCTCAGCCTCGAATCACTGTCGCCGGTAATTGCGATAAGCTTCAAATCGAGCTGCTTGACAAGATTAATCAGGCGAATAATCTCGTCCGTCTCGCCGCCGTAGCTCAATACAATCACAATATCTTCTTTTCTCAGCCGCCCCAGGTCCCCGTGGACTGCCTCTGCAGGATGCAGAAAATGGCTCGGGCTGCCCGTCGATGCCAGCGTCGCACTAATCTTTTGTCCTATCAATCCCGCCTTGCCTATGCCGCTGACTATCACAGAGCCGCCGCAGTTATATATCATCTCGCAGGCCCTGACGAAAGCCTCATTCAGCACCACGGATACGGAGCTTATACCTTCAGCCTCTGCTTCTATGACATTGCGTGCAAATTTAATATCGAATTCCACCGGCCGTTAACCTTTCAATCATTCACAACCGAAAAATCAGCCAATAGTATCGTAAAACCGCCGTTTACCGTCAAGAACAAAAAATCAATCCCATTTTTGCGTTTGTTAACCCCCTGTATCGCAGGGGTTTTTTCCCCTCCCTGCAAAAATGTTTACTTTTGAATTTTGCACTATGGTTTTTACTTTTACACTTTTAGTTTTCAATTATCCACGCTATACGCAATACGCACCTGTCCTGAGCGGAGTCGAAGGATCACACAATACGAAACAATTGACGGCGAGACAAAAACTCGATATTATTATTTCTTTAACGAACCGGTTAATGTCGCAGCACTTTCAAATATTGGTTAAATTGAGGAAAATCACATAAGATAGTAGTTGCGGTTTTTATATGGACTACAAAAAGATAAAATCAATTGCGGTTGTTGCCGTTATAATTATATTCATAGTATGGGGATTTTTCGTCTTTAGATTATACAACGGGTATGGTGATACTGGTTATGTTTCATATGTATCGGAATTACCGATTCTGTCGGAAGATTTTGAGGGCTTACGTGCTACAGGGCAGATCAAGTATGCTTTTCGGCGACAAGCTCGTGGGCAGTTTTGTTTTATAACTGGTCAAGCTGAGTTTGATGAGATACGTGGGTTTTGGGAAGGAAAGGAAGGATGGGAAATTACGAGTCCTGACAAAATGATACATATAATAGCAGAAAACTCGATCCAATATGAAATAGCAAAAAACAGGGAGAAAGCAAAAATCATAACCAGGTGGATCGGCTGGGTGAATGCAGACCCTTGCGATTTTCAAATAATGGCTATTGATAACTCAACGATATACGCAAAGAAGTCTTCTTCAGATCCGGTAACTAGTTCAGATATTGAGATATTATATTCACCTGACCAAAAACGTTTCGCAGCAATAGCATCAC
The DNA here is from genome assembly GCA_964464635.1 of uncultured Pirellulales bacterium. Classification (GTDB taxonomy): domain Bacteria; phylum Planctomycetota; class Phycisphaerae; order Sedimentisphaerales; family Anaerobacaceae; genus CAYLMG01. The sequence goes on along the minus strand of CAYXGT010000075.1, from coordinate 2,799 downwards.
GGACCTCTTCGGATTGATTCAGTGAGCCGGTTGCTTGCAAATCTTAACTTTGTCTATAATCTGACAACGGTACCTCTATCGTCGTAGCAGACGAGCTCGTGTTTTTCGCCGGTATAATTCGGCACGGAATGAATCTTCATCCTTTTACCGCTTATCTGTTCCAGCCGGGCAATCGATGTCCTCTTATCATTCTGAAGATAATCCGCTATCTCCGGTGAGACAAAAAGTTCTATCCGATTTATTTTATCTCTCGAAGCAGACAGATTCAAAAGCCGCACTATCTCGATGGCCATCGACTCATGACTTTTAATAAAGCCGCTGCCCCCGCAGTGCGGGCACGCCTGGCACATCGCCGACTGCAGTGAAGGCCGTATCCTCTGCCGCGTCATCTCTACAATACCAAACCTGCTTATCCTCAAAATCTTCGAGCGGGCCCGGTCCGCCTTAACCGCCTGGCGAAACGTATGCTCAACACCTCTGCGGTGCTTCTCGCTCCGCATATCTATAAAATCACATATTATCAAACCGCCAAGGTCGCGAAGCCTAAGCTGCCTTGCTATCTCCGTCGCCGCCTCCATATTGATTTTGTATGCTGTCTGCTCGGCGCTTTCATGGCCGCGGTATTTACCGCTGTTCACATCTATCGCAACTAATGCCTCGGTCTGCTCAACCACGATTGAGCCGCCGCACTTAAGCCCGACCGTACGCGAATGGACCTTTTCAATCTCATCCTCTATCTTATACTTATGGAACAGCGGAACCTTACCCTTATATAATCCGACCCGCCGTCTCATACGAGGGTAAGCCTGCAAGAGAAAGTCCCTGATTTTGCGAACCACCACCTCCGAGTCACACGTTATCATGCTTATCTTGCTGGTAAATACGTCTCTCAGTGTCCGTATAACCAAATCAGATTCCCTGTAAAGCTCTGCCGGCGCGCTATCTTTCTGCATCCTTTTGTCGATGGAATGCCACAGCCGTACAAGGTATCTCAAATCCTTTTGAATATCCCGCTTCGATGCCCCCTGTGCCGCCGTCCTGATTATAAAGCCCATATCTTTCGGCAGCTTCGATTCTTCCAGTATATCGCGAAGCCTGTTTCGTTCCTGCTCATCCTCAATCTTGTGCGAAACGCCCTGCTTGGTCATCCACGGCATCATCACAAGATATTTACCCGGCAGTGCCAGGTACGCGCTCAGTGTCGGCCCTTTCGTATTCATCCCTTCCTTCGTAACCTGCACTATCACCTCTTCGCCCTTGCGAAGGCACTTCTGTATCGGCAGGCGCTCTTTCAAGGCCTTGCGTCTGCCGATGCTGTCCGCACCCGAAGTGCTCTTACCCGGAAAATAGCGAGGATGAAGGTCGCTGATATGGAGAAAACCGTTCCGCCCCGCACCAAAATCCACAAAAGCCGCCTGTATCCCCGACTCGATATTGACAACGTTACCCTTATATATATTGCCGACGTGACTATCTAAGCTCGCTCTCTCGATATAAAGCTCCTCAAGCGAACCGTTCTCAACAACCGCCACACGGCACTCTTCTCTCTCTGCTACGTTTATAAGCATCTCTCTTGCCATCTCGTTACATCCTCAACAACTCTGCTCACCCAATCATCTTTTAATTATTCTGCTGCCACTGCACTTTCACCCGCCTCACAGCCACCTTGAGCTGCTCGACTCCTATCCGCAAAAGTCCCAATATCTCCTCGACTCTTATCGTCCCTGCACCGCTTACATTACATTCAACAAAAATCGCATCGTCCACAAATTTTATATCTTTCACAAATCCTCTCACATCGATATTTTTACTCCTCACACCTTCCCGCCCGAACCTTCTCTCAATAACAATTGCTTCACTTCCAAGTATATCGTCACAAATCCCTCGAAGCTCTCCCCTGCTTTGTTTATCTTTAAGAATTTCTTCTTTCAAAACAATCTCATAAACAGCTCCCGTCGGCACAGGGCATCTTTCACTTTTCAAAGATTTTACCGAAACCACCTCACAACCTGCCGGCATCTGCTCGCCGAGCCTAACCATAAAATCCTCAGCGTCAAAACCGCCCTCCGGCCTTTCGACCCTGACACACAATAAATCATCTTCCGACTCGATTCCGACTGTTCTCGGCAGAGGCACAGAAATCCTTGGGCGTGGATTATACCCCTCGCTGTATCTCATCTTCAATCCTGCCCTGACGCACGCTCGCTTAAGAACGCTCATCGTCTCGATATGCGACAGAAACCTCAAATCGCCGTAAATCCTGAACCTAACCAGCACAAGAATATCTGTTTCACTTGAATTTATACGCAGCACTCCTGAAAAATAATATAAGCCAATGCCCGAATCAGCCTCTTGGCCGCTCCTGACTCTGACAATATATTATTATCCTTCTCACAAAAAAACAAGCCTTTTTCTTACAAGATTCCAGCCGGCTATAATCAACCCCAAAATCTCTTACAAAGCCTTAAAAACTCTCTGTTTCTAAAATTAAAACTGCTTCACCAACCAATATCTACTAAATCTATGTATTTATTTTTTTAATATTTTATTTATTATTTTCTTGACAATTCTTCCTCGTAGTAATAAAAGGAAAGAATGAGATTTTAGGAGTACAGGAGAAAACGATGATAACTGTAAAATACACCCTGCGGTTGTTATTAAAAGTCGCAAATAGTATTCATTCCAAGCTTAATCAAATCTGTTTAAGTCCATTTAGGAGGTCTATAAATGTATAAAAAAATTGCAATTATTTTATCCTTTCTCATCGTGTTAATAGTAATTTATGCCTTTGCAAATCCA
>CAYXGT010000074.1:0-13841 GCA_964464635.1 uncultured Pirellulales bacterium | reverse complement strand
AAAAGTGCGTCAGCACAACAAACAGAAACTTTGTCGGCAGAATGGGCCATCCAAAGAGCGAAGTGTACCTCGCCAGCCCCGCAACCGCCGCCGCAACCGCTATCGAAGGAAAATTAACAGATTGCAGAAAATATATTTAACGTCGAACACTAAACGTTGAACGTTCAACGTTGAATGTTGGAAGTTCAAAGAAAGGCTTTTTATGTCAAAGGCACATATTTATAAAAGAGACCATATTAATACCGATGAGATTATACCTGCTCGTTATCTCAATACTGATAACGAAGCTGAGCTGTCCAGGCACTGTCTTGAAGATTTGGATGCTGATTTTGTCAAAAAGGTAAAGGCTGGTGACGTAATTGTCGCCGGCGAGGATTTCGGCTGCGGCTCAAGCCGTGAGCACGCCGTCTGGGCAATAAGGGGCGTAGGCGTTAAAACCGTAATTGCAAAGAGCTTCGCAAGAATCTTCTACCGCAACGCAATCAATAACGGCTTCTACATCATCGAATCCGCAGATGCTCTCGATAAAATCAGCAATGGCGACGAGATGGAAATCGATTTCAAAAACGGACTTGTAAAAAACAAAAAAACTGGTATGGATATCAGCTTTAATCCGCTCCCCGATTTCGCTTTGGAAATCATAAACGCCGGCGGACTCTTGGAACATATAAAAAAGAAAATAAAATAACCTCCACGACAAGGAGAACAAAAGTGGCGTGCCGAGGAGTATATTTTGCTTTAACAGAAGATGACGTTAAGAAGCTCATCGGTGCCAATGGCGACGTGGAAGTGAGAGAGGTCATCCAGGAAGATATCGAGCAGCGATGGGATGAGCAATGGCTACAGGAAACAGACAAGGCGTGGGACGCTATGCATCGATGCCTTACCGACGGAACACTGGTATGCAAAGGTAAGTCAATTTTGGAAAAATGCGTGCTTGGCGGAAAGCAACTTTATCGAGGAGATGATTACATATTCTCTTTCCTGACTCCTGATGAAGTTAAGGAAGTATATGAGGCATTAAAGCCAATAGAACAAAAGTGGTTCCGAAAGAAATATTTTGGTTTGAAAAAGAAATTCCTATTCTTCGACCTAACGGAATATGATGGCCCTCTTGATGAAGTTGATTTTGAATACACATGGTCATACTTCGAAGATACACGAAAATTCTTTGAGAAAGCATGCAAAGCGCGGCGAGCTGTGGTTTTCACAGTTGACCAGTAATGAACAAACAGACTGTTTAATGTGATGTTTTTAGAGACGCAATAGAAAACATAAATTAAAAAGGTAGAATAGACTGCAACACAATGATACAAGATTGTTAGAAGGAGAAATTAAATGGCGAAGACGTACAAAATTGCGGTAATCGGCGGTGACGGAACAGGGCCCGAAGTGGCTGTTGAGGCTGTCAAGGTATTAAAAACCGCTGCAGACAAATTCAATTTCAAAGTAGATTTAACCGACTTCGATTTCGGCGGAGAAAGGTATATGCGTACTGGCGAAACTCTGCCCGACAGCGCTATCGAAGAGCTGAGAAGTTTCGATGCGATATTACTCGGCGCTATCGGCCATCCTGACGTAAAGCCCGGCATACTCGAAAAGGGAATACTGCTAAAGGCCCGTTTCGAGCTCGACCAGTACATAAATCTTCGTCCGGTAAAGCTCTATCCCGGCGTCGAGTGTCCTCTAAAGGACAAAGGCCCTGAGCACATCGATTACGTCGTCGTCCGCGAAAACACAGGTGACCTTTACACCGGCACCGGCGGATTCAGTATGAAAGGAACGCCGAACGAGGTAGCGATACAAACCTCGGTCTATAACCGTTTCCAGGTTGACCGCTGTCTGCGGTACGCCTTCGAGTACGCAAAAAAACGCGGTAAAAAAGCTCGCGGCCTAAGTAACGAAAATACCCTCGGCCTTGTCGGAAAAACAAACGTCCTTACCTTTGTTTACGACCTCTGGGAAAGGGCCTTTCACGAAATGGGCAAAAAAGATTACCCCGATATCAGAAGAGACTATTATCACGTCGATGCCTGCTGTATGTGGATGGTCAAAAATCCCGAATGGTTCGACGTGCTGGTGACAGGCAATATGTTCGGTGACATCATAACCGACCTCGGCGCAATAACTCAGGGCGGTATGGGCATCGCCGCAGGCGGAAACATCAACCCCGAAGGCGTCAGTATGTTCGAGCCCATCGGCGGCTCCGCTCCCAAATATACAGGCAAGGGGGTAATCAATCCTCTCGCTGCCATTTGTGCTATGCAGATGATGCTCGAAACGCTCGGCGAGGACGAAGCTGCGAAAAAGGTTGAAGATTCAGTCAAATTTGTAACCGCAAATAAGTTAAAATCCCTCGCCGCAGGAAAAATGGGATATTCAACAACGCAGGTAGGAGATATGGTCGCCGAAAAAGTCGCTGAATAAAGATTATGAAAAAAATGAAACGAATAATTAATAATCCGTGAAAATCCACGTAATCCGCGGTTAAAAAAATAACATAATCCGTGAAAATCCGCGTTAATCCGCGGTTAAATAAGTATTTTAATTCGTGAAATCAGTATAACTTGTACCCAAGGTATCCGCGGTTAAAAAAAATGCCTGCGAATTTAACACCGGAATATTTTAAGGCTGAAAAGTGGTACCGCGAAGCGGTCACCAACGAGGAAAAAATCCTCGCTGTCGAGCGTATGCTCGCCGTTATGCCCAAGCACAAGGGCACCGACCACCTGAAGGCCGACCTGCGAAGAAAACTATCGAAACTCAAAGAAGCCGCTACACAAAAAACAGGCACAGCAAAAACTACAGACATCTTCTATATCCCCAAAACAGGCGCCGCCCAGATTTCCCTGATAGGTACTCCGAACAGCGGAAAAAGCTCAATCGTCGCAAGCCTGACCAATGCCAAAGTCAACGTCGCGGATTTCCCATACGCCACAAACGCCCCCGTCCCGGGAATGGTCCGCTTCGAGGACATCCAGATTCAGCTTATCGACACCCCCCCTGTTACAGCAGATTTTGTAACGCCGGGCCAGGTCGGAGTTTACCGAAACTGCAACCTTATCGCAATCGTCATCGACCTCTCGGAAAACATCGAAAAGCAGTTGAACATCCTGCTCGATTTTCTCGAATCGAGAAACCTGCTCATTGACGAAAATACTCCCGCAACCGATTCAGTCGGTAACCGCTTCGGCAAATCCGCTTTCTATCTCTGCACGAAAGCCGACATTGCAAAACCAGATGCCCTCGAAAAAACAAAAAAAATCTCCAAACACAGCTTACCTGTCATTGCCACCTCAATCGAAACACACGAAGGTATTGACTCACTTGCGCAACAACTTTTTAAACTCTCGAATATCATTCGAGTTTATACCAAACGGCCCGGCAAAAAAGCGGATTTGACCGAACCTTTCACTCTGCCGGCAGGCTCTACCGTTATGGACCTCGCCAACGCCATTCACCGTGAGCTCGCAGAAAAATTCAGCTCCGCAAGAATATGGGGGACGGGTGTTTACGACGGACAGAACGCTCCGAAAGACCACGTCCTTAACGACAAAGACATTCTCGAATTGCACTTCGCTTAAAATTCGGTTATGCTCATCCTTATAAAAGCGACGAGCATATTATTTACTAATCTTCAATGCCGTCGAACAAATATGTTAAGCTTGTATAAATATTAGTATATGGAAGGTTACTGCGGCAGGTGTCTGAAGCAGGTAGTCGTATGGCGAAAGAAAACCAGCATCATACTTAATTCTGTTTTAACCGTACTGACAGCAGGCATCTGGTTTTTTTTCTGGCTCAAATCAGCAAAAAAAATGAACAAAAACTGGATATGCGCCGAATGTGGAAACGAAGTCTATAAGATAATGCAATAAATCCCTAATATCAAATAGGAGTATCTGAAAATATGGAATGCAACAAGCAAAAGAACTTAAAAAGCTGTAACTGTTCATATCCAGGCTGCGGCAAAAAAGGTCTTTGCTGCGAATGTCTGCAGTTTCATTTGTCTGCAAAAGAGCTTCCTGCCTGCTGTTTCCCCGAGAAAATAGAAAAAACATACGACCGCAGCTTCAAAGCCTTCACCAAAGCCTGGGGACTGTAAAAAGCATCTGTAAAACGGTAGCTGTGTTTATTTTTATTTACGAGAGTGTTGATTTTTATAAACGGGTGATGAAAAAGCACTGATAGCTATTTTTTAAGTCCCATATATGTAAACTTAAATTGATTAATAAGAAGCTGTGTTGCCAAAAAACAACATGCTGTTAAAATACGTCATCTGCATCATTCTGAAGCTTCAATTATACATATAAATATAAATATTTGGTCTTCAGGTTGTTAAGTAACTTTGTCAGAAAGTTTTGACAGCGCAAGCTCCTGTTGGCATACCTTTTGCACATTACTACTTTTTGGCTCTTTGGTCTATGATATTGGGCGGCCGTCCAAAAAGTACCGAATTTGGAGGAGGATGATTCCCGCCCAATTTCAGGAACAAACAGGGCTGGCTTGCCGGCCCTGTTAGAAAAATGTACGGAGTCGTTACGGAGGAGAACGACTCCGTTTTTAATGCTGCTTTTGCTCCTCTCACTAAGCTCTCTTGAGTATTTATTTCTAAAAGAGCGCATCGCTTATCAGCGTTGACTTTTTAACTACTCAACAGCATACCAGGGGGGTATAATCATTTTCGTTATGGAAAGGGCTACCTACAGAATTATTGACGCCAATTTCAACAGGGCAAGGGAAGCGGCTCGTCTCATCGAAGAGTACTGCAGATTTTATCTGGATTCCAGCCCTCTAACTGCGAGGGCGAAGCAGCTTCGTCATCAGCTTTGCGCCGCCGTCGGCCGGTTGGATGCAATTGGCCTTATTTCGAGCAGGGATACAGCCGGCGATGTCGGCATCGGACAGGTCGTCGATAGCCAGCTTCGAAGAGCCGACTTAAAAGATAGCTTCACCGCCGCCTGCAGACGGCTTGCAGAAGCCCTGCGGGTATTAGCCGAGACAATTTCACCGATTGATTCGGCAGTGGCAGCAGGAATCGAGGATTTGCGGTACAGCTCTTACAGCCTCGAGAAAGATATAGTCCTGTTCGGTGATGCAGCAGAAAAATTCAGAAAAGTTCGTCTATATATTGTTATTACAAGCAACCTGCCTGCTGAGGTTTTTGCTTTGACGCAGAGCTGTGCCGCAGGCGGCGCCGACTGCATTCAGCTCAGAGCAAAATCCATTGAGGATGACAAACTATACGCGATGGCTGCCGAGTTCGTCAAAATCTGCAGCGACGGCGGCACGCTCAGCATCGTAAACGACAGGGCCGACGTTGCGGCAGCAGCAGGCGCCGACGGCGTTCATCTCGGCCAGAATGATTTGCCGCCTCACGCAGCACGAAAGCTCGCAGCCAGGCCATTGATAATCGGCAAAAGCACACATTCGCCTAAGCAATTAAAAGCAGCTATTGATGAAGGTGTTAATTACATAAGTCTCGGCCCTGTACACTCGACACCGACCAAGCCGACCGCAGAGGCGGTAGGTCTGGATTACGTTTCACAGGGCATTAAGATGCTCCAGGGAACCGGTATTGGCCACGTTGCTATCGGCGGTATAGACATCGGGAACGTCGAAGAGGTATTAAAGGCCGGTGCGAAAGCGATAGCGGTCTGCAGGGCTGTTACTGCCGCCGAGAATCCGAAGACGGCGTGTCAGCAGTTAAAAGAGAAAATAGCCCCATTTGAGCAGAAGTGATTTCTCAGCTTCGGTGCTCAAAGTGCGCCTTTACGCTTGTTGTTTTTTATCCTTTATGATAAAAAAACAGGTCAGGAACAAAGCAGCAAAAACAGATAAGAAGGATTGGAATATGAAAGAGGGTATTTTATTCAAAGTTTTGAGCGTGGGAATTTTTGCCTTTACTTCAGTTGTCATTTTGAACGGCTGTGGAAAGAAAAAGGCTATTAGTGAAGCTGACGAAAAAATGAAACCGGTACCTTTTACAGATGTTAAAATAAGCGACGACTTCTGGTCACGCCGAATAGAAACAAACAGAAAAGTCACCATACCTGCGGCGTTCAAAAAATGTCAGGAAACCGGACGTATAGATAATTTCGCAATAGCGGGAGGCTTAAAAGAAGGCGAACACAAAGGCGTTTATCCATTTGATGATACGGATGTATATAAGATTATCGAAGGTGCGAGCTATTCCCTGAGTGTCCACCCCGACCCTGCGCTTGACAATTATGTTGACGCCCTTATCAAACTGATTGCTGCCGCCCAGGAAAATGACGGATACCTGTACACCGCAAGAACGAACAAATCCCGGACTTTGATGAGGCGACTGGGTGATGAACGATGGGCTAACCTGTCAGGCCACAGCCACGAGCTTTACAATATGGGGCATCTGTACGAGGCAGCTACCGCACATTTTTATGCTACCGGCAAGCGCAACCTGCTTGATGTTGCGATAAAAAACGCCGAGTTGTTGTGCGAGGTCTTTGGGCCCGGCAAAAATGAAACCGCACCGGGACACCAGGAAATAGAGCTCGGCCTTGTAAAGCTTTACGAGGCAACAGGACAGGAAAAATATCTAAACCTCGCCAAATTCTTTCTTGATACTCGCGGTCCCGGCGGCGAGGAATATTCGCAGACGCATAAAAGGGTCGTTGACCAGAACGAGGCTGTAGGTCACGCCGTCCGGGCAGGCTATATGTATTCAGCAATGGCCGATGTCGCAGCATTGACTTCCGACAGAAATTATGTAAGGGCGCTCGATGAGCTCTGGGACAACGTCGTCGGAAAAAAACTTTACGTGACGGGCGGCCTGGGTTCGGACCCCTCGATAGAGGGATTCGGCCCGAACTATGATTTGCCGAATATGAGCGCATATTGCGAAACGTGCGCATCAATAGCAAACGTCTTCTGGAATCAGAGGATGTTTCTGCTCCACGCTGACGCCAAATATATCGATGTCCTTGAGAGAACGCTTTATAACGCGCTAATCTCAGGCGTCTCGATGGATGGCAGTTTGTTTTTCTACCCCAACGCACTTGCCTCACGAGGTCAGCACGCTCGAAGTGAGTGGTTCGTATGCGCCTGCTGTCCGGGTAATATTACGCGGTTTATGGCATCACTTCCGGGCTATGTCTATGCGAAGCGCGGCGATGAATTTTACGTAAATCTCTTCGTTACGAGCCAGACAACCGTTGAGCTTGGCGGCAGAAAAGTGCAGATAAAGCAGCTCACAAATTACCCCTGGGATGGTGCGGTCAGGATTATGGTCGAGCCGGAAAGGTCGGCAACTTTTACAATGTGCATTCGAATACCCTGCTGGTCGCGAAACAAACCGCTGCCGAGCGACTTGTACAGTTTTATGCAGGACAATGATGAGCAGGTAAACCTTAAGGTCAATGGTGTCCCCGTCGCTTTCGATATGGATAAGGGTTTTGCACGTATTAATCTTCGCTGGGAAAAAGGTGACGTAATTGAATTCAATCTCCCGATGCCTGTCAGACGCCTGCTCGCTAACGAAAAAGTTGCAGAGGATAAAGGCCGCGTCGCTCTGCAGCGAGGGCCAATTGTTTACTGTATGGAAGCGCCCGATGTGGAGGACGGCCGTGTCCTGAACCTGCTGCTGGAAGATACGGCAAACCTTGAAGCCCAATTTCGCCCGGCACTTCTAAACGGCCTCACGGTTATAAAAGGCATTGCCCAGGCATATCGCCTTGAAAAAACAGACGACGAGCAAACCATCGTTAAGGAAAGGAAAAATTTTCAGGCCATACCGTATTACGCCTGGTCACACAGAGGCCGCGGCGAAATGGCCGTATGGCTCGCCAGGGATGAAAACGCAGTAGAGCCCGCCGGCTTGCCCTCCATCGCCGAGACCAGCATGGTAAGCGCATCCGAAAAAGGAATAGGCATAGAGGCTGTCAATGACGGCCTTGTCCCGACAAGCTCCTCTGACACATCGTTTCCAGTCTTCACCTTCCTGCCCAAAAAAGGCACAACCGAGTGGCTGCAGTATGATTTTGGAAAAGTTTATGAGCCGAGCATCGTGGATATTTACTGGCTCGGGGACGAAGAAAATCGCCGGCCGGAAAGCTTCAAAATTCAATACAGAAAAGGCAGCGAATGGAGGACTGTCTGGGCGCCCGACGGTTTCAGGCTCGAAAAGGATAAATTGAACAGGATTATATTCGAAACGGTCAAAACTGACGCCCTTCGCATTGAGCTGCAGATGCAGCAGGGTTTCTCGGCAGGGATTTTCGAGTGGCGCGTGAAATAAGAGTCCCTGGATGTCTCTTTTTGATAATAATATAAGGTTTTTACGAGTTATCGAAAATAGCGTTTTTTTTGGCCTCTACGGAGGTATCTTCTGGACGGCTCACAGCGAATTTTATACCTGATTTTCAAATTATCCACGAATGTGAAAATTTTATGGTATCCGATAACCATATTTTTATTACCCATGAGCTTCTTTCGGCTAAGCCGACACCTTACAAAGCTAACCTTGTTGGCCGGCTCGCAGCCTGAGCGTAAGCCCTTTAATTACAAGTACATATACGTTTTTAGCAAAAAATGTAGAAAACGATGAAAGATAATCGAAATAAGTAGATAAACCTGCTCAAGAAGATACTCTTAGGTCTTTTAAGATAAATTAGGGAAGATACTTTAGGTTTTCAACAGGTTATCCACAATGTTTGATAGCTATCAAACTTATTCCCTTAAGCTCCCATATATCAAAGTTTTAGTTAAACAGCCGGCCGAAACCACGTAAGTCTTTGTCATAAAAGGCCATAAATAGATATTGAGCTTTCAGCTTTCAGATTATACAATCTGCACAAAACCAGGCAGGCTTTCGCTTCAATCAGCAGAGTATATTTTACAGCTATGATAAAAATTAGTATTTCAAGATTCTGAAAGGAGTTTTATTTGAGAAGCGACCAGAAAAGGCTGAGCAAAAATCTCAAAAGCAGACAAAGCTTTGTCGTACTGGCAGAGCTGGCTGCCGGGCCGGGATTCAATTTCACACCAATAAAGAACTTCTTACAGGATTACAAGAAAGCTGCCGACTCCGCAATACCTGCAGGATTCGACTTCGTCGCAATAACAAGTCCTCAAAACCCGTCGGGCGTAGCCAACATAGAGCCTGCCGAAGTGCTCCGTCAGCTGCAGAAAAAAGATTTGCTCTGCGGGCTTGATTTTGTACCTCATATCACCTGCAAGGACCAGAACAGCATCTCAATTCTAAGCTCTCTTATGGGATTCAAAAATGCCGGTACCCAAAGCGTCCTGGCACTGACAGGCGATAAGCCCACAACCGCAAAAAAAATCTTTGAGCTTGACTCACCGGGCCTGCTCAGCCTCATAAGATATACTAACAATCAGCAGTACACCAAATCCAAACCAGAGAACATTGACAACGTCTTTCAGTTTTACGCGGGCGCCGCAGTTTCGCCTTTCAAATACACCGAAGCCTCACAGATGCAGCAGTATTACAAAATGGAAAAGAAAATCAGGTGCGGTGCAGACTTTTTCATAACACAGATGGGCTGGGACTGGAAAAAATCGAAAGCCCTGTTCACATACCTGAAGGAAAACAAAATCGACATCCCCGTTATCGGCAATGTATATCTTTTGAGCACTACCACTGCCGCACCGAGATTAATGCACGACATCAAGCTGATGGGCTGCTTCGTAAGCGACGAGCTGCTCTCAAAACTATATTCGGAAACTCTCGACGACCACATTGAGCGTGCCGCACAGCAGGTGGCGATGTACAAGGCCCTCGGTGCTGCCGGCGTCGATATCGGCGGCGTCAGCAATTTCGACACCTTCACAAAAATACTGCAAAGAGCGAACGAAATCGGCGACGGCTGGCAGCAGTTCAAAGACAACCTCTACTGGCCGAAACAAAACGGATTCTATCTCTATGACGATTCCGGATACAGAGTACAGCTCAATAAATATCGAAAAAAGTTCAGAAACCGCTTCTTTAATCTTCTGCACCGCACGATTCTCGATAACCGTTACAGAGGCTTTAGAGCTTTCAGGGCGCTAATGTCTGCCCTCGGAACAAGGAAAGGCTCAGGCTTCTTTTATAAATCATTTAACGCATCCGAGAAGTATGTTAAATACCTGATGTTCGATTGTCAGGAGTGCGGCGATTGTTATCTGCCTGAGAATTTCGGATATTGTACGATTGGAGGCTGCGAAAAGGGACTCGATAATGTCCCCTGCGGAGATGCAACAGTTGACGGTTACTGCGGCAACAATCTTGACCGGATTTGCGTCGGCGAGTCTGTATATGAGGCTGCCGCTGCTGAAAAAAACGGAATAGACATTCTGCGGGAAACTATTAACAAACCACGCAAGCCTGACCTGGAACATACAGCCTCGGTTCTAAATTACCTGTTCGCCAGAGACCATACGATGAAGAATCCTGTAATCTATATCGGTGAGGTCGTTCATGCATCGATACCGAAGACCGGTCGCGTAATGAAGCTGTTGGCTGAGCTCGGCCCCGATGCATATACAAAAGAGTCCGGCCCATTGAATTATATCCGCGCACTGATTGAATCACAGGTTGAAGAAGGTGCCGACTATATCGAGGTCAATCTCGACGCCTTCGGTGAAGATGACCCGCAGCTCGCTGTCGATATGATGAGAGAATATGTCAGGCTCGTACGGAAATGGGGCAATGGTATCCCCATCTGCGTGGATAGCAGCAATGACGACGTCCTGCTCGCCGGCCTGAAGGAATGGTATAACACAGACAAACCTGTCGGCAAACCGCTTTTGAACTCCATCAAGGTCTATACGATGGCTAAAATGTTTGCATTGAAAAAGGATTACGATTTCGGATTCATCGGGCTGTTGGTAAGCGAGGAAAAGCCGACCGGCCCGGGCGGCTCACACTCCATTGATGAGCTCTTCTCACTTGCCAAAAGGCTCTTCGAATCAGCCGTAGATAAATATGGTTTTAATCCTGACGAGATTTTCTTTGATTCCACCGTCTTTCCATTAGCTATAGATATGCCGATGGCACCGGATGTGCCGGGTTATACGTATCGCGCCTTTGAGACCATCAAAAGAATTAAAAATGACCGCAGAATGAAAAAAGCACATTTTTCTCTCGGCGTCAGCAACAGCGTTCGCGAGCTTCCAGGCCGAAGAATCGGTATCTGCAGGGCTTACACGGCAAAGGCTATGGAGTGCGGACTTGACGCAGCTATCCTGAACACCGCACATAGATACGGTTTCGTCGAGCCGGCACCCGAACTAATGGAGCTTGTCGATGCCTTTGCGAAAATGGACGGCTCAGCCGACAAGCTCAACAAGGCGATGAAGCTGATGGGCGAATTCTGCGCTAAGAACAGAAAAAAAACACGCTAATACCCTTTTCTTTCCCGAACCGAAAGTCTGTTTTAAGTATCTAACCCTGCCTGATTATAGGAACAAGGCGGAAAAACCTTAAAAAGAGTTAAAAAGATTTACCGCTCTGCCGTTATATAATCGCCGCCTGCAGGCCATTCTGAAGCACCGGCCCCAATACAACTCTTTTCTTCTGAAATCTCTCGTAAAGTAAGCCTTCTTACTGGACGATTTTCGAATATAAAGCTGACTTTTTTAGGGAGTTATTTTATGATGGAACAGAATAGCGAGCGAAGAAAAGAAAGAAGACTTCGTTATCATTGGCCGGTGTGGTTTGCCGAGGATTTCAACGAAATCCTGTGTCAGGGACAGATGGTTGACGTAAACAGCAACGCTGCAGCATTTACCTGTTTCCCGGACCAGGACTGTCCATACCTGGGCCAGTCCATAACAGCCCGCTTCAGCGTGCCCTGCTTCAGCTCCGACAGCAGCTTTAACCTTGCAAATTTCACACGCTCCGGCAGCGTTTGTCGTGTCGATAAAGTGAACAATTTTCTCAGCCAGATAGCCGTTCAGTTTGCCGAGCCTTTACCTTTCAGGCCCGGCGAGCAGGGCTCAAGCGAGATTGACACCATCCAAAGACTCCAGGCTGTAACTATATAGCAATCCATATAGAGTCCAGGCTTTATTTTCCTCTCTCTTGAATCTGTTTTCATATCAAAAGAAATTCTTCTATTTAAAACAGCGAGGCCTGCACTATTGTGCAGGCCTCGTATTCACCTTTGGTAAAATCACAGAAAGTTTAGCGTTTTCTGCGTATCAAAGCAAGTCCACCAAGACCAAATTTCTTGTTCATCGCTGATATGAAATTGCTTGCTTCACCAGCATTGAAACTTAAACTTACTCCAATAACAATTGCCTATTTCCTATCAGGATCGATGTATTTATCGACCTTCCATTATTAAATGGAATATTTCCACGAAAATAAAGTAATGATGTCATTCCCGCGAAGCTTGTCCCCGCGAAGGCGGGGAGCGGGAATCCGGCAGTTTACTCAGCGTTTTCTGGACTCCTGCCTGCGCGGGAGTGACAACCTGTTTGTTCCTTTTATTTTTCAAACATCAATAATTTTTGATTCCAAATTCCGGTTTTTAGCCTTATTATAAGCTCTATGCTTGAGAAAGGACTCGTACAGATTTATACTGGCCTCGGCAAGGGCAAAACGACCGCTGCTTTCGGCCTCGCCTTGCGAGCTGCAGGCCAGAACAATAAGGTCTTAATATACCAGTTCCTCAAGCCTCCATCTCTCGATATCGGCGAGCGATTTGCCCTCAGGCTCGGTGCCGTCAGAATAAGAGTCGAATGTCTCGATGTAAGCTGGGATGTAAGCTGGGATGCAAATTCGCTAAACGACAAAGAAAAAATCGCCGAAACCAAAACCGCAATCGCAGACGTTCTTAAACGTATTGCTGAGACCGCCGAAAAAAGATTCTACGACGTAATTATACTCGATGAGATTGTATTTTGTCTTTCAAAAAACCTGGCAAAACTTGAAGATATCAGGGACATTATCAACAGAAAAGACTCCAGAGTCGAGCTCGTAATGACAGGCCGGGGTGCCACCGACGAACTAATCGAAATGGCCGATTTGGTAACGGAAATGAAAAATATAAAGCATCCTTTTGACAAAGGAATCCGCGCCAGACAGGGTATCGAATTTTAATATTTTATTTTGGATTGTTTAAAATGGCGAAAAATATTGCAGCGATTATCTGTGCAGCCGGCTCAAGCAGCAGGTTCCCCGGCAAAAGAAAAAAACCCTTCGTCGATGTAGCGGGCAGAGCCGTCTTTGTAAGAAGCATCGAGCTGTTCGACAACCGCGATGACGTCAAACAGATTCTTCTGGCGATTCAGCCGGAAGATGAGGAGATGGTGCAGATTAAATGGGGCGCAAACCTTAAATTCTTCAATGTCAAAACATATTTCGGCGGCACGGAACGTTTCGAAACCGTCCAAAAAGCGCTTGAGCTTATCAAAGACGACATCGACCTTGTAGCCGTCCACGATGCAGTACGCTGCTGTGTTAAAAAGCAATGGCTCGACGATTGCATCACAGCCGCCCAAAAATCCGGAGCGGCTATTCTTGCTGCGCCAGTCGTCGCAACATTAAAAAAAGTACAAAACGGCTCAATCATCGAGACCGTTGACAGAACCAATCTTTATGAAGGCCAGACTCCCCAGGTATTCGATGTAAAACTTCTAAAAGACGCCTACAAAAATCTGAAGAATCTTGACAGCAGCAAAATCAGCGACGACGCAATGCTCCTTGAAGCTTTGGGGCATAAGATATCGGTGATTGAGACCGATTCATCGAATATCAAAATCACATCAGGCGGTGACATAGCCATAGCCGAAGCCATCCTCAAATCCCGTCCTTCCGACCGCCCCACAAAACCAATCGGCCCATACGAAGAAGC
>CAYXGT010000073.1:0-14202 GCA_964464635.1 uncultured Pirellulales bacterium | reverse complement strand
GTACGAACACCGACGACATTTACATCGACGAAATCGCCGTATACGCAAAATAAAAACTGAAAACAAACGCTAAAAAACGATACAGCCCTGCAAAGGAGAAACATTCGAACAAAAAAATGTGAATAAAACGCATCTAACAGCCCTCATTAAATGGACAAAAACGCACTATTTCTCACATCTAAAAGGCCCTGCAAACGCAGCTTTCGAAGTAAAATCTGCTCTCAGACGAACCAATCCGGCTTATTACCGGTATCAGTTAAAAACGGTAAACGATGCTCAGGTGGATCAAGACGTAAAAATTCCCCCTGCTGATGGGTAAATATATTGACTAATGGCCTTTTTTTTGTTATAATAACGCATATTTGGGGAATTTAACTATCAGGAGCGTGGTGGATGCACACCCTCGGGTATAGTAAATACCCAAGTTATATTTTTATTTTGTAAAAAAAATGTTTTATTTAATTTAATAGGGTGTTTGACGTGGAAGATGGCTTTAAAAAAAATCCGCAAACAACTCAGGTTAAACATACATCCGGTAAAAGCCTAACAGGTTTCCTAACAAGCTTCAAACCTGTAAAGGAAAGTAAAATTGATACCACTCTTGCTTCTCGATATGAGATGAAATATCTTATTAGCGAAGCCAAGGCTGCTGCTATCGAACGCTTTGTCTCTGATTACCTGCCCGTTGACCACTATAGCAAGCTGCAGCCGAACGGCTTTTACCCTATCGTAAGTCTATATCTGGACTCACCTGATTTGATGCTTTGCAGGGAAAGCCTTACGGGAATCCTGACTCGCTTTAAGTTACGAATCAGAAGTTATAGTGATGACCTCAGTTATCCGCGGTTCTGTGAAATCAAAAGAAGGGCCAACACTGTGATTATAAAAAGCAGGGCACGGGTAAAAACTCAGGACCTTGAAGCTATACTCGCCGGCCGATACATTCCCCCTCAAAAAGATAATCCAAAAGATATTGAGGCACTAAAGCAATTTCTTTTGTATTACAACAGTATTAACGCAGGCCCTGTAATATTAATACGATATATGAGAAAAGCTTACGAAGGTACTTCTGATAACAGAGTCAGGGTAACCTTTGACACAAATTTGTCTTTCAATACCAGCACTACTGCCGAGGTATTACTCGGCGGCAGCGGCTGGCAGAGAAATAATGTGTCCTTATATGGTGTGATTTTGGAAATCAAGTTTACCGGCCGATTCCCGGCATGGCTTAACAGAATGACAAGATACTTCGGTCTGAAACAACGTTCGATGTCAAAATATACTACGTCCGTACAGAATGCCTGCAGTCTTAGATTCTGCGCTCCAAAGATTAACAGCAGGAACATAGCCGAAGTAAAAATAGTCTGATTTAGATAAGAGGTCTAAACATATGAATATAGATAACATTTGGGAAATTTTGGATGGAGTGCCGTCGGCGAGAGGAGCTTTCACACCCGAAAACATCCTGCTTTCGATTCTTCTTGCCTTTGTTCTCGGTCAGATTCTTGCCTGGATTTACTATTTCACACATGCAGGCCTGTCCTATTCAAGAGCTTTCGTGCAATCTCTTGTAATGGTTACTGTCGTTGTAGCTTTGATTATGACGGTCATTGGAAACAACGTTACACGTGCTTTCGGATTGATGGGTGCTATGTCAATCATTCGCTTCAGAAACGTCGTAAAGGATACGCGTGATATGTTGTTCATTTTCTGCGGCCTTGCTATAGGTATGGCCGCTGGAACTCAGGCTTACACTATCGCCATAACCGGAACCATTTCGGTGGCCCTGATTTTCCTGTATCTGCATATTAGCAAATTTGGTATGCATAAACCTCATAACGGCTTCCTGCGGTTTACAATACCAACACACATCGGTCCAAACCACCCGCTGGCAGCAATCTTAAAACGCTTTTGTAGCGGCTTTACTCTGATTTCTGCTCAGGATGCCGGCTTCGGAAGTAATGAGGTGGAATATGCTTATCAGCTGATGATTCGAAACGCTGATAAAAACGAACAGATGCTCACCGAACTGGAAAAGATGCAGGGAGTTACAAACCTGAGCCTGACAATGCAGGAGGTGTTGCTGGAGGTCTGATAAACTTATGAAAAGTATAAATAATCATAGAAAAGGAAGTCTGCGTTTACATATTATACCAGTCATTGTGTGGCTGGTGGCTTTAGGCGCAGTTATAATTCTCTTTCAAAATCGCACCCAACGGTTTGAAAGTATAGGTCTTGTTGAGGGTGAGGAAAGACGAATTGCCGCCGCAGTCGCAGGGAGAATAAAAGCTGTACCCGTTCATCTCTTTGACAAAGTTAATGAAGGCGACGTCGTTGTTGTTGTTGACACGGTGCTCAATGCCAAAAACCTCGAAATAGAACTCGAAGCAAGAAAGGATGTGCTGCTTGCAACAATACGACAGCTGCAGGCTGAAATAATTGCTACAAGAGACAGATTAATAACCGATGAGGCTGGACGACAGAATGATTTGGAGCAGTCGGCAAGAAGATATGCAATTGATGTCGAGTCCGCCAAGCTCCGCGTCGTTGAACTAAAAGCAACAATCGCCCCGGACAAAATAAGGCTAAAAGAGCTCGATTTAAATATCAAAATATTGAATGCATCATCGGATTTGACACAGAACCAGGGAAAAATAACACAGCACTACGAAACTGAAAGATTGAAAACTGAGGCTGAAGTCCTCGCAAAAGAGATTGAAGAAAATCAGCTCTTGCTCGCACAGGCAGAAGAAAATCTCCAGCAGGCCAATGAAAGACTGCAGGTCATTTTGAAAAAACAGCCTATCAATCCTTCAATAGAGCTCGCACTACAGCCAATAAGAGAAGAAGTAAACGTACAGGAACAGGCTATTCTTGAATTAATGAGAGACCGACCAGCTCTTGAAATAACATCTCCATTCAAAGGTACTGTAAGCAGAATCAGGCGCCGGGTTGGCGAGATAATACAACCGCAAGACCCGATTCTGAATATAGTTGAATCCGAACCAAGGGTGATAGTCGCGTACATTCGCGAGCCCGGCATAAGCCAGGTCAAAGAAAATATGAAGGTACAGATTATGAAAAGAAGCTATCCTTTGCAACAGGCTAATTCCTATGTCGCTTATATGGGGCCGGGGCTCGAAGAACTTCCCCCTCAACTGTGGGCAAATACGACCACACCCCAGTGGGGAAGACCGGTTCTGATACCCATACCTGCCGGCATGGAACTTATTCCCGGTGAAACCGTCGGAATCAGCGGCCTGTGATCTAAAAATAAATTCGAAACTACTTTAAGTATTATTCTTAGAAGCACATACGAAGAAAGGAACATTATGAATTCAAACAAAAGCCCGGAATGGACGTTCAAAGCTATGAGTTCGAGAATGTCACTGTTTTTATTGGTACTTATTATGTTTTTATCTTCTGTTGTCCGTGCGGATTTGGTTCACCGCTATAGTTTCGATACGGATGCCGACGACTCTGTCGGCTCAGCCCACGGCTCGCTCATCGGAAGTGCTTATGTTTCCGGCGGCGCCCTGGTACTGGATGGTGGCGGAGCTGTGAATCTGCCGTCTGATGTACTTGATGAAAACCTTACAAGCGTTACGATTGAGGCATGGTTCGAAGTAGGTGCGTACAGTGGCTGGCAACGGGTCTTTGATTTTGGTGGAAATAGTGCAGACTACTTATTCTACTGTCCTTCTATACCGGCGGGAACCTCAAGATTTGTTTTGGGTACTGGTGGTAATGAAATAATAGTGGATGGCCCTACACTCCCTCTCGGCACCCCGACACATATTGCCTGTGTGTATGACGGAACCGTCCCTGAGCTCAGACTCTATCAGGACGGACAATTGATTGGTTCGGCATCTGTAGGGGCTTTTACCCTGGCAAATGTCCAAAGGCTTAATGCGTTTATTGGAGATTCTTGTTGGCCTGGCGACCCGTACTTTAATGGTACCATGGATGAGTTTCGAATTTATAATATTCATTTTAGTGATTCAATGGCCGAAGCCAGTTACCTTTCCGGTCCGGATACACCATTAGAATTCTATTCGGTTCCCTCTAATCCGAATCCGCCGGATGAGGCCGCCTCAACTTTGCTGACTCCAACCCTCACATGGGATTCCGATTCTTCGCCTGATATTACAGGGCATCGTATCTATCTCGGTACAAATTTTAATACCGTTCTGACCGCAGACCCCAACTCAACAGGCATTTACCAAACGACTAAATCCCCGGGCGATGAAAGCTTTACTCCGGAAAGCGACCTCGAAATGGACACAACATACTATTGGCGTATCGAAGAGGTTACAGCATCTTATGTATTCAGTGGTCCCATCTGGAGTTTCCATACACCCAAACTCAAAGCTGATAATCCCATTCCTCCGGATGGTATTGGTGGAATATCCGTAGTCGAAGTAACTCTGCAATGGGAGGCTGGAGTCGGTGCCGTTGGGCATCGAATTCTCTTCGGAACCCCCCAGGAAGAAATGCAGATACTCGAAGCAGATTACCCTTACACCTCGTACGTAATCGAATCACTGGATTATGAAACGGATTATTTTTGGCGCATTGATGAGCTGTTCAGCTCTGCGCCGGATGAAGAGGGATATGTATGGTTCTTCTCGACGATGCAGGCGGCAGGCCCCTGCCTGCTTGGAGACCTTGATGGAGACTGCATGGTTGATTTTAACGACCTGGCCTTGTTTTCACAATATTGGACGCAATCCGCCGATTGCAGTGCCTTTAACTGCCCGGATCTAAACCAGGACCACTCAGTAGATTCAGAAGACCTCGAGATTCTGATAAGCAACTGGCTGAAATCTAACGATGCACTGGTTGTGATTAATGAGATACATTATCACCCCGACAATAATAAAGAAGCAGTGGAATTTGTTGAATTATACAACGCCACCGTCCAGGAAATCGATCTGAACGGCTGGTACCTTGAAGGAGCAGTACGTTATACATTTAATGAAACTGTTATTATAAATCCGGGAGAGTTTGTAGTAATTGCCGAAGACCCGTGTGCTTTACAGGCAAAATTCAGTGTCTCTTCATATGGTCCCTTCGAAGGCCAGCTCAGTAACGATGGCGAACGTATTGTCCTGCGTAATTCAACAGGAGATAAAATTGACGAAGTTGATTATGACAGCGATTTTCCCTGGCCTATCGCCGCTAATGGCGAAGGAGCATCTATGGAGCTTATAAATCCTTCACTCGATAACGACCTGGCAGGTAGCTGGAGAAGCTCGGGCTATGATAAAGATGCCCAACGTCCTGAATTAGCATTCGGAGCACCCGCACCCGGTTATCAAAACAGCGTGTATGCAATAGATGTCCCGCCGCAGATTCGCCAGGTCAACAACGACCCGGAGCAGCCTCTTTCGAGTCAGTCCTGTACAATTACCGCCAAAGTTACCGATCCCGACGGAGTCAAACAGGTAAAACTGAAATACCAGGTAGTCGCTCCAGGCGCGTACATTCCAGCTTATCTGCCTATACCTCATGCCTCTCTGCTTGCAGACCCTTATCAGTACCGACCAATAAATTCGGAATTTGAAAATCCGACCAACTGGTCCGAGATAACAATGGTAGATACAGGAACAGGCGGCGATGCTGTGGCCGGAGATAGTATTTATACTGCCCTCATCCCCGGACAGGATAACCGAACTCTTGTGCGTTACCGAATTGTCGCAGAAGATGATAACGACAATCTTATTCAGGTGCCTTATAAAGACGATGATTCGTTTAACCTTGCATATTACGTTTATGACGGCATACCCGACTATGTAGCCGCCGAAGACTCGGTTATAACGCCGGGATATGTCCATAACGCAGAAATTCTGACTTCTATCCCTGTTTACACCTTGATTACACGAGATGAAGACTTTTATCAGTGCAATGGTTATGACTGGGCCGACCAACTCGACCAGGGGTCATTCGACCCTGTCATTCAGGATGCCGGCAGGGCATATAACTGGGAAGGCGCGTTAGTCTATGATGGCAAAGTCTATGACCATATGGCATATCGCCTGCGAGGAGGAAACGGCCGCTATAATTACGGTCTTGCAGGTAAACGTTCGATGAAATTCCGCTTCAACAGAGGCAACTACTTCCAGGCCCGTGATATGTACGGAAAGAAATTTCCTTACAAATGGCAGCACCTAAATACACATAAAATGTTCGGAAACAAAATTAACGGATACCAACATTATCCATACGGAATTAATGAAGCTATGAATATAAGGCTGTTTGAGGCCGCGGACGTTCCCGCTTATGATATCTGGTGGTTCCATTTCCGTGTAGTCGATGGCGCAGAAGAAGCACCAACCGGTGCTGACGGCCAGTATAATGGTGACTTCTATGGTTTATATCAGGCTTTCGAAAATTACGACGGAGCCTTCCTCGAAAGATTAGGCCTGCCAAAAGGCAATGTCTATAAACTGTCCGATAGAATTTTCGATGGCCAACGCCAGCTGCGATATCAGGGTGAATTCGCAGTCGATGACTGTGCCGACTATGAAAATATCCGTTGGGATTTGACTTACATCGCATCTGCTGATTTCATTCGCAATCATCTGGATTGCGACGAATGGTATCGTTACCATACTGTTATCGAAGTAATAAGGTCTCTCGACGTGTTCAGTGGTGGAGATGTGGTTATACACAACTTGAAGAACCTGGCTTGGTATTTCTATCCCGATTATACCGCTGAGAACAATTATCTCGGAAAAGTACAGTTTATGCCCTTTGACTTTGACGATAGCTGGGGACCTTTCTTTAACTATGGTATCGATCACGGCAAAGGGGCAATTTTTGACCAGAGCTATATTAACCACTACTTTCAACAATATGCTATTGACCCTGAAAAATCACCTCTGAAACAGGAATTCAGAAACTACGTCAGGGAATTCAACGACATTATGTGGCAGCCGGAAATCATCAATCCGTTGATAGATGAAATGGCAGCAATAATAGAAGATTTTGTGCCCGCAGACAGAGACCGTTGGAGACAGGATTATACCATACCGGGTTCACCAATAGACAACGGCACATGGGAAGATGCTGTTGATCTATTGCATAACTTTGCATGGAATGAAGGTAATTATAGTGGGTATCCATGGCAAGGCACTTCAGACTATTTGAAGGATAGAGCTAATAACCTGAATATTAACATAGAGTACCCTTCTAATAATTATTTTAAGGATTATGACCACTGCGCCGAAGACGATTTGTCCAGGATTCCGAATACCCCGACTATAGCCTATATAGGTGAAGTTAATTATCCTATTAATGACCTGCGCTTCGAAACCAGCGCATTTTCCGACCCCCAGGGTTCAGGTACATTCGCCGCTACAAAATGGCGAATAGCTGAAATCGAGCCTTACCCCGAAGTCAACGAACCGGAAAGCATTATCCTGATAGACAGTGAAGAAAACTGGAAATACTACAGGGCCATCGACGCCGAACCGTCTGACCCCGTTGAGGCCTGGAGAGCTCTGGGATTCAATGACAACTCCTGGCAGACTGGTCAGACAAGTATTGGTTATGATGACGGAGATGACAATACCGACCTGTCTGAACAAGACCCTCCTATGCGGGATAATTACACAACTATATATCTTAGAAAAACGTTTGAAATCTCGAATCTGAGTGACATCGATTCATTCGATTTGGATGTTTACGTTGACGACGGATGCATTATCTGGATAAACGAGACTGAAGTTGCAAGGCCACATTGCACAAGTGGATTTAAGGCCTGGGATTCCACCGGCGCGAATCATGATGCAAGCTGGGAAAATGTTAGCCTGCCCACCCCTTATAGCTACTTCGTTGAAGGCGAAAATATTATTGCGGTACACGTTTTGAACCAGGCTAAAACCAGCTCCGACCTGTCTATCGATTTGACTTTAACGGCTAACTACGCTGAAGAGCCCTCAGAGCCGATTCCTCTGAAGCGTCGCAAGTACGAACTCGAAGCGGCGTGGGAAAGCGAGGAAATAACAAACCCCGCCGACCTTGACATACAGATACCAGGCTCCGCTGTCCGGCCGGGCAGAATATATCGTGTCCGCAGCAGGATGAAAGATGATACAGGCAGATGGAGTCACTGGTCGGAGCCGATTGAGTTTCTTGCCGGTGAGCCTATCGGCGCCGATATTCTCAATTACCTTCGCGTCAGCGAGCTTATGTATCATCCTGCTCCTGCAAACATTACCCAGGGAGAACTGAACGTAGATAAAAATGAATTCGAGTTCATCGAACTTAAAAACATAGGCACAACAGAAACACTTGACCTGAGCACAGTTTCAATCACCGATGGAGTTGACTTTGACTTTGCAGGTAGTAATGTGACAAGCCTCGAACCGGGTGAATTTGTTCTCGTGGTCAAAAATCAGGACGCTTTTGAATCCCGTTACGGCACGTCTCTTTCGAGCCGAATCGCCGGAACATACGACGGAAAGTTCGACAACGCCGGCGAAGAAGTTGAAATATCCGATACGTGGAATGGAGTGGTGGTAAGTTTTACTTATAATGACGGCTACGGCTGGCCTCAGCCCGCCGACGGCGCAGGTCACTCGCTCGTGCCGATAGACTGGTGGGCTATGGAAGACCAGCAGGAAGGGATACTCGATTTTTCCGGTAACTGGCGACAAAGCTCGTATATTCACGGCTCACCCGGTTCAGAAGATCCGGCTGTACCGGCAAAGACGGCCGTCTTAAATGAGTTTATGGCTCACACTGATTACTCCAATCCTGAACATCCAGACTACAATTCCAATGACTGGATTGAGCTTTATAATGCATCCGGCTCAACCGTTAATCTGGACGGCGATTGGTATCTTAGTGATGATATTGATGACCTAAAGAAATATCAGCTTTACAATGCTGCTCTTGGTGCGGGTGTTTTTTTCAGCTATGACGAAGTTGAGGATTTCCACAATCCGATTACAAGCGGTTTTGGTCTGGATAAGACCGGTGAACAGATATTCCTTTCGTATCTGCCGGGCACCATTGGAGTTGACCGTGTGGTTGATTGCATCAGATTTAAGGGGCAGGAAAACGGCATTTCGCTCGGCAGGTACCCCAACGGTGGAGATTATTGGTTCAGAATGGCCGGCTCCCGCGACCTTTCCAATGCAACTCCTGTTGAACATATCGTCATCAGCGAGATTATGTATCATCCGCTGGCAGGCAGCGACAATGACGAATACATAGAGCTTTACAACCCAACTGGTTCGAGCGTGCACCTTTACAATGCTGACGGCTCGTGGCGACTTGACAACGCGGTTTCTTTCACGTTCCCATCGAGCTTATCGATTGCTTCAGGAGCGAGGATTGTTGTAGTGCCATTTGACCCTGTAGTCGAGACAGTACGATTGACGGCATTCGAGAGCGACTACGGATGTGATTTAACCGCCAACGTGAACGTATTCGGGCCGTGGTCGGGCAATTTATCCAACGGCGGAGAAAGACTCGCACTTGAAATGCCGCAGGCGCCGGACCCGCCCGAGGTTAATAATTCATGGATTATCATAGACCAGGTCACCTACGGCGATTATTATCCCTGGCCGGCGACACCTGACGGCACAGGTGATGCTCTTGAACGTATTTCTTCGTCGAGCAGCGCATCGGGTGATGACCCTGACAACTGGAACGGCGATACGCCGTCGCCGGGCAGCTGAAAATTTAGAAACCTGCTGGCCAAACTTCACCTTCCTGAACAAGAGAAGGTATGCACGACATCCACGTCAGCCGGTAATTGTCTATACACAGAAAAACAGCATAAAAACGACTTAAGCTCAAATAAAGACTTGACGCAAGTGACATCTTATGTTAAAAATATATTAGAATACTAAAACAAAAACACACATCCCTACATATTTCTATCAGGAAATAAAAAAAAAGGCTTAAATTTTCATAAGTGAATAGCCGACAAAGACTTATATGTTTTTGAGCCGTTAATAAAGAAGGATTACGGCTTTATCTACCGTTTACTCGCCGGATAAGAAATACGAGGCTGTATGAAGTTTAATACTATAATTTTTAAAACATCGCTGCTTTTGCTTGTATTTTCTGTCTTCCCGGCCCCTGTTGCCCGTGCGGACTTAGTTCATCGTTACAGCTTCAATAACGGCGACACCACCGCCATAGATTCTATCGGCGGACAAAACGGAACATTGGAGGGAGATGCATACATAACCGATAACGCCGTCCAGCTTGACGGTTCCGGAGACTATGTTAATTTACCTGCTGACTTGATAACCGGCTACACAAGTATTACCATCGAATTCTGGTTCACCTACACTACCGCCGCAACATGGGCAAGGGTATTTGATTTCGGTGATATTAGCGGCGCTGCCGGTGGATATTATCTTTTCTATACTCCTCAAAGCGGCGCTAGTACCTCCCGATTAGTTATTTCCGACGAAATGCCGGGTTATAATCATGAGGAGATTTTAGACTACATCATCCCGGTTGCGACAGTACCGGTACACGTAGCATTCGTTTACGACGGCGAAAACAATACAATGAGTATTTATGAAGATGGCGAATACGGCAATTCTACCTCGATAACTATCCCCTTATCGTCGGTTGACAGCGTATATAGTTTCCTCGGCCGGTCGTTATATAGCAATGATCCTTATCTTACAGGCTCTATTG
This sequence comes from uncultured Pirellulales bacterium, assembly GCA_964464635.1. GTDB lineage: Bacteria > Planctomycetota > Phycisphaerae > Sedimentisphaerales > Anaerobacaceae > CAYLMG01. The sequence goes on along the minus strand of CAYXGT010000073.1, from coordinate 3,531 downwards.
ATGAGTTCCGTATTTATGATAGCGCTCTCGAAGACTGGGAAATTCAAAATAGTTTCAACTTCGGACCTGACTCTCCCTATGCCTCTTATGCTGCTAGTAATCCGAATCCTCCCAACAATTCCACCAGCGTTATACCTCCCATAGGCCTTAGCTGGTCTCCGCCGGCTGAAGAAACCCCCGACAGCTATACTGTGTATGTAAGTGACAATCCGGATTTTGATGACCCCCAGATTATTCAGGTGCCTGACGGAAACAGCTGCACACCTGAACTGGATTACGATTTAACATACTACTGGAAGGTGGATACACATTATGGACAGGACACCTACCAGGGAGCTGCCTGGAATTTCTTCACCTGCGCATTATCAACGGAAAGGTCACCGGTGGGCGATATTGTCCCTGATTTCGAGGTCAACCTGGAAGATTTTGAACTGATGGCCGATGAATGGCTCTCTACTGACGATAACAGCCCGGCAAATCTGTACGATACGCCGGCAATTCCGGGTACAAGCGTTGATTTTCTCGACCTGGCCGTATTCGCAAACAACTGGCTCGTTACAGGACCGGTGCTTGTAATTAACGAGTTTATGGCAGACAACAAAAATTACCTTACTGACCCGAACGGTGAATATGACGATTGGATTGAAATCTACAATTGCAGTAATTCCGCCATTGATTTAAGCGGTATGTATCTTACCGACAATCTTGAGATGCCGACAAAATGGTATATCCCGGATGGTACTACAATATCCGCTCACGAATATCTGCTCTTCTGGGCCGATGAGCAGCAGGAACAGGGCAGCAACCATACTAATTTCAAACTTGACGCCGGTGGAGAAGAAATTGCACTGTTCGATACCGATGGCAGCACCCTTCTGGATAGTGTCGAATTTGACGACCAGTACCCGGACTTGTCTAACGGGCGTTACCCCGACTGCGGACTCGAGTGGCGCTTCTTCGATCCGCCTACTCCTTTGGGATGCAACTGCCAGGGTTATTTAGGTGCTATCGCTGACCTGGAATTCAGTGTTAATGGAGGTGTTTATTCCGACCCTGCTGGTTTCGATGTCTATATCAGATGCGATACTAAAGACGTTGATATCTACTACACTACGGACTTTACCGAGCCGACAGAGAGCAGCCAGCTATATACAGGCCCCATACATATCGACTCAACCACATGCTTAAGAGCCATAGCTTATAAACCAGGATGGCTTAGTCCTCAATCTGTAAGTCGTTCATATATTTATTTAGACGATGTAATGGATCAACCGACGAATCCTACAGGTTTCCCAAGTGGCGCAGCCGATTATCAGGTTGATCCCGATGTTGTGTACGACCAGGAATATGTCACTACTTTCAAAGATGACCTCAAGACTATTCCCACTATCAGTATTGTAACATCTATCGACGGTTTTTGGGGTTCCATTGATGGTATCTATACTCATCCTTCATTTCGTGGCGACGCATGGGAAAGACAGGCTTCAATTGAATTCATTGACCCTATTAACAAAGAAAATTACTATCAGGCCAATGCCGGCATACGTATTCATGGCGCCGTCGGCAGAGCTTCCGCTAAGAAATCTCTACGGGTTATATTCAGAAGTATCTACGGGCCTTCAAAGATGGAGTTTCCTCTCTTTGAAAATTGTGATGTGGAATCTTTCGACCAGCTCGTGCTCCGTGGAACCTGGAATTATTCCTGGACAGGCGACAGCACCTATTGTTCCGGCATAGGCACTGCCAGTGCCCAATATATGCGAGAACTATATTCACACGATACCATGCGTGATATGGGCGAACTCCAGGGTTACGGCCGCCACGTCCACCTCTATATTGACGGCTTGTATTGGGGTTTATATATCCTGACCGAAAGACCCGATGAAGAATTCGCAGCCGAACATCTCGGCGGAGATGGCGAAGACTACGACGCCGTCAAAACCGATAACGGTTATATCGAACTTATTGACGGTGACCTTCAGGCCTGGAATACTTTATTCGCCCTGGCACAAACCGACCTGTCTGACCCCGAGAATTATGCTGCTATTCAGGAATATTTAGACATACCTGCATTGATTGATTATATGCTGATGATATTCCACGTCGGCAGCCGTGACGCACCTGTTCTTCTATGCCAGGATACTTCCCCGCGAAACTTCTATGCTATACGCAAGCGAGAACCGGGCGCAGGTTTTGTATTCCTGCCATGGGATGTAGAGTGGTCCCTGGAGAATGAAACATGGGACAGAGTTAATGTCAGCGCTTATAACAGCAGTAACAATAATCCTGCATACCTTATCGTACGGCTTAAGGCAAACGAAGATTTTCGTATGCTCCTTGCCGACCGTATCCACGAACAATTTTTCAATAATGGAATTCTGACTGTACAAAACACTATTGACCGTTATTTGAACCGAATTATGGATATCGACCGCGCCATTGTAGGAGAATCAGCAAGATGGGGTGACACCAAAAGGTCGACACCATATACTCGCAACAATGAATGGATAACGGAAAGAAACAGATTAATTAATAATTACTTCCCGGCACGCAGAGATATTGTATTGAATCAACTGCGAAACGGCGGATATTATCCTGATGTTGAATCCCCTGAATATAAAGTCAACGGTGCTTTCCAACACGGCGGATATATCCTGCCCACAGATTCGATATCGATTGACTACTACCAGGGAATAGTTTATTATACCACTGATGGGACAGACCCAAAGCTGCCCGGCTCTGGTGGCAGCACCACTGAAATAACACTCATCTCAGAAGATGCCTCTAAAAATATTTTAGTCCCCGACAGCAATATAGGCACAACCTGGCGAGGCGGCTCAGAACCGTATGATGATTCAAGCTGGACGGATGGTACATATATATCCGGTAAAACAGGAGGAGTCGGTTACGAGAGAAGCAGCGGATATGAAAATTATATCAGTTACGACGTTGAATCTGAAATGTATAACATTATGACATCCTGCTACATCCGTATTCCGTTTACCGTAGATGCAGAAGACCTCGCTGAATTCGACACTATTACCCTTTATGTCAGAAGTGACGATGGTTTCGTAGCTTTCATTAATGGAGTTGAAGTTGATTCCATTAACAAACCAGATCCGTTCGTCTGGAATTCAAGCTGTGTTAATAGAGATGATCAGATTGCAGTAAACTTAACTAAAAGACAAATAAACGACCATATATCAGACCTGCATGCAGGCACAAACATACTGGCTATACACGCTATGAACCAGGCACTTGGCAGCTCTGATTTCCTCTCCTCAGTCGAGCTTATCGCGGGAATTGAAAGCGACGCTCCCGAAGGAGTCTCGCCAACCGCTATTGAATACACCGGACCGTTTACTATCAGCTCGACCAAAAAAATCAAGGCCCGCGTGAAAAATGGGAATGACTGGAGTGCTCTCAGCGAAGCCGCTTTTGTTATCGACCCTGTCACAGATAATATCCGAATTACTGAGATTATGTATCATCCTCAGGAAACCAACGAGCCCAACGATGCGAACGAGGAGT
>CAYXGT010000072.1:0-14446 GCA_964464635.1 uncultured Pirellulales bacterium | reverse complement strand
AGTGAGACTATCATTAACCATGCTATAATTCAACATACAAGAACACAGAGAAAAACATAAAATCTAAAAGTTTTTGAAAGATTAAGAAGTGGAAACTGAAAATTATTTCCCTTTGGTATTATCCCATGGCACATTTTCAACATTTCCAACCCACTTGTCAAGAATCAACCTATTACTATAAGTACCAGAATAGTTGCATATCCTAAGCAATGCGAGTTCCAAGTACCACTGTCCCAAGTTCCATACAGAAAAAAATCCTTTTCCAAATTGACCTCGACGCTTATGTTCAGGATGAACAAGAGAGTTCCTTATCTCTGTGATTGCGTGTGGTGCATCAACCCAACTGAATCGTTTAGCAAGTTTCCGTAGTATTGGCACTGATTCTGGGATATCTATTGGAATTTCCAAAGAAGAAAAAAGCAACCGGAACCTGTCAGATGCCCGAAGATCCTTAAATCCACTTGACTCTATTAGTTTTTTATGTCTTACTGCATATTCAAAGGAAAGTCTTTCAATCGCTGCTTGAGTAAGAATAATACCGGCATCAATACCAATTCCAAAACCAAGGGTAGAACAATTACTGTTCAAATAAAAAAAGATAGCTTCGTATAATGCCTTCTGCCAGTCTTTATTATCCCATTTTACCATGAAACCTGAAAACAGACCAGCCAACTGGTCGCAATGGTATGGATCAAACCATGATATCGGGATTGCCCAGTGACCCTGAGGAGAAGACCATTCCTCCCATACTCTGTCTTCTTTTTTATTGAAACCTACTGCCAGGCATGGATTACACCACATTCCTTTGCTAAATGACAAGAATAAGCGTAAAGCATTTAACATGTTCTCCGCTGTCTTTCCGTCAAAATTTGAATTATCTTCTTTTCGTAAACAACCAACATGGGTCAGTCCGTAACCGCCTATTTCTTTTAGCGTTTCGAACGTTTTACTGCTAGTCCGCAAAGATTTTAATTCTATATTCCAGCCATGGCCATTGAGGTCTACATGGGCAATCATGTAATGCGCGTTACCAATTTTTTCAGTGGAATGCCTAGTCCCCATTATTGGTTTATAGTTGAAAAGATGAAAAAATACAGAAGCAATCTCAGTACTCTGATCTCCAAGTCCAATTATAGGTTCTTTTTGTGTACGGAAGACAAATTCAGGGCCCTTTGGTAGGATGTTAATCCTCCCAAGAAAAGTAGGAACCACTCTACCAGCTTTATCTTTGCAAATGATTTCCAAACTCCTAAGACGGGCTAAATCCGCGTAAGCCATAGATTTGGGCAAAACTCCATTTACCTGAATCTGTGATTCAGGCAAAAGCTGAAGGCGAACTTCTACGTCAACTTCATTAACTTTCCCTTTTTCAGTAACAGAAGCTTTCGTACGGGCTATCAATGTACTCTCATTCGGTTGCAAGAAATCGTAGCACGGTTGAAAAATCATAAAAAAAAGTCCTTTATACTGTATAGTGTTTTGAAAACTCTCATAATTTATCTACTATTATTTTCTTTTTTTCCGCCAAGTATTCACTTTCATCATTCACTGCAAATTATACTTTTCAATCATAAATAGTCAAGAAATCTCTGCGTTCTCCGTGAGCTCTGCGGTGAATAATCCCGTAGAAGCGCGCAAAATCACGCAAGGGGGTATTGAGAAAATCTAATTTTTTCTAAAAAAATTTTAATCCTTTCTATATAAGCACTTACGTAAATTCACGCCTCTAAAAAAACGCAAATGCGCGCAAGATCGTGCAAGGGGGTCTAAGTATGGAGGAAGGAAGACGGAAGACAGAGGGGCGGAGGCAAGTTGCAGCAAGTTCAAATACAAATCAAATTTCATCTGCCGAATTGTATCTATCGGCTGAGCATCCGGTTAGCCCTGTATTACAGAAAATTACGGTACGGCTACACATTCCGCAGGATACCCCTTACACAGGGCAAATACGCAATAGTTGATGTTGAGGATTATGAGAAATTAGCAAAATATAAATGGTATTTATCAAATAATAGTAGATGTTCTTATGCTCTAAGAACTATTAGATGGGAAAACGGCAAAAACGGAAGAACAAACATTTTAATGCACCGGCTGATATTGGAACCGCCGGAAGGAAAGATCATCGACCATATAAATCATAACAGCCTGGACAACCGAAAGGCAAATCTGAGGTTTGTAACGACTGCTCAGAATGCCTGGAACGCAAGAAAACGATCGGGAAAACATACATCGAAATATAAAGGAGTCTCTTTTCACAAAAGGGACCGCATCTGGCAAACAAAAATCTGTTGTAAGGGAAAAGATATTTTTCTCGGCAATTTTGAAGATGAAAAGGCCGCGGCAATAGCTTATGATGAAAAAGCAAAAGAGCTTTTCGGCCAATATGCAGTGCTGAACTTCCCGGAGTAAAACAGCCATCCCGGCCGTGTCATTCCCGGCCTGGTCGGGAATTTATTCTTTCTAACAATCGTCCGAATCTCTCGAACGAGTTCCTTATCATAGAGTACATAGTGTACGTGACGATTGGTCCGAGAGCTGAGATAATGATGTGCGTCCATTGAAACAATATGGGAGCTCTGACCTTTAGATAACTAAAGACTACAACTAAAATAAAGCTGAAGAAAAAAAAGAAAACAGCGACTTTAATCAAGACAGGTATGGTCAGGACAGCAATTCGTTCGAAAAACACATTGCCGTCGATCTTGTTGTTAATCCTGAAACATATTTTAATGCCCCGGTACACGAGGAACGCAGAGAGAATGGCAAAAATGAATGAGAAAAGGCTGTTGATTAGTGGAGGCCTTTGGCCATAGACCGGGCGCATAACATAGAATGGCACTGAGAGTGCTCCAAGCACCGCAGGAATAATCAGGTATTTCACCTTTGTCCATGAGTCAAGTTGACCATTGGCCAGTGACTGTTCGAGTTTGCGTGATGACCACAAAATCATTTTCTTTTCTCCCCAACCGAAAACAATCAATCACTTTGACAAAATATTTTCGTTCAATCGCAGATGCAGTCGGCTCCAACAAAACAACCGACGAGTAACTGTTTTTTATGAGCTTTGGTAGGTGAATTCCATCACTTTAGGCTTGGCGAGTTTGATATAATCTTTCATAGCCATTCGTACAGCCTTGTTATGCGAGCCAGCCTGGAAGAGGATATGGTCGTCTGCTTGCAGGGCCTTATCCATAATCGTCTGCAAATCATAGAGGCTGCCGAAAGGCGGCTCGGCACCAATCTCACAGTCGTCAAAAATCTGCGCTATCTCATCTTCCGCGGCCAGTTGGGCCTTTTTCGCACTGAGCTGTTTTTTCAGGCTCTGCAGGTCAATTTTGTTACAGGCAGCAAGCACGCACATTACAAATTTGTCATCGGCCTTGACGATAACAGGCTTTGCGACAAATTTACCCGACTCGTGCTCAACGGCTGCCATCCGCTGGGCGGTAAAAACAGGTTTGTGCTCCAGTACTTCATATTTGACGCCGGCTTCTTTGAGAAATTCGCAAACTGCCATTGTCTTTTCCTCCCTAAAATCATTTTTTAAAACGTATTATAGTATATCGAGCAAATTCCGGATTATTAAATTTTTCAAGAAAATTTTACTACCTCTCGTCGGCCTTATCGCCGACCAGAGGCCAGGTATTTTCAATCCTGAAATACACAAGATGCCTTTGATCGTCGGGCTTATAATTTACCGAATGCGCTTCTTTTATCTGCCTGACTTTCTGCTCGTCGGTTTCCTCACCGGTCATAGTCAAATACATCCTGAGGCCTTTGAAGCCCTCGGTTTTTTCGATGAACATATAACAGGCTTTAGGATTAGATTTTATGTTCATATAGCTGAGCCGCTCCATCATACTCAAGGCTATCGTCTGCTCGTCAATGACATAGGGACGTGCATAAATGGCAGCATCAACATTGCCCTCCGAATCGCTTGTGGCAAGAATACCGGTTCCTTTAATATTTTCAAAATACGTAGCGATATTCATAATTACACCCCTAATATAATTTTACTTCTAATTTCAAAACCTGTTAAGTCCTCCCTCCTTTATTTCCCCCATTTATAGCTTTCAGTGAAACACCAATGTATAAATATATCCTGTATTTACCCTGACTTCGTCCTGAAAATCAAGCAAAATATCTTAAATTCGCCGACAATTAAAAATGGCTGTGTAAATTCCGAATCAGTCTCCGATTATCTTGACAAGGACGCGTTTTTTTCTTTTGCCGTCGAATTCGCCGTAAAAAATCTGCTCCCACGGCCCGAAATCGAGTTTGCCGCCGGTAACAGATACCACAACCTCTCTTCCGAAAATCATCCGTTTCAGATGCGCATCTGCGTTATCTTCGAAGCCGTTGTGCTTGTATTGATTGTGCGGTTTTTCGGGAGCGAGTTTTTCGAGCCAGGCCTCGAAATCCTGATGCAGGCCGGATTCGTCGTCGTTGATAAAGACGCTGGCAGTAATGTGCATCGCATTGACAAGAACAAGGCCTTCACGGACGCCGCTTTGAGCGAGGCATTTTTCGATATCAGGCGTGATATTTATAAAATCCCTTCTATGCGGCGTATTAAACCACAACTCTTTCCTGTAACTTTTCATAACCGGTTTGCCCTCAAAATTTTTACTATATATTAACTAATTTTTGCTGCTTTGAAAATATTCTAAAAAAGTTACTTGCATTTGTCCTATCAAAACTTGTTAAATATCATTAATGAAACTCACTACCACTGTAAAACCAATAATAGCCTGCATATTGTGCCTGTCCGTTGGATGGATAGTCTCTTTTTTTACAGATTCGGCTTCAGGCTGGTATCAGGAGCTCAATAAGCCCTTTTTCAATCCGCCGGGCTGGGTCTTTGCACCGGTCTGGACAGCACTTTATATAATGATGGGTATTTCGGCTTATTTAATATGGCAAAAGGGCTTATACGAGAAAAAAGTAAAAATTGCCCTCGGCTTTTTTATAATTCAGCTATTCTTAAATGCGATATGGACGCCTCTTTTTTTCGGCCTACAATCACCGCTTCTCGCATTCGTCGATATTATATTTTTATGGCTTGCGATATTAATCACAATAGTTTTATTCTTGAAGCTGTCTAAAGCAGCCGCATCCCTTCTTGTACCCTACATTTTATGGGTGACATTTGCTGCTGTACTAAATTTTTCGATTATGATAATGAACTGGTGAGCAGCAAATGCAAATAAAGTTTGGTTAACTTACCAATTCCCTATAGACTCTTTCGACTGTATCAACCATTGTTTTTGGTGCGAATTTTTCTTTTACAGACTCTCTGCCGTTTTCGCCCAATTTTTTTCTCAGGTCTGCATCCTCGATAAGCTCGGCGCAGGCGATTATCAATTGCTCGACGTTTTTGGGCTCGACGAGCCGGCCGGTATCTTCGTTCACAACTTCTTTTGCTCCGTCAATGTCAAAGCTGATAACAGGCCTGCCGCAGAGCATCGCCTGCGGAATAGCCCTTGCAAGGCCTTCACGAAGAGAACAATGCACAAGTATATCCGAAGATTGAATTGCCAGAGGTATCAGGTTCGGCGGCAAAAGGCCGGTAAATTTTATGCGGTCTGCAAGGCCGAGGTCGTAAACCTGACTCTTGTATTTGTCCGACAAGTTGCCGTCGCCGACGAAAAGCCACATTGCATTTTCATATTTTTTTGCAAGCTCTTTAGCGGATTCGATTATGTAATCGTGCCCTTTGAGCTCAAAGAGTCTCGCTATCGTAACAAATACGATGGCGGCCCTGCTGATACCGTATTTGACCCTGAACTCCCGTATTTTGTCCTCTTCAATTGGGTTCAGGAAATCTTCTTCTTCAATGGCTGAATACGCGGTGACAAAGTTTTTTTCCGTTCCTATACCGGCGGCCTTTGCCTGCTGTGTCATTGCATCAGCAACCGTGATAAAACAATCCGTTCGCTTAGCCGCCCTTTTTTCTATTGCAATATAAAATTTATTAAGCCTTTTGCCCTGGTATGGATGAAAGGCAAGGCCGTGAATGGTATGCACTACAGCGGGCTTGTTTTTATCCCATTTACCCTTCAGGCTGTATGCTGCGTATCTGCCGAGAATACCGGCCTTGGCTGAGTGCGTATGGACGATGTCCGGCTGGATGTCTTTGAAGATTTTTTTTAGCTCTCGGTAGGCGACAAAGTCGCTGAGAGGGCTGATCGGGCGAATCATCCGGTCGATAATGATGGTTTTGTAAGGGGCGTCTTTTGTCTGGTTGAAAAGCTCACCTTCCGGGCCGATAGCCGGGCCGGTTATAAGGGTGACATCGTGGCCGCGCTCGGCGAGCAGCTTGCAGGTAATGAGTGTGTTTTCCTGCGCCCCACCGAGAATAAGTCTTGTAATTATATGAACGATTTTCATAAAATACAGAATACAGAACACAGGACACGGAATACAGAAGAAAATCTTATTTTATTTTTAGTTATGCATTCAACGATTTTTTTTAGACTGTTGATTTTTTCTGACTGCATTTACATATCCTGCCAACAATTTACCTGCCTCATCTAATTGATCTGACAACTGCACGGTGTCACCATAACCTAAATCGCTCGCTAATATCAAATAATAACGGCATTCTTCGAGTGAACCCTGAGAGATATTCATAAAACGAATTGTATCAGCGGCACCGGTTTTTTTGAAACCTTCAGCTATATTGGCAGCTATCGAAACAGCAGCTCGTCTAAGCTGAGAAGTGAGACCGTAAACTTCATCTTTTGGAAAAGTTGATGTAAACCGATAAACAGAGAGAACAAACCGATGCGCCTTTTGCCAAACAATTAAATCGGTAAATTTCTTCGCTTTTTCCATAATGCTTTATGCTCCTTTAAATTCCAATATGTAATTTTATTGATATCCACATGGATAATTCTTAAGAAATTTCATTGCTTCAGTAGCTTTTGAAAAAACTTTAGATTTCAAATTTTTATCAGCTTGAAGTATAAAATGTCTTAACTGCTTTTCAATTAATACAACATCAGCATAAGGAACAACCGGAAGAAAAATATAATCATCAACATCATTATTATTTGGAGGAACTATTGACTTCATACGTTTTTCTCTAACACCCCAGTAAAGATCAACCGCAGGGCATTTGGTCATATCAATTTTTTTCAAAATACCATCAATATCAATTCCTGGATTAAGAGTTTTTAGAATTTTGTCAATCTTTAGGTGTCTTTTCATCCAATCCATTCGGTAAGGCTGTGTATCTGCAAAATACTCATCTTGTCTATTTATATCCCCTGATAGCGCAGCCTTGAAACCGTCTATCCTCTCCTGATATGTTTCTGGATTTCTCTCTTTCCATCTGAAGGTCTCTTCTACCCATTGCCGAACTGTGCCTACAGGGATTTTAATCTGAATCTGCCCATTTACTTTAACCTTTTCTCGCTGGTTTTCTTCTAAATAATCTGGAATCTGTTCTGATAAAAGACCAAGTATCGAATAAAAGAATTCATTATTGGAAAGTTTCTGTAAAATAGGAAAGTCAGGAACTTTAATGGTTGAGTCTTGTCGGTAACATTCATCCAATATTTCTCGTGTCCAAATAAAAGTGTCATCTTCAAGACGGTATTTTGCTTTTGCTGAATCAACAACTGCTGCTATTTCACTTGCAGATTCTTCTGTAGCTTTTCCCTCTACCCATTCGAGCGGTGCATAAGGATTGAAGATCAGACAACAATAGGACCTTAGGCAATTGTCGATATATTTGTAAGCACCTCCATCTTGCCCTTTTTGCAGCTTTTTTCCTTTGCGTAACCTTGCAATATAGATCAGGTGATTTGTATCAAGATAAATTTTGGGCGGTCTTAGAATAATCTCTAAATCCTTTCACTCTCCAGTATGAAATTATTCTGTTTCCTGTGTTCTGTGTTCTGTGTCCTATTTTAATATTTTATCCAGACGAGGCAGAGGCCGTGGGGTGGAGCTATTGGTCCGGCGGCGGTTCGGTCTTTGGCCTCGATAATCTCAGTCATTTTCTCAGGTTTCAGACGACACATCCCGACTTCAACCAGTGTACCAACGATATTTCGCACCATATTATATAAAAATTTGTTGCCTTCGACATCGATATAAAACCAGCCTTCCTTCTTTTCAACCTCGCAGCGAAAGACCGTTCGTATCGTACTTTTTCTTCTGTCTGCCGCCGATGCGAAGGATTTAAAATCTTTGGTTCCTTCTACAAAAGAGGCAGCTTCTTTCATCGCCTTTTCGTCGAGCTTCTTATGAACGTGCCAGCAATGCCTCACATCCATCACGGAGCGATGAAGCTGATTGCAGATAGTATAACGATAAAGCTTGCATTTGACGTCACCCAGAAGGTCGAACTTTTTATCCACCTCGACGGCCTCGGTGACAACAATTTCGGGCGGCAGTCGGTCGGTTATAGCCTTGGGGAAATTTTTAGTCGGGATGGGACAATTAACAAGCTCTATCAGGCCGGCCTGGCCCAGTGCGCTGACACCGGCATCGGTTCTGCTGGCACCATGGACGGTTATGTCTCTACCTACAAGAGATGATACAGCTTTATTAAGTGTTTGCTGGATGGTTCTGTAGCCCGGCTGAGTCTGCCAGCCGCAATATTCGAAGCCGTCATACTGAATAGTAAGTTTTATTTTACGAACCGACATAATTATAGAATACAGAGTTCAGAACACAGAATACAGAATAAAAATTATTGAAATTCTGACTTCTGAATTCTACTAAAGCAATTTTTCGGCTATTTGTACAGCATTAAGCGCAGCACCTTTTCTGAGCTGGTCGCCTGCGACCCAGATATTGATACCGCGATTATCGGGTATGGATTCATCCTGCCTGATATGTCCGACATAGACATCGTCTTTTCCGGTTGCATCTATGGGCATCGGGAACCGATTTTTTTCGCGGTCGTCAATCAGCGAAACACCCGGGGCAGTGCTCAATAAGTCCCTGACCTGGTCAGGCGTGATGGGGTCTGCGAACTCGAGATTTATACTTGCGCAATGCGCCCTGAAAACCGGTATGCGGATGCAGGTGCAGGTAATCGCAATATCGGGGCAATCGAAAATCTTGCGGGTCTCATTGACCATTTTTATCTCTTCCTCATTGTAGCCGTTCGCAGCCAGCTTTGAATTATGGCAGAATACGTTAAACGCTATCTGATAAGGAAAAGCCTTCATTGTCGGCTTTTTGCCGTCGAGTATTTCCCGCGTCTGGTTTTCGAGCTCGAGCATAGCCGACGTACCGGCGCCGCTTGCAGCCTGGTATGTACTGACTACCATTCTTTTAACGGGGTTGGCCTTATGTAACGGCCAGACCGGTACTATGGCGACCATCGTCGTGCAGTTCGGATTGGCGATGATTCCCTTATTTTCTTTAATCTTCTGCGGATTTATTTCGGGAATAACCAGGGGGACATCCGGGTCCATTCTAAAGGCCGATGAATTGTCCACGACAACCGCTCCGGCTTTTACCGCAGCAGGCGCAAATTCCCTGCTTCTCGCTCCGCCCGCACTGAACAGGGCAATATCAATCCCGCTGAAGCTATTCTTTGTTAATTCTTCAACGATATATTCCTTGTTTTTGAATTTTATTTTCCTGCCCTTGCTTCTGCTGCTGGCCAGCATTCTGCAGGAATCGAAAGGAAAATCCCTTTCTTCGAGAATCTTCAAGAACTCCTGCCCGACCGCTCCGGTAACACCTGCTATTGCCAGATTACAACCCATCTTTCTACTCCTCTATACCTTTTTAGCATACAAACAAGAGGCAGCCAAGCTTTCGGCTGCCTGCAATATTTACCTAAAAGAACAAAAATACGAACCCAGCATTTTATCGTCTTTGTCGAAACAATGCAATAGTCATTTCCAATATATATAATTATTTACTTAGTGCCCTTCTCTGCCAGATTTCAGACATCAAAGCAGCAGTTAGAATGCATACAAAAACAAAAAGAGCAGCCGGTATCATTGCCTCAGGGCCGAGATGACTACCGGCCAGAGTTACTCCCAGACCCGCGTTCTGCATACCGATTTCTATCGAAAGGGTCCGCCTCTGCGGCATAGGCAGCCTGAAAAGCCTGCCGATACCGTAACCGGCTGTCATTCCGTAAACATTCAAAATAAAAACAGCTATCACAATAGCCGCTGTCAGCTCGCAGAGTCTTTGCCTGTTCAGCGCAATTACAACGGAACAAATAAATATTATAAAAGTCACTGAAATCGCCGGGAAAATCGCCTCGATTTTCTCAATACCCCTGCCGAAATAATGTCTTACAGCAAAACCTATTATTACGGGCAAGATGACCATCCACATAATATCAACAAACATCGCCCAGAAATTGACCGGTACCTGTGTTCCCGCCAGAAAAAGGGTGAGAGCCGGTGTCAGGACGGGACAGAGCAGTGTCGAAACAGTTGTCAGTGACACGGAGTAGGCCGTATCGGCCTTTGATATATAACACATTACATTGCTTGCCATGGCACCGGGCGCGGCACCAGTTAAAACCAGACCGGCTGTCAATAAAGGCCCGAGGCCGAAAAGCTTAGCAATCAAAAAAGCACCAAAGGGCATAAATAAAAACTGCGAAAAGCTGCCTATGGCGACGATTACGGGCCTGCGGGCAATGCGTTTAAAATCTTCCATTTTAAGAACAGCCCCGATGCCGAACATCGTAAAAAAGAAAAACAGGTTATAACCTTTCAAATTTCTGACGAGGGCCTGCTGAACAAAGCTTTTATCTTCAAAAAGTTTTTCGATTCCCGTCAGATGGGCCAGGTTGAAATTTCCGGCTTTTTCGAAAGGTGCCGGCCAGAAATAAGCAGCGATACCAAAGAACACCACCCAGATAAAAAAATATTTCGTGTAAAAGCTTAATATCCTGTTTAACATTGAGAAAAGTATAAATCCGAAACCGCTGAACATAAAGAATAAACTGTTTTATTTGCCTGCGTGCCGGTATTTGATTATTATATCCCGTCTAAAAAATTTCGATTATGCCAAAACTCGTAAAAAAAATATTCGCGAAACAAAACTGGAAATACTATTTTTCCGAGATTGCAGCTTCTCTTACTGCCCTTGTGACATCTACGGCCTCGGCTGTTATCTCCGACAGAATTACCGGTTATGATATAGTTATCTCCGTCGTTTCGGCGGTGGGAGGGACAGCCGGTTTTGTCGCCGGCTCGCTATTGTTTTTTGCAATACTCCATATACCCGAATACAAAGCGAAAAAGAGAAATCTCGTTTACGATATGAAATCCATCGCCAAGGCCAACCTGCACGGCATCATTGCAATGTACGCCTTTAGAATACCCTTTCAGTACTTTTTACAAAAGGGTGGAATTGCACCCGCCTATGCCGCCTGCATTTCACAATTTCTATCGGGTCTGATCGCAACGGCGGTCAGGATATACCACAACTATAAGGCAAAAGTTTTCGCACATTAAAGAAGTGCATCACAAAAAGAAGCTATTCTGCATAATGCCTTACGAGTCCATATTTGCGAGGCACAACAAGGTCTGCTTTTTGCGGAGCATCCTTAGGTCCGGCTTTGTAATCGACATCCATTATCTCGATGAAGTCGGCGGTGTAATCTCTCAGGACACCACAATACTCGACTACAGCTTCGGCTCTGACCATCTCAAGAACGACTTTACGGCCTATATATTTTTCCAGCAGCGGTTCATAGGACATGCCGACAGTACCAACGAGGTCGGTTTTCATCTGGGTGACATATTTATCCTGTGAAGAAATCGCCCGCCCCGCCGGTGAGGCCTTTTTAGCCTGGCTGATTAAAATATTTATTACCTCCATCACTGAATCCCTCATCGTCTTAAAGAAGTTTTTAATTCTTCGATTGGTCCTTCTGAAAAATCCCGGATGATAGGTTTTTTTAAGCTGGGTTTGTCTTTTCTTTTTATTATTTTCACTCAACTGATTATGATAGCGAACCAAAATCAATATATGGGGAAATTCATACTTATATAAAATATAGCTTTTCTCTATATGGCCGTCAGAATCCTCGTGCGTCGAAGGATACAGAAGTTCAAGCCCCGTATTTTCTACCGCAAGCCTGCCCCATGCAATTTTATTATCGCCTCTCTCAAGCGTTATCATATTACCTTCAAAATCTTTAAGGCATTTATCTCTTGTTACCCTTCTGACAAAAGCCGCGACGAGCGTTCCTAAAATAATAAAGATTATCGTCAAAGCCGTATAAGGTATCTGCACCGCCAAAATGCACATAAACAACTCCATACTAATACAAAATCTGCCAAAAAGATAACCAAACGATAAGAAGCAGTCAAACAAAACCTTCTATGGGCTTTGTAAAGGCTGGTTTCGAGCCGTCTGTAAAGAGATAGTAACTGTCAAGTTGGCAATTAAAGGATTGCCTGATATGCCAAAAAGTGCATATTTGACAAGTAAAAAAGTGTTCTGATTTTACAGTATTAAATTTACATCTATCATAACATTCTGGTAAACAAGGACTTATAAAGATGCTGTTCAAATAAGCGGTTCTCTGCTACGATACTGGTATATTTTTTGCACTCGTTGGTATTAGATTATGAACAAAGAGTCTGACCTTTTTAAGGAGAGAAATGACAATGGCAGTTAAAAAATTGGCTTTTGAAACAGAAGCGCGCGCCGCCCTGCTGGCTGGTGTTCAAAAACTGTCGGCGGCAGTAAAATCGACACTCGGCCCGCGAGGCAGAAACGCAATTATCGACAAATCGTGGGGCGGGCCTACCGTAACCAAGGACGGTGTTACCGTTGCAGAAGAAATCGAATTCATCGATAAAAATGAGAACCTCGGCGCAAAACTTGTCAGAGAGGCCGCGAGTAAAACTTCAAAAATCGCCGGCGACGGGACCACAACCGCAACCGTCCTGACAGAAGCAATCTTCAAAGAAGCTTACCGCAACCTGGCAGCGGGTGCGGACGCTATGGCGCTGAACCGCGGAATACAAAGCGCCGCCGGGGCTGTAACCGATAAGCTGGCAAAGCTCGCAAAACCGGTGGATATTTCCAAGAGAAGTGAAATAGTGAATATCGCCGCGGTCTCGGCCAACAACGATTTTGAAATCGGGAAAATTATGGCAGACGCTTTTCAAAAGGTCGGCAAAGACGGTGTGATAACGGTGGAGGAAGGCAAAGCACTTCAAACGGAAGTCGAATTCGTGGAAGGTATGCAGTTTGACAGAGGGTATCTGTCGCCGCACTTCGTTACCGACCCTGAGAATATGGTATGCGAGCTTGAAAAGCCGTATATTCTCGTTTATGAGGATAAAATCAGCAGCGTGGCAAAGCTTGTTCCCCTGCTGGAAAAGGTTGCGAAAAACAAAAGGCCGCTTCTGATTATCGCCGAAGACGTCGAGAGCGAAGCGCTTGCAACGCTTGTCATAAACAAATTAAAGGGAGTTCTGCAGGTAGCTGCGGTGAAGGCTCCCGGTTACGGGGACAGGCGAAAAGCGATGCTCGGTGACATTGCGATACTGGCCGGCGCGGAAGCGATATTCAAAGACCTCGGAATTGATATGGAAAACATCAGTACTGCCCAGCTCGGACAGGCCAAAAAGGTTACGATTGATAACGACAATACAATCATCATCGAGGGAGCGGGCGGCAGCAAGGATATCCAGGGCAGAATCAAACAAATCCAGAGCGAGATTGAAACGACTACAAGCGACTATGACAAGGAGAAGCTGCAGGAAAGATTAGCAAAGCTTTCCGGCGGCGTCGCACAGATTAACGTCGGTGCTGCAAGCGAGGCTGAGATGAAGGAAATCAAGGCCCGAATCGAAGATGCTCTGCACGCAACGAGGGCGGCTATCGAAGAAGGCATTGTCCCCGGCGGTGGCGTTGCATTGATTCGCTGTATCGACGCTGTCAAAAAACTAAAGCTCGAAGGCGACGAGAAAATCGGTGCAGACATTGTCGCCAAGGCCCTGACAACACCCTGCTACTACATCGCTGAAAATGCCGGAGCAACAGCCAACTTAGTGGTTAGTAAGGTAGCCGAAGGCAAAGACAGTTTCGGCTACAATGCAAACACAGACACTTATGAAGACCTGCTCGAAGCGGGTGTGATTGACCCGGTTAAGGTAACACGAATAGCACTGCAGAATGCGGTAAGCATAGCGGGGCTTTTACTTACGACCGACTGCCTTGTTACAGAAAAACCAAAGGAAAAAGAAGAGATGCCCGGCGGTATGCCGCCTGGTATGGGCGGAATGGGAGGCATGGGCGGCGGAATGGGAGGCATGGGCGGCGGTATGGGAGGTATGGGCGGTGGTATGGATATGATGTAAATGCAACCACGGATTAAAAGGAAAGTTAAATGAAACCACGGATTTCACGGATTAGCACGGATTCAAAATATATATATGATGTAAATGCAACCACGGATTAAAAAGAAAGTTAAATGAAACCACGGATT
>CAYXGT010000071.1:0-14558 GCA_964464635.1 uncultured Pirellulales bacterium | reverse complement strand
GAATACTCTTAACAAGCGCCGGGCGACGCGGATATCTGGTAAAATTCTTCAGAGAAGCTCTAACAGATAACGACCAAATCTGGGGCGCCGACAACAGCAAATACGCACCCTCTTTTCATTATTGCGACAACACCCTTCTTTTGCCGAAGGTAACCGACACCGATTACGTTGACACCCTGATAAATTTCTGCAAAAAGAACAAAATCGATATGGTCATACCGCTCATCGACCCCGAACTTGAGGTACTGGCTGCACAACGACAAAAGTTTTACGACAAAAACATACTGGCTGTAATCTCACCACCAAAAACCATCGAAATCGCCTTCGATAAATACCTGACATACCAGTTCGGCAAAGACAACGGCATAAATGTGCCCGTAACGGTCCTGTCCACCGAAGAAGCGCTCAAACTAATTGACGAAGGCGAACTCAACTGGCCGGTCGCGGTAAAACACAGAAAAGGTTCCGCCTCAATGAATATCACTTACTGTCAAAACGAAAAGCAATTAATAAGTGCATTTGAGACCTGCCCATTCCCGATGATACAGGAATTCATCGCTGGCGATGAGTACGGCTACGACCTTTTCGGTGACTTCGAATTCAGGCCTATCAGCGTTTTCTGTAAAAAGAAGCTCGAAATGCGCGCCGGCGAAACGGACAAAGCCGTCAGCACTGACAACAAAGAGCTTATAGAATTAGGCCTGAAAATCTTGCAGAATTTACAGCTTTTCGGCCCGATGGATGTCGATGTAATGATAAGCCCTGATGGGCCGAAACTACTGGAACTCAATCCCCGTTTCGGCGGCGGCTATCCCTGCTCACATCTGGCCGGCGCCAATTTCCCCGCAAAGCTTATCGCAATAAGAAACGGACAAAAGCTCAAACCTGATATCGGCTCCTGCCCAGCCGGTGTTGTTATGCTCAAACAGGATGAAATCATCAGCCATGACTGCAACAACTCCAAACAAATATGAGCTTTTCTACTAAAACTTCAATACCTGCACCCACCGTTTGCATCTAAATTTTCCCCGCCTGCCTGTTTTCCCGCAATAATTTATCCCACCCTTTACTAAGCCGCCAAACTCAAAAAACCGTCCCTGAGAGGATTCGAACCTCTAACCTTCGGCTCCGGAGAACTTTGGGGCGATTGTAACTTAAGTCAAAATAAGAATTACAAGTTTATAAAGAGTCACTGAGAAGATGTTAACAGGTAGCTATCACGTGACGACTGACCCACTCAGCAACCCACTCGTATTACATCAAGATTGTTAAAAAATTAACAACAGATTTCAAAATTATTTGCTTATTGATTGTCTTAAATAGCAACGGATTCGATATAAGGATGAATGCGTATGTCATACGTCTTATATACGTCAACTGTCGCTGTATAGCTATCGGATTTAATATCCGCGTGTTTTTTAGATAGTTCAATCTACAGAGATACACCATTCAATCCACCCAAAAATTGACACTGACTAGTGCCATTTCTATTAAATAAGTTTCGCTTTTATAATTTGCCATTCCGCACGACTCGACTGAGCTTACCGAAGTCTTGATGCGGAATCCATCGTCTAAAAGACTGGATTCCCGCTTACGCGGGAATGACACAAAAGCTAAAGTTTCTTTTTGGAAACGGCACTAGCATGTCAGTTCATATACCTACCTGTCTTGTCCACAATCTTAAAATCGGACAAATTCTTTATGTCCAAGAATCACTATTTTACAAGGACACCCCCACCCCTCTAATTTGCGCGTAAAGAAAGTTTTATCTTTATTGTCAATATCACAGTCACGGTTCATATCAGAAGACAATCCAAAGAGCGTTTCGCTGCAAACATCGGGGTCGCCCTGCGGGTCGTTGCACAACAGCCAACTTTCAACGAATATGGCCAGGTCTGACAGATTTACCTCGCAGTTATTGTCAAAGTCTCCGGGATAGTTATAGTCAGGTTCGGTTTGCTCCCAGAGTTCCTGACAGGTTTCGGGTCTGGGCTCAGGCGGCGGATCTTCGGCAGTAATCTGAACATGAGCCGCCCCAACGAACGTAGTAAGAACTACCCGCATTTTTGGTTGAGTAGATTTTAACGAAAAGGATTTCAGGCTTGCCATAGGGCACGAGGTCAACGTAAGCTCCGGGATTTGCGGAGTTGGGCACAGATTCCTCATCGACATAAACATCGGTATAAGGGCCATCCTCACTCGTCGCAATAGCCAGATGGAGATGAACATCGGCGTTGGGAGTCCAAATCGCTTCTGCAGCGGGGTCTAAATCAGTACTTATCAGCCGAATATCGATGCCCGTCATAGCTCCGTGGTGGGCGACAAGATAGGTACAATAAGCCGGATTGTCGCCGTTACAGTTTGCCAATGCGCCGCTGACGTAATCGATCCAACAGAAGTTATCGCTCGACCATATGGGTCCGCCTTCCGGCTCAGCAAACAGATCGGTTAGATAGTTATCGTGGTATTCAGTTTGCGAGGATCCTGCCCAAATGCGCCAACTGGCACCGTACCACTCATCCCAGTCTGTAAGGTCGCGCATGCCATAACGAATTCGAGTAGTTTGGCCAGGTGCGTCAATCACAGTCTGGCCGGTAAAGATTTGAGGAGGTTCGCCTGGGCAGCCCCATCCGGTGCCTGGAGGACAACCAAAGTCCCAGTTTTCGTACAGAAAATAATCTATGTAGCTAAGGCCATCATTGCTGCTGTAGGCATAATAATGGTCAAGAGTGAGGCTTGGTTGAAACGCGTTGTGCCAGTTGGTGGAACGCAGGGCACAGGTATGTATTCGAGTTGAAAGGCAAGAAGGGGACACTGCCCATGGGATGGTACGTAACTCGAAAGCACTACTTCAATGAAGGCGCTGCTTATAAGGACCGTTCCCTGATACCGCAGCGTGGTGGTGCGGCTGTCGATTATGCAATGGCGCTTTACGGCACCGATTCGGCGAAGAAATAGACGACAGATGTGAAAATTCCCTTAACTTGCGTGTACGGGCGATTGACTCTTAAAAACATTGATAATTAATCAAAAAGCCCATTATTGTATGGTCAACAAAAAATGGAGAGCTTTTTTATTCCCCATTTTAACAGATATGGTTATAATGTATTACCTGTTGGATTAAACACGCTTTTTAGCTGGTGCTCACAGTCGGACAGGAGTAATCACAATGATTTGAATGTTGTTTTATAGAACGCGCCTGTTTTTTGATATGAGAATACGTCATAATGAAGACGGATAATTAACGAATTTATTTTAGAGGAGTAATACTGATTATGAGCCAAAATAAAATCATCATATCGTTGTTTGTTTTTCTATCTTTTACCGGGACCTTAAATGCCCAGAAATCAGAGTCTGCGCCCCAGGTGCGGACGATTAACGCTGACTTCAAAGACGAGGCTGGTCCTCTGAATCGGATGTTTCAGCTCTGTGTAGGCGCTGGGCGAGCCAATGAAGGCCTGCGGGCCGACTGGCAGCGTCAGCTTGCCTGGGTGCGCCGTGAATGCGGTTTCAAATATCTGCGCTTCCACGGGCTGCTCTGCGATGATATGGGAGTTTATAGTGAGGATTATGCAAAAGGCGGAAAGCCTGTTTATAACTGGCAATATATCGACGAGCTTTTTGACTTCATGATTAGTATCGATGTAAAGCCCTTTGTGGAATTCGGATTTATGCCTTCGGCGCTGTCAAGCGGCAGGAACACTATTTTCTGGTGGAAGGGAAATGTTACACCACCAAAGGATTATGCTAAGTGGGAAGATTTGATTAAGGCGCTGGTCACTCATTGGAAAGAACGCTACGGCGAAAATGAAGTTGCAACCTGGTATTTTGAGGTATGGAATGAGCCGAATCTTGACGGCTTCTGGATCGGCGACAAGAAAGGGAAAACCGATGAAGAGTTTTACAAATATGCCCAGCAGGAGTATTCCAAACTTTATGCCTCGACGGCCAAAGCAGTCAAAGCCGTCTCTCCCCGTTTTCGCGTGGGCGGACCGGCCACAGCCGGATGTGCATGGGTACCGGAAACCATCGATTTCTGTGTCAAAAACAACGTGCCGATAGATTTTATTTCGACCCATAACTACTGTGTTACTTCGGGTTTTCTCGACGAAACCGGGACCTCAGGGACCTTTTTCTCACAGGATCCAAATGCCATGTCCGGACGCGTGCTGGAAGTCCGCCGGCAAATCGCCGCGTCGGCCCGACCCGATCTCGAATTGCATTTTACCGAGTGGAGTGCTTCGTACACCCCGAGCGATCCAATTCACGACAGTTATCACAGCGCCGCGTTTATTTTAAACAGCCTGCGACGTTCCGGCAGTGCGCCGCAATCTATGTCGTATTGGGTTTTTACCGATATTTTTGAAGAAGCCGGGCCGCGTATGACACCGTTTCACGGCGGTTTTGGTCTGGTCAATTATCAAGGAATCAATAAACCCGCTTTCTATGCCTATCAGTTTTTAAACTGCCTTGGGACAATCGAACTCAAAAGCAATGATGAAGCATCATGGATCAGCAAGGATGACAAAGGCGGGATACAGGCCTTGTTCTGGGATTTCACGATAACGCATCCCGGCCGGAAGATGCACAATCAGGTATTCTACAAACGCGATCTGCCTCCCGCCAAGACGACACGGACGACTCTGCGCATCAGCGGTCTGAAACCCGGTCGTTATGCAATGACTTTCTATAAGGTCGGTTACCGGGTCAACGATGCCTACGCCACCTACTGCGACCTTGGTTCACCCAATCAACTGACACGGGCGCAGGTTGACTTCATCAAGGAGAAAAACGACGGCTCACCGCTCGATAGCAAGGTTGTTACCGTTGGTGATGACGGCGTCTTCGCAAGCGACTATGAGGTGCGTGAAAACGACGTATGCCTGGTGACGCTTTCGCCCTTGTAAGATTAAAATAAAGAAGCGATAAAAGCCGAAAACCGGTAAAATCGAGGAAACAGGAGCAGAGATCATCTCCTGGTTTGGAGACTTGATTATCTCATTGTTGCTGGAGACGTACAGGTATATTATAATAACGATTCGAAATTGAAGATTGACACTCAGGAATTGGACAATGAAAAAACCGTGCGAATTTTTTATGAAGCAATATCCTATCTTTGAACCTGTGCTTAAGACCGCCCTCAATGGACACGCAACGAATAAATTTGTCGCGACAGGGTCGCCGGCCGGCGTGTTCGATGACGGCGTTTATGCGAAAGAAAAATAATAATAAGGAGAGTTCTGATGAATGTTTTATGTGATGGGTTTTCCTGCAAGGGAATGTTTGCGATTTTACTGTTGGTTTCCATACCAATGCTTCAAGCAGCTCCGACCGGCTTGGATGAAAACGGGCACTTGATAGCCGTTGGCAGTTCCGAAAAGGGTGGATTCTTATGGACCCGCCTTGAAAACGGAGTACAGCTTCATGTTAACGGGGTCGTGAAAAACGTAATTTTCTATGGTCCCTCCACTGTTCGAGTAAATGAAAATCTTGGCCGCAATTACTGGGAGCATCCCAGTATTGTTGTTGTGGGTAAGCCGGAGGCGGTCTCGTTTAAGGTGCAGGAGGCCGGAGACAGTATCACTATCGTATCGGATAATCTTCAGATCAAGACCAATAAAGAGACCGGGGCGCTTACGTTTATGAATAAGGCCGGCAAGGTACTGACCCGGGAGCGAGCTGAAAATCATGCCGATATCAAACAGGTTGAAATTTCCGGCGCACCGACCTACGAGGTGTCGAACACCTTTACCCTGAAACCGGATGAAGGCTGGTATGGTTTTGGATACGTCGATTCCTCCCCGGCAAAGATAAACCGTCGCGGGCAGGAATTGTTACTCATCCAGACCAATATGGGTATTGTTATTCCTATGATCATTTCCTCCGAGCGTTACGGTGTTATGTGGGATACCTATTCCATTATGCGGTTCCGGGACGATAGAACCGGCGCTACGCTTTGGGCAGAGAGCGCTCCAGGCGGTGTCGATTATTACTTCTTCGCAGGCGATAAAATGGACGATGTCATCGCCGGATACCGTGATCTGACCGGTGCAGCACCAATGTATCCCAAGCAGGCACTCGGTCTGTTTATGAGCAAGGAACGCTATCAGACACAGGCGCGTATTGTCGAGGTTGCCCAAACTTTCCGCAAGGAAAAGTTTCCCCTGGATTATATCGTGCAGGACTGGCAGTACTGGGGTTCTGACAGGGATGGTACCTGGAGCGGTATGATCTGGAACAAGGAGCGTTATCCCGATCCGGAAGGTATGACCAAGGCGATTCACGACCTGAATATGAAGCTGATGATATCCATCTGGCCTTCCGTGGGCAACGATACACCGCTGGCTCATGAGCTTAACCAATATGGACTGCGTTTTGAACCGCTACACTGGATCTCAAGGAAGGCCCGTATCTATGATGCGTTCAGCGACAAGGGACGGCAAATTTACTTTAAACATATTAAAGAGGGTTTATTTGATAAGGGTGTGGATGCACTCTGGATGGATGGAACTGAAGTTGAGGTAGGCTCGGCCTGCTGGAATCCCAACGAAGTTGCACGCGACATAAAAAGACTTGGGAACAACGCCATGGGCGATTTCTCACGCTATCTGAATCCATATACCCTGATGACTACCAAGGGTACTTACGAAGGACAGCGAGCCATCAACAATAAGCGTGTGTTTACTCTGACACGTTCGGCCTGGGCAGGGGCGCAGCGTTATGCTGCCGCTTCATGGTCGGGTGATTCGTCGGCAAGCTGGGATACGTTAAAAGCCCAGATGGCTAGTGGACTCGATGTAACCATGTCAGGTAATCCCTGGTGGACACAGGATATCGGCGGTTTCTTCGTTAATAACTACCCTGGCGGAGAACAAAATCTGGCCTATCGCGAACTCTTCGCACGGTGGTACCAGTTCGGGGCCTTTAATCCGATCTTCCGCATTCATGGAACCAACATCGAGCGTGAGCCTTATATCTTCAAGGAAATGGATCCGAATATGTACCAGGCACTGCTTGATGTCACGAATCTGCGTTACCGCCTGATGCCTTATATCTATAGCTTAAGCTGGAAGGTTACAAGCGAAGGTTATACACTTATGCGAGGCCTGCCGCTGGATTTCCCGGATGACGTAAAGGCACGTGATATAAGCGATGCCTTTATGTTCGGCCCTGCCTTTTTGGTACATCCGGTAACCCGTGCCATGTATAGTGGTGAAGCCCCTCCTGCTAAGACGATTCCGACAGAATTTCTTAAAACCCCTGACGGCAATGCCGGGCTTGAGGTGCAGTATTTTGCCGGCACGAATTTTAATACTCCAAAGGAAAAGGGTATTGACAAGGTTGTGGATCACGACTGGCCCGGGCCTCCTCTGGCAGATCCTCCGGGAGGTCTTGACGGTTTTAATAATTTCACTGCCCGTTGGGAAGGTAAGCTCATTGCTCCTGAGGATGGTGAATATGAAATCGGTGTCGAAGGTGACGACGGGTTCAGGCTCTTTCTCGATGGCAGAAGAATCGTGCAGGATTGGAGAGATAACGCCAAACGCTACCGCAGTGCAAAGGTCAAACTCAGCAAAGGCCAGAATGTTGCTGTAAAACTGGAGTTCTACCAAGCTGCCGGTGAACGCGTTATCCGTCTCGCCTGGCGAACTCCGAGTGAAATTAGGAAATTGAATAGCGAAGACAAAGTCGTGGATAATCTGGTGGAAACCTATCTGCCGAGCGATGCGGAATGGTATGATTTCTGGAACAATAAGAAATATAAAGGCGGTCAAACAGCAAAGAAAAATTGTCCGCTTAATATTCTGCCGCTGTATGTACGTGCCGGGTCGATTGTACCAATGGGGCCGGTGATGCAGTACGCCACAGAAAAACCGGATGCTCCGTACGAAATCCGAATTTATCCGGGAACCGATGCGAAGTTTACTATTTACGAGGATGATAACGAGACTTATAATTATGAGAAGGGACAATATGCGACTTATGATCTTGTATGGGACGATTCGGCCAGAACCTTGACTATCGGACCTCGCAAGGGCTCGTTTCCCGGTATGGTCGCAGAGCGTAAGCTCAATATTGTAATTGCGGCCCCCGACAAAAATGCCGGATTAGAAACGGTTACCATACCCATCAAGACGGTTAACTATACCGGCAAAACTGTTACGATGCAATTTTGAAGAAACGGCATCCGTCAATTATTGTACGGAGGTTAATCAAAGAAAGTTTTTTTAGGAATGATTCAATGAATAAATGGATTGGAATTTTTGCAAGTCTCTCGATAGCCGCTGTATGCCACGCGGCTGATCCGATTATTCAGACGAGCTTTACCGCCGATCCGGCCCCGCTGGTGCATGACGGCATCGTTTATCTCTACACAAGCCATGACGATGATAACGCTCCCCCGGGCCAGAGCAGATTCCTTATGCTCGACTGGAAGTGTTACTCATCCACGGACATGGTGAACTGGATGGACCATGGAACGGTCGCCTCTCTAAAGACGTTTCCGTGGGCGGTGCAGACAAACGATGCCTGGGCGCCTCATGTAATCGAACGTGACGGCAAGTTTTACTTTTATGCTCCCTTGAGCGTTCCGGGGTGGCCCAAGAACGTTATCGCCGTCGCTGTTGCTGATAACCCGCTGGGGCCATTCAAGGACGCTCTCGGCCGGCCGCTCATCGACAAGAATAACGGCTACATCGATCCGGGTGTGTTCATCGACGACGACGGCCAGGCTTGGCTATACTTCGGCAATTCGAATATTTGGTATGTTAAACTCAACGAGGACATGATTTCCTACTCCGGCGAAATCGTGCAGGAGCCCACCAAGCCGCGAAATTATCAGGAAGGTCCTTGGCCGTACAAACGCGACGGCCACTACTACATGGTTTATGCCTCCAGATGCTGCCCCGAAGGCATCGGGTACGCTATGAGCGATAGTCCCACCGGCCCGTGGACCTATAAGGGCTATATTATACCGCCGGACAGGCGGTCAACAGGGAATCATCCCGGGGTCATTGATTACAAGGGCGGCTCCTACGTTTTCGGTTTCAATTTCAAGTTGAACTTCGCCATTACAGAGCAACACCACGAAAGGCGTTCAGTTTGCGTGGCGAAAATGGAATTCAACCCAGACGGAACGATTCAGGAGCTTCCCTGGTGGGAAGAAGCAGACAGCGTTCCGCAAATAGGCACGCTAAATCCTTACGTACGCACCGAAGCGGAAACCATCTGCTGGAGCGAAGGCATGAAATCAGAGCCATGCAGTGAAGGCGGGATGAATGTCTATCCGACTCGCGATAGTGGCTTTATCAAGGTGAAGGGTGTGGATTTTGGTGATAAGGGTGCCGGTACCTTCACCGCCTCCATCGCTTGCGACACCCAAACCGGGGCCTCGAAAAGCGGAGCTATCGAGCTGCATCTCAACAGCGTGGACGGGCCGCTTGTCGGTACGCTTCCGGTCACCTATACCGGCGGCCAATGGAAGATTGAGACCACCGTGGTTACCGGTGCCGACGGTATCCACGATCTTTTTCTCGTCTTCAAAGGCAATTCCGCCTGCGATCTTTTCAAGGTCGACTACTGGCAGTTTGCGAAAAAGACCGCCATACCGCAGTTGGTCGCTCTTGATGCCACGGTCGATCGCTACAAGATCGACTCCATCCCCGGTGCGGCAAACCAGGTTCAACTGAAGGTTTCTGCGATCTATTCCGACGGCACGAGCAGGGATGTCACTGCCCGTGCCCGGATTACGGTGCAGAACCCCAGTGTCGCGTCCGTGAGCAATGGCGTAATCTCCGGCGTGACTGCCGGCCAGACATTGATCGACGTCGGTTTTGAAGGCAAGTCAGATGCCCTTCCAGTTATCGTGAAGGATTTAAAGAGCGAATTCATCCCCCGGAAGGTGATCGTCAGTGTACCGAACGCGAAGCTCATAGCGGGGAACGCGCAGGCCTTTACCGCAACAGCGGAGTTCCTCGACGGCCACACCGAAGACGTCACGGACAAAGCCGTTTACACCGTGGAAAACCCGAAGGTTGTTTCCGTTAAGGGCGGTCTGATTACCGCCATGGAAAAGGGTGGCACCACCATCCGTGTGGCGTTCAAGGGCGAGCTTGGAAATCCGGTCACGGCCCTGATCAACATCGCGGTTTCTTACCGCGACCCCTTCGTTCAGAACAGCGCCGCGGAATTCAACGAACAGCGTGGGATTTTAACCGAGAACTGCTCCGAAGGCGGTAAAAACATCTGCAACATAGAAAGCAGCGACTGGGTGCGTTTCAACGCGCTCGATTTCGGTGTTGGTGCCGGCGCTGTGGAATTCCGCGTTTCTTCCGCGACCGAAGGCGGGACAGTAGAGATCCGCCTGGACAGTGTGGACGGACCGCTCGTCGGTACCTGTGAGGTGGGCAACACTGGCGGCTGGCAATCCTGGATCACCAAAACCTGCGAGCTGCGCGGAGTGAAGGACCGGCACGATGTCTTCTTCAGGTTTGTGGGCGGCTCCGGTTATCTCCTTAATGTGAATGAGTGGAAATTTAATCAAAAGCAGGCTTATCGACCTGACTTTGAATCTTTGGAGAAGTCAAATCCTGTCCCTGAATGGTTCAAAGACGCCAAGTTTGGCATCTATTTCCATTGGGGAGTTTACTCTGTTCCGGCATTTGCCAACGAGTGGTATCCTCGCAATATGTATATCAAAAGATCTACGGAAAACAAGCACCATATAGAAGTTTATGGCGACGTGTCTGAGTGGCCATATAACAACTTCATCACCGGTGCAAGGGACAAGCAAGATCATTTTGTGCAGTTTGCACCCAAACTTAAATCGGAAGGTGGTCAATTCGATCCTGAAGAATGGGCACAGCTGTTCGCTGATGCGGGCGCTAAATTTGCCGGTCCGGTGGCTGAGCACCACGACGGCTTTTCGATGTGGGCCAGCAAGGTCAATCCCTGGAACGCAAAAGACATGGGACCGAAACTGGATTTGGTCGGTTTGTTAACGGATGCCATCCGCAAAAAGAATATAAGAATCATTCTTTCAATGCATCATGCTTACAACATTACCGGATTTTATGACGTTGTGCCTCGAACAAATGATACAAAACTTCAAATGCTATACGGGCAGCAGGGAAAAGATAAAAATGAGGCTTTCTGGCTGAACAAGCATAAAGAAATTATAGATGCCTATCGTCCTGATATCATTTGGCAGGATTTCAATCTGCATGTTATTTCACGGCCTATTCTTTTGCAATTTTTAGCTTACTACTATAATAAAGCGGCTGAATGGAACAAAGAAGTCGTCGCTACTTATAAAGATGGACTGAATCCCGAATGTGCGGTTCTCGATTATGAGCGGGGAGGCCCTGCCGATATCACCGAAAATTACTGGCTGACGGATGATGCAATCAGTTCTTCAAGCTGGTGTTATACCGAGGGCCTTGGATATTATTCCAAAAAACAGATCCTTCATGGTTTTCTTGACAGAATAAGCAAAAACGGCAACCTGTTGCTTAATATATCACCCAAGGCAGATGGCACCATACCTCAGGAACAGAAAGACATACTGCTCACCATGGGTGCATGGCTTAAAAAATATGGCGAAGCTGTTTATGCCACCCGTGCATGGGAAAAATACGGAGAAGGCCCGACAAAAATGGGAGCTGCGCATGGCGTTATGGGAGCTCCGAGTGAAGGAACAGCCAAGGACGTTCGTTATACAAGATCCAAAGACAATACGACACTTTACGCCATTTTGCTCGGTTTGGAAAAAGGTCAGACAGAAATCATTCTCAGATCATTGTCTTCCGACAGAATCGACGGTAAGCACCTGAAATCTGTTGAATTGATCAATGGCAAAGCCGGCCAATATCTCCCATTAACTTTCAAGCAGGACGCAGAAGGATTAACCGTGCGTTTACCCGAACACTCTTTCGAAGAACTGGCATACGTACTAAAACTCAATTTCGAGGACAGCATTCCACCACTCGATAGGTATGCTTACATTAACTGCGCCCCCTATTATTACATCATACCGGGAAATAGCAGGAGTAGTTGGGTACTTGGGTCAGATTTGGCACTAACCGATAAAAGGAAAGAGGCTGCGAACCAGTGGAAATTTGAACGTACCGGCAAAGGCATTTATAAAATATTTAATCGCGAGGATAGAAACAGGTCATTAGAGTACAGCACATCCAGTCAAGACCTTGTTCTTTCGGAGTTCACCGGAAAAGACAGCCAATTCTGGAAAATTGAAGACGCTTCCAACGAATTATTAACAATATCAAATAAACAAAACCCGGATATCAAATTATCCCTCAATACTGCCCCTGCAGAAGGAAATCAAGCGGGCATATCAAATACCGGAAACGATTCATTTTCCAAATGGAAACTCGTGGAAGTCTGTGAGTTGAAACAGGAAGCTTTCAAAGCGACTACGATTCCGGGAACCATTGAAGCCGAAGACTTCGATACCGGATGCCCGGGCGATGCTTTCTATGACAGAGACAATATAAATGAAGGCGGGCAGTATCGTCTCAGCGAAGGTGTGGATATCGAAAAATGTTCCGCAGGCGGTTATAATGTGGGTTGGACCCATACTGGAGAATGGACAGCCTATACAGTAACTGTCAGCAAGTCTGCCGCATACCGGATTTCATTCTATGTTGCCTCGGCTTATGACAGCCCGAAGCTGCATCTCGAATGCGATGGCGTAAACAAAACGGGGATCATTTCAATCCCCAATACTGCGGGATTCCAAAACTGGGAAGTCATTGAAAAGACGGTAAACCTTGATGCCGGTCAGCATTTGCTGAAGCTGGTTATTGACGGTGATTACGTTAACCTCGATAAAATGGTTTTTAAAGAAATAAAATGATAATGTCTAAATCCTGTACAGTGACTGACGCGAAAGGCGTCCACGATTTATATTTTAAATTCACCAGTGGCAGTGGGGAACTGTTCAATATTAACTGGTTGTAATTCAAGTAAATGAAAGGAAACAATCCAAATGAACCGAAAAGTCCAATTTATCGTATTCATTACTCTTATGGCGGTGGCCGCTCAGTGCATCGGAGCCAATCCTGGAGGTAACCCCATTTTTCGCGATGTTTTCACGGCCGACCCGGCAGCTATGGTCGTTGGCGATACGGTCTATGTCTATGTAGGTCATGACAACGCTAAAGAAGGCCAGTTCTTCACCATACCGGAATGGTTATGCTATTCCTCGAAGGACATGAAGACCTGGACGCCGCACGGCTCCATTATGCGGCCGGAGGAATTTAAATTCGCCCGACCCAATGTCGCCTGGGCTGCCCATATGATCGAAAAGAACGGCCAATACTATTTCTATACGACGTTGCGTCGCAGGAATAACAATGAACATTGCATCGGCGTGGCCGTTGGAGACAGTCCGACGGGGCCCTTCAAGGATGCCCGTGGAACCCCGCTCATTACCGACGGTATGACCACGGATTCGCGTCGGCCCAACGCGGACATCGATCCTACCGTCTTCATTGACGATGACGGCACGGCCTGGCTGGCCTGGGGCAATGGTGACTGCTATCTCGCCAAGCTCAAGCCGAACATGATCGAGCTGGATGGCCAGATCAAGAAACTCGACATAACCCCATACTACTCCGAAGGTCCGTGGATCTTCAAGCGGGGCGAATTGTACTACAACGTTTTTGCCGTGGATGTGCCCGGCACGCAGCCGGAACAGATCGGTTATGCTACAGCACCCGCTGTGGAGGGGCCCTGGACCTACCGCGGTCTGGTGACCGGACCCGCAAAGGTTGGCTTTACCATCCATCCATCGGTCATCGAGTTCAAGCAGCAGTGGTATTTCTTCTACCACGACGGCTCCAACAGCATCAACGACATGCCCGGCGGCGATTGCCGACGGAGTGTCTGTTTGGAGTATCTTTACTTCAATGACGACGGAACCATAAAACCCATCACTCAGACCAAAGAAGGTCTTTACCAGAACGCGGAGTTGTCTAAGCAGCCGGTTCAGCTTTTCCCGTTAAAAGACGTACGGCTGCTTGAGAGTCCTTTTTCCGAGGCGGTTAAGGCCAATCGTCAATATCTCCTGGCACATGATCCCAACCGGTTGCTCGCGCCGTTCCGGCGTGAAGCGGGTCTGGAGCCCAAGGCACGGCCTTACGGGAACTGGGAGAGCAGTGGACTCGACGGACATACCGCCGGACATTACCTGTCGGCGATTTCACTGATGATGGCGTCGGGAGCCGATCCGGACGGCGAGTTCCGTCGTCGCCTCGATTATATGATCGACGAACTCGCGGATATCCAAAAGGCCAACGGCAACGGTTACCTCGGAGGTATCCCGAAGAGCGAAGACTATTGGAAGAGCATCGCCGCCGGCCGTGTCGAACTCATGCGGAACAGATGGGCCCCCTGGTATAACCTCCATAAGATGTATGCCGGACTTCGGGACGCTTATCTGGAGGGAGGCAATGAACAGGCGCGTGATCTCCTCGTTCGCTTCGGAGACTGGTGCGAAAAGGTCACGTCCGGCCTGACCGACGCACAGATGCAGCGGA
>CAYXGT010000070.1:0-14958 GCA_964464635.1 uncultured Pirellulales bacterium | reverse complement strand
CTGATTGCTGCATATCTTCATAGCATCTGCCGACAAGAAGTAACGAATTCCAGGCCAAGTCGTGCCAGGGAAACTTTTCAGCCACATTACTATAGCAGTCTATCGCCTTTTCATATTTCCCTAGCTTGCGATAACAGTGACCTGCCCAGCTGTAACCATCTGCTGTGTTGGTTACTTCTGTATGGCTTGCACCTACCTGCTCCCACATATCTACAGCTCTTTGAAAGTAATCTCTGGCTGGAGCAGCAAGGCCTTTTCCCTCTAATTGAAGCGCTTTATTATAAAACTGCTCCGCTATTTGATTTGACAGTACTTGGGGTAAATTCTCATGATCATTAAAGTCAACAGTTAACTTGTCAAGTTGCATCTGGCCTGCCTCATTATCGCCAAGTGCAAAATATGACAGCACTGCGAACTGCCGCAAATAAATATCACTGGTAGTAGTCCCTCTGTCTATTAAAGATTGATAAAGCTCAACAGCCCTTTCGCTATTTCCGGCTTCACTTAAACGGTCTGCAATCAGGTATATCTCTTTTGGCAAGTATGGCTGGCCTGAGAATTCGGTGATAAGTTTATTAAAGGCCGTATCAGCAGCATAGTCCGCCTCGCGGATATGATGAAAAACAACCTCTACCTGTGACCACATCGCGTGTATATTATCAGGGAAGTGCTCGACATTGTATTGGTCCAGCTCAATGGCCTTGTCGTATCTTTTAAACTCATTACATCTTCTCGCTATATGATAAATTTCATTGGTTAGGGTTGGCTGGCCGGAAAATTCAAAGAGAAGTTTATTAAAGGCCGTATCGATAGCATCATTGTCCCCTTCGCGGATATAATGAAAAACAATCTCCACCTGCGACCACAATGCGTGTATATCATCAGGGTAGTGCTCAACATTGTGTTGATTAAGCTGAACGGCTTGGTCGTATCTTTCAAGCTCATTAAATCTCTTCGCTATTTGATAAATTTCTTGGGATAAAGTTGGCTGTTCGGCAAACACGGTAAGAAGATTATCGACTGCCGTATTAACCGCTGCATCGTCTTTATTGCGAATGTTAAGGTAAATAATCTCCACCTGCGACCACATTGCGTATATATCATCAGGGAAATGCTCAACATTATATTGATGAAGCTCGACAGCCTTGTCGTATCTCTTAAATTCATCATATCTCCTCGCAATATGGTAAATTCCTTTGGGCAGTGCCGGTTTGTCGGAGAACGC
Source organism: uncultured Pirellulales bacterium (assembly GCA_964464635.1). GTDB lineage: Bacteria > Planctomycetota > Phycisphaerae > Sedimentisphaerales > Anaerobacaceae > CAYLMG01. Next base: position 13,733 of record CAYXGT010000070.1, on the reverse strand, counting down.
AGCGAGAAAATCATCCACAGAGGCATCAACGGCTGCATTGTCTCCGTTGCGGAAGTGAAATTTGACAATTTCTACCTGCGATAGAACAACATTTGCATCGTTGGAAAAATGTGTTATATTGTATTGATTAAGCTCAAAAGCCCTGTCATATTCTTTAGCATCGTCATATGTTTTCGCTATCTGCCAAACTGACCTTGCTATGTCCTCATGTTCGGGAAAATCGGTAAGTAATTGTTGCGTTTGTGCTTGTGCCTCAGCATAATTGGTCTGCTGGATTAAGGAAATGATATTTGCCTTTACCTGCTCAAGATCAGTATCAGCAAAGACATAGCTTGTCGCTAACATAATGCAGAAAAAAACCGTAAGCCTAAGTTTCTTAAACATTTATAGACCTCCTTCTCAATTTAGCAAAATAGATGCGTTCAAAATTTGTATAAAAATTAGCACCAGAAATGACAATAGCTGCTGGGTGTACTTTTTAGTTATCATTATTTTCTCCTTCCCCCCAAAAATCTCATTTTTTCTTTTATAATTACTATGAAACTATGTCAAGGGAAAAATACGAAAAAATTTACAGTGGGCTGTCCGGGTTGGTTAGTGATTTGAGTTTTGTTCTTCGAAGGTGAATGTGCAGGTTTTTGTTGTGAGGTGCTCGGATTCGGTTCGGGGGTATTTGCGACAACTCAAGGGGCGGAGAGGATAAATTTTACATACGGCTTGGCCTTCTTTGTCGGTTGCAAAAAATGGGCAGACGTTCGGCAGCTTGCAGCAGGCGCCGCAGCGAGAACAGGAGCCTTTGCGGTTTTTGGAGACGGGCAAAAAAGAGGTGAAAAAACGAAGGAACTTGGCTGTCCAGGTGTTCCGGGATATAAGTTTTGTAGTTTTATCGAGCATACTGTAATATATAGTGATTTTGAGGATTTATGCAATAAATAGAACGAAAGAAACGTCTTTATTTTTAGAAAAAGCCTGAAAATGGATGCGCATAGTGAGTTAGAAGAAATAATAGCCGGCTGTCAGCAGGGGGATGCCGAGAGCTTTTCGCAGCTGGTGGATTTGTACAGCAGACGATGTTACGGCTATTTTTACCGGATGTCAGGCAGCAGGGCGGTCAGCAATGATTTGCTCAGCGAGCTCTTTGTAAAATTAGTAGAGAAGATAGGGACGTTCAAGGGTGACAGCTTCGATAGCTGGCTTTTTAAGGTGACGAGCAATGTTTTTCATGACTATCTTAGAAGAAAGTATCGTGACAGCAAGGTGATTGAAAGCCGGAAAGAGGAGCTTGAAGAAAGATTAAGGCAGGAACAAAGACAGAAAAGCCGCAATGTAAATGAGCAGACGGATAAGCTTGAGGAAAAGCTTAAGCATCTTGATGAGCAGACGCGGGAGCTGATACTGCTGAGGTTTTATTCGGAATTGAGTTTTAAGGAAATAGCAGAAATGCGGGGCGAGCCGATAGGGACAGTGATGTCGAAGGTTCACAGAGGCGTTAAGCGGCTTCGCGAATTAATGGGGTGAAATTATGGCAGAGCGAAAAGACGAAAATGTGCGAGAGCTTTTCGAGAATTTTTTTGGGCCTAAACAGGCAAAGCAGGCAGCGGAAGATATACGTCGGGTTGAGCAGATATTGGAGGAGAATCCTGCGCCGGAGCCGAGCGAAGAGCTTTGCTGGCAGATAAAGGAGAGGATATGCCGGTCTCTTGAGAAGAGAAATGTCAGGCGTTACTGGATGCCGGCCTACCGGGCTGTTGCGGTGGCGGCAGTTATTATTTTTGTTTTTGTGGTCAGCGTTGAACTTTTCAAGAAGCCGACATTACCCCGTGAAGAGCCGAGAATTTATGCTGCAGCTATACCGGCGGCGGTTTGGGACGGCAGTAATATTATGGAAGACGACGCGGAGCTTTCTGTTTTGTATGCGGAGATAGAGCAGGTGGAGGATGATTTTTTAGCGGTGCAATTAGACCAGGGTTACGGTAACGGCAAGGACAGCGTGACGGAGCTTGAGCTTGAGCTGATGGATATAGACAGTGAATTTTGGGAAAGGATAGAGATATGAGAAGGCTATTTGGGATAGTTTTATTATCCGCGGCGGCTTTGTTAGTGACGAGTGCTTTGCCTTGTTGGGCAGAAGTCAATGAGCCTGAAAACGTATTCGAGGAATTTCCTGAGCAGATGTTCAGGGAATTTGAGCCTACGGAAGAGATGATTAACCGTTTTATGGACAGGCTGAAAGAGGCCGAGCCTGAAAAGGCGGAAGAGCTTGCCAAGCTGCGAGAAAAAGAGCCTGAAAAATTCAAGGAAGAGATTAAGAATGTTATGCGAGAGGGTTTTCGCCGGATGTTTCGCGAGCAGAGAGGCCCCGGCGGCTTTGCGGGCGGTCCTGAAGGTCGAGGTGAAATGGGGCCTGAGGGCCGCGAGAGGGGGCCGAGGAGAGACGGAATGATGGCGAGGTTCGCTGAGCTGCAGGAGAAGTTTTTGGCATGGCTGAAAGAAAATTACTCCCAAGAGACCGAGAAGCTGGCAGAGATAAAGGGAAAGGATTCTGAATTATACGAGAGGCAATTGCAGCTTTTATGGGGGAAGTATGGAAGGATTTTTATGATAGCGCAGGAGAATCCTGAGCTTGCGGAAATACTCAAACAACAGCAGGAGCTTGACCGTCAGCGTGACGGGCTGATGCGCAAGATCGGCAAAGCCAAGGATGAGAAGGAAAAAGAGAAACTTGTCGAGGAGCTTGGTAAGGTACTGGGCAAGAAGTTCGATTTGATAGTGCGGCGCAAGCAGATGGCGTTCGAGCAGCTTCGTGAGAGGCTGGCCGAGCTTGAAAAGCAGGTCAAGGAAAGTGAGGCCAAGGTTGAGAGATGGCAGAAGGTGGAATTCAAGCAGGAGCAGATAAAAAACAGACTTGCAGAGCTTGTTGGAAAGAGTGAAAAGTTCGATTGGGATTAGAGATAATATTTGCTGAATTTTGAGGGGGACTTATAGGGCCGGGCTTACGAAAAGTGAGTCCGGCTTTTTTTATTGGACATCTCAATCAGAATGTAGGGTGGGGGATTTGTTCATCAAGCGATTAGGCATTTCTCAAGGATTCAGGTGGTATTTTCCTTAATCTTAACCGCTTTAATCGGGCAGGTTTCTGCAAGCCTGCTGGCAAAAGTAACAAATACTATGGATGACGACACGCCTACAACAATTATCTTCGATTATACTTATGACAAAGTCGGCAACCAGTTGACCAAGACAGTTGACAGCACGGATGTTCACAGTTACGGCTATGATGATATTTATCAATTGCTAACAGTCGATTATCCCGCATCATTTTTCGTTGATGATACTACTTTTGATTATGATTCACTTGGAAATCGTGAAACTATGGATGTAGGTGCTACAACAATACTGTACCACACTTATAAGAACAATTATGATGATAATATGTTAAACCAGTATGGGTCTGTTGGAGAGTATGAAGAAGAAGTCGATTACAGCTATGATGATAGCGGCAATTTAACCGATGATAAAACCTATTTTTATGAATACGACAGCGAAAACCGATTAATCAACATTGAAAATCAAAGCGAAGAGCTTATAGCCTCATATGAGTATGACTATTCAGGAAGAAGGATTAAAAAGACGATACACAGTTCGTCTGATGTCGTTAAATACGTTTATGACGGCGACCAGGTAATTGCTGAATACGATGATAGTGATACATTATTACGTAAATTTATTTATGGCCCGGGTATTGATGAGCCGATATGTATGATAATACCCAGCGGGCAGGCGAACGCGGGAATATATTATTATCATTACGATGCTCTGGGGAGCGTCGTGGCTCTTTCAAAAGTGAATGGCTCAATTTCTGAAATCGTTGAAGCCTATGTGTATGACGTTTTCGGAAAATGCACAGTTGTGACAAGTGCAGGCACGGACGGCAGCTGGATGACTTCGGGCGATGGTACGACAGCAGAAAAGTCACAAAAAGGCAATCCTTATCTGTTTACAGGCAGGCGATACGATGACGAGAGCGATTTGTACTACTATCGTGCAAGGATGTATAATCCTGAAATCGGCCGATTCTTGCAAGCCGACCCTATAGGCTACGCTGATTCGATGAATCTGTACAGCTATGTTGGAAATAATCCAATAAGATTTATTGACGTATATGGACTATGTAAGGGTTTGAGTGACGAGGAAATAGAGGACTATGCTAAGGAACTAAAGGATTTGATTAGTAAAGGTGAAATAGATGCTGTTGAAGGCCTTGCGAGATTGGCAGAAAGATTAGCTGAGCGTTATGGTGGCTGGAATGACGATGAAACGGGATTCGTTGAACATTTTTCGAGACTTCTTACCGAGAGAGAGGGGAGATGGTCTCGTAGAGTACAGGATCGTAAGTATATAACAAATTTTGGTGGCACTGGTTTTGCAGAACGCTTTTATGATGGTACACCACAACAGAGTCGGCACTTTGTTGGTAGTATGGCTGCTGGTTATTATTGGAAACTAGATTTTGGAACACTGTGTGTTTATTTTAACGAAAGGAATACTAATTTTGGCGATCCTGATTGGCAATTAGGTATGGCATCTGTTTGGTTGGGAGCACGACTAAAGGGCGGTCCTATTTGGAATCTTCCTTTGGAGGATGTACCTGATTATATAAGAAATAATTTTAAGGACTAAAAAATGGGTAAAAAAAATATACTTATTTGGCTTATACATCTTCTGTTTTTGATTGGAGGTTTGCTTGTAGGTTTCTTCATTCCAGTTTCATTAAGCACCTACTGGGGTACGAAAGAAAGAGAAGTATTTAAAGACCTTAATAACGTACTCCAACTTAAGTTTAAAAACGACACTTCCTTTGCAGAATATTGTAGTGAAGAAGGTCATATTCAGATAAATAACAACTGGCCCACAGAATCAAACAGCTTTTTTGCTGTAATTGATGATTATTCTTTCGGTTCTTATGAATGCAGAGTTTTTTTTGATACAGGAGATGTTTTTTACGCGGAAATGGTTGAGCAAAAAGGATTTAATAAATTGACACAATTTGCACAAATAAAATGGCCAAACCGTAAGGAAGGTGAAAGTTCGTGGAAGGTCATGAGTAAGCAATAAAGTAGACTGCGTTAAAACTGTTGAAAAAGCTGCAAAATAAATTATTATCTTTATTGGAAGTTGGATTCTATCGGAGCTCTTTCAAATACTGATGGTGAGATTGAGGAACAGTATAGCTTCGATGTATATGGCAAGCCGGATACAACCAGCTCTATCGGAAATCCTTACCTGTTTACAGGTCGGCGTTTAGATGATGAGTCTAATTTGTACTACTATAGAGCCAGATGTTATTCCTATGAGCTTGGCCGCTTCCTGCAGACAGACCCGATTGGTTACGCTGATTCAATGAACCTTTACAGCTATGTGGGCAATAATCCAATTAATTGGATCGATCCGTTTGGATTGGTGTCTCATATTACTTTGGACGACAAGGGGAATGTTTCAATCCTATTACCTATGGTTTACCAGGGGCCTGGAGCTTCGAAGAGTGTGATAAGAAAATTTAATAAGGGAATTGAGAAACATTGGACAGGTAAATTTGGTAAATACAATGTTACAACAAAAGTAATAACTCCTGCTGAGGATGAAGCTACTAATACTGTTAAAATTCTTCGTGGTTGGGGTGATAAAAAATCTGCCAAATCAAGACTTGGAGGACCTGAAGGATATTGGCCTGCAAAGATACCTGGATATGTGGCGGCTCACGAGGCGGGGCATTTAATGGGAGAGATAGATTACTCCACTATAGTGGATGGTAAAAATGTTCCTTTACCTGATTGGGAGGGAAATATTATGGCAGAACCAGTACCAAGTCCAGGTGAAATATACAAAGGTAAAGTGGATGAGAGAAATATTATTGAAATACTGAAGTTTTATGGCTTGTATAAAGAAGAAAAAAAGTAAGTGTAAAATAATGAAAATTAAGGAATTGAATAAATGAGGTATTTAAATGTTTTACCCCTATCAGTTTCAATTATTTTTATTGCTTCGTGTGGTGGACCAGAACATATAATACGACAAAACGATGAAGTCCTCTTAAAAATGGAAAATTGTAAGTTGCAAGTACCTAATAATGTAAAAATAATCGTAGATGTTACTCATTTGATTGATATTGATAGCTATACTTTCAAATATCACGATAAGGAAATCCTGTTTGCTTATTTTGGTGGTCATCCCAGTTTGTTTGAGGGTGCGGATGAAAAATACCCAGATGAAGAAGGAATAATAAATGGTATGAGATACAAGGCTTTTCATGTCTCAAGGCCGGATGGTCAAAAATTAAGCCAAGTAGATGGATTTAAGCTAAGTCAATTTGTGATAGAAATTCCGAAATTGGAAAAAGAATGGTGGAGAAGGCCTCGTCGTGTTAACTTCTGGTATTTAGATTTATCTGCTGAAGAAGAAAAAATTGCAATCCAGATTATTCACTCATTGAATACGCTGGATGAAGAATGACGCATTCCATCATTTCGCTATGTTAAAGTATAACAGACACTACACTGTACTTTATGTAATGTAGTTGCTCTTTCAAATACTGATGGTGGAATTGAGGAACAGTATAGCTATGATGTATATGGCAAGCCGAGCAGTGCAAGTTCTATAGGCAATCCTTACCTATTTACAGGCCGGCGTTTTGATGATGAGTCTGATTTGTATTACTACCGTGCCAGATATTATTCACATACCTTCGGCCGATTCTTGAAGATTGATCCAATCAGCTACGCTGACTCAACGTATAACTTATTTATATTAATTCTGGAAGTAATATAGCTGCTTCTGGATTGATTGTTGATATTCTTTCTTTTTATCTTTTTCGATTTTTTGCATAATTTTGTCAAACCATAGAGGTTGTGTAAGATCATATTGGCTTGTTGCGCTTTCCCGTTTATATTGCTTGTTATTGGCACAGCTTTGAATGAGGTTATCAATATTGTTATCTTTATCAGAATCTACAACCGTATGCTTGTTAGTTACCCCGCCTCGAAACGGGTAATTGCGTGTGTTCATTTCTTGACATTGGTGGGTGTTGTTGCGATAATGCAGGGCTATGGTTAAAAAGGTGGCAATACTGGGTTCGACAGGCTCGATAGGCAAAAATGCGCTGCGTGTAATCGATGCACTTAATTCGCAGCTGGATAAAGAAGCAGCCGCAGAGCCGAGAGACAGCTACGAGGTTTTTGCGTTGACGGCTCATTCGAGTATCGAACTGCTTGCGGAACAGGCAAAGAAGTATCGGCCTCGATTTGTGTGCGTTACAAATCCCGATTACTATCAGAAGCTTTGCGAGATGCTCGGCGATTGCGATGTTGAGATACTGTCCGGTGCGAAAGGGATGGTTGAGATTGCCCTGCAGGAGGAGGTTGATATTGTATTAAGCGCAGTTGTTGGGGCAGCGGGTCTTGAGGCGCTTTTGGCGGCGGCTGAGCAGGGTAAAAGGCTTGCGATTGCGAATAAGGAGCCGCTTGTGATAGCGGGTCAGCTGCTTAGCGAGATTGCTGCAGCGAACGGTGCCTGGATTATACCGATTGACAGTGAGCATTCGGCGGTTTTTCAGGCGATGCAGGCGGGGCGGCGAGAGGAGGTGAGCAGGATAATATTGACGACGTCAGGCGGGCCATTTCGGAAACTTTCGGCTTCTGATATGGAGAAGGTGACAGTCGAACAGGCTCTTGCGCATCCTGTTTGGAATATGGGGCCGAAGATTACGGTGGATTCGGCGACGATGGTGAATAAGGCCCTGGAGGTTATCGAGGCGAGGTGGCTGTTCGATATTCCGGTTGAAAAAATCGAAGTTCTGGTCCATCCTGAGTCGATAGTACATTCATTGGTTGAGTTTGTTGACGGCTCGGTCGTTGCTCAGATGAGTTTGCCTGATATGTGCCTTCCGATACAGTATGCGCTGACTTATCCTTGTCGTGTGGCCGGTATTGCGAAGCGATTGCGGCTTGAAGAGATTGGGCAGCTTAGTTTTGAGCGTCTGGATAGTGAGGTTTTCCGGGCGTTGCCGCTTGGCTATGATGTTGCGATGGCAGGCGGTACTGCGGCGGCGGTATTCAACGCCGCGAATGAGGCAGCGGTTGAGCAGTTTCTTGCGGGCAGGATAAGATTTGTTCAGATAGTCGAACTTATAGAACAGTGCCTCGATAAGCACAGTGTAAACAGGGAAGCCGGCCTTGAGAAGCTTCTTGCGGCGGATGCGTGGGCAAGAGAAGAAGTGAATAATGCAATAGGGTATATTTGTGCAGAGGATAAACCGAAAGGAAATAATTGATGACAGAAAAGGAACGGACAGAATTGGATTTAGCCGGTGGGAGCGATTCAAGAAAAAGCGGGGGAAGTAAATTTTTGTCTTTTATATGGCTGGCAGTTATAGCCGTCGGGATATTTTTGTTGTTCAGCCATTTGGGGGCAGCGGTGCTGTGGAAGGGATTTCTGGCTCTTTCCGTTTTGGGTGTTGTCGTTATTGTTCATGAGCTTGGTCACTTCATAGCAGCCAAGCTCTGCGGAATGAGGGTCGAGGGTTTTTCGTTCGGATTTCCCCCGACGGTTCTCGGAGTTAAAAAGACCGGTGCCGGTTACCGGATTAGAATTTTGCCAATGCTATTCAGGAGGCCAAGGCAGCTTTTACACGAGGGAGATAAAAAGAGAGGAGATGATATCGAGTCCGATGATGAATCGGAGAGGGACGGCTTGATATTTACGGTCGGTGGCGCGCGAAAAGCAGGTGAGACGGAGTATCGGGTCAGCCTGATACCTTTCGGCGGCTATGTAAAGATTTTCGGCCAGGAGGATATCGGCAGGATAAAATATAGTGAAGATGCCCGCTCGTATATGAACCAGCCTATATGGAAGCGTGTTTGTGTTATTTCAGCAGGAGTTGTTTTTAACGCGATTCTTGCAGTCGTGCTGTCGATAGTTGTTTTCCGTGTGGGTATAGAACTTCTGCCGCCGGTGGTGGGCGGAGTTGCAGCCAATACACCGGCAGCCAGAGCGGGCCTGAAGGGAGGCGATGAGATACTCGAAATTGCCGGACACAGCTATAATCTTGAGTTTTCAGATGTTGGAATGTGGGTAGCGCTGGCTGATATAGGGCGGGCAGTTGAATTGAAAGTTCGTCACGAGGATGGCTCCGTTGAAGATTATAGAATTGTTCCGCAGGAGTATGATAGAGGTATGGGACCAATCAGGCAGATTGGAATAATGACGCCTTCGAGTCTGAAGATGGCAGGGCTGACAAGGCCGGAAGATGAAGAGCTATTGTTTGCCGAGACAGGACTGAAACCGGGTGATGTTGTAAAATCGGTTAACGGTATCGAGGTGAGTAAACAATGGCAGGCTGATGAGATAATACGAGATTTATTCGAGCCTGCGGTGACTTTGATTGCCGAACGTGTAATTAAAGGGGCTGACGGAGGCTCGAATAAAGAGGTTGTTGAAACAGAAGTTGCCTTAGGTCTTAACATGCTGCCGTCAGCAGATAAAGAAAATGATATGGGCAATATCTATTCAATCAAGCCCTGCCTGAAAGTCGGGAGTGTGACTTTGGAGCAGGAAAACGGATTGGTCAAAGGGGATATTATAATCGCAGCCGGTGGTGTTGAATATCCCAACTACAGTAAATTCAGGAAAATAGTTGAGTCTAATGAGGGAAAAGAGATAGCTTTAGGGGTTTTACGGGCGGATTCGAGTGGAGTTGTCCGGCAGATAAATGTTACGGTTGTTCCGATTAAAGATGAGAAGCTGAACAGAGCTGTTGTCGGTGTGGTACTGATTTATGATTTTGATACTGCCCGGGTTGCAAAGACTGTGGATATATCGTTATGGGGGAAAGAGACTGCGGCACTTGAGATACAGCCTGGAGCAATGATAACCGCAGTCAACGGCAAGGCGGTACGAAGCTTTTACGATTTTGCCAGGGAGATGAAAAATAATATGGACAGCGACGTTGCAATAGAATGGCAGGGCAGTGACGGCAGTGAGGGGGTAACGGTGTTCGGCAGCGAGAAGTGGGCTGATGTTGCACCGGTGGAAAGTACCTTGTGGGCAGGAATACAGTTTGAGCAGATGAGGAGAGTTTACAAGGCGAAAGGGATTTTCGATGCGGTGAAAATGGGTTATAAGAAGGCGGCGAATAATATCATAATGGGATATACGACAATGGTTCAGGCGATTCGCAGGCAGGTAAGCCCGAAGACTTTTATGGGACCGATCGGCATTTTAACATTCAGTTACCGGGTTGTAGCGGAATCGTCGAAGTTATATTATCTTTATATAATAGCGCTGATAAGCGCGCTAATCGGGGCATTTAACACGATACCAATATTGCCTTTTGACGGGGGGCATATTGTGTTTTTGATTATCGAAAAGATAAAAGGCTCACCTGTAAGTCAAAGGATTCAGGAATCTTTATCGACAGCAGGGTTTTTGCTACTACTAATACTTGCTGTTTATATCACGTTTAATGATGTTGTAAGGACTATCAGGTTTTTCTAAGATAAGGGATTGCGTAGTATGTCGGCAGATAAGGCGAAGCTCGAAAAAGCAAAAGAGATTTTTCGGGACAAGACGGGCGCAGATTACGAGCTGTTAAGAGCAGAGACTGCCGGGCCGGGAGGACGGTGTGAAAAGTGGCATAATGAGATATTCTCGGCGCTGAAGCAGGCGGATAAAAGGGTATGGGAGCTTTTGGCAGGGGAGTTCAGCAGGCGACGGAACAGCATTCAGTTATTGGCGGCGGAGAACGAGTGCTCGAAGGCGGTTCTGGCGGCTTTAGGGTCGGTGATGCAGAACAAGACGGCTGAGGGTGGTATATCGGATAGACGGCACGGCGGCTGTGAGGTTGTTGACAGGATAGAGCAGTTAGCGGTTGTGCGTGCGAAAGAGGTGTTCGGCGCGAGGTACGCGAATGTTCAGCCTCACTCGGGGACACAGGCAAACCAGATAGTAATCACAGCGATGCTGCAAAAGGGCGAGAGGATATTGAGTATGGCTTGCGAGCAGGGCGGGCATTTTTCGCACGGCTCGGCTGACTCTTTTACGGGCAAATTTTTTGAAATCGAGAATTACTATCTGGATGAGAAAAGCTGTCGGCTGGATTATGATTCGATACGAGAGAAGGCGCTTCGATTCAGGCCTAAACTTTTAATATGCGGAGCAAGTGCGTATCCGAGAGCGATAGATTTTGCGAGGTTCAGGGAGATTGCAGATGAGGCGGGGGCGTTTCTGTTGGCGGATATTTCTCATATCGCCGGCCTTGTTAGTGAGGGGGTGCATCAGTCGCCGATAGATTTTGCACATTTTACTACGACGAGCACGTATAAGTCGGGCGGGCCGAGAGGCGGACTTATATTGATGGGTCGAGACTACGATAAACAGGCAGGGGACGAGAGGGCAGAGTTGTGGGAGCTTATCGAGGCCAATACTTTTCCCGGTGTTCAGGGGACACCTTATTTTAACAATATTGCTGCGAAGGCGGTTTTTTTTAATGAGATGCTTTCGCAGGAATACCGGCAGCGGCAGGAGAGGATTATAGAGAATGCTAAGAGACTTGCACAAAGGCTTTCGGATTTGGGCTATGATGTGGTTACCGGCGGTACGGATAATCATATGGTAATTCTGAATGCAGCCGGCCTGAAGGAGGGATTGACGGGACAGACGGCTGAGAAGGTTCTGGGAGAGGTCGGAATAGTTGTGGACAGGATAGAGCTGCCGACGTATGCGTATGCAAAAAGTGGGCGGAAGAGTTCGGGTGTCAGGCTTGGAACGGCGATGGTTACCAAGCTTGGTATGGGGACAGAGCAGATGGATTTGATTGGCTCACTGATTGATAAGGCGCTAAGAGGGACAGAGGTTTTAGGCGAAGATGAATATGCAATCGATGAAGAAATTAAGGAGCGGATTCGCAGCAGGGTTGCACAGCTTTGCAGAGAATATGTGCGGGATTAGTCGAAGGTAATTGAAGGGGAGAAAACAATGGTAAACGGGCTGAAAGTTTTTGTGGTAATGCCGGCTTATAATGAGTCTGCTCATATTGCGGATACGATAAGCAAAGTGCCTTCGATTGTGGATAAGATTATTGTGGTGGATGATGCGAGCACTGATAATACTGCCCAGGTAGTTCGCGAAGTTAAGGATGAGCGCATAGAGACAATCGAAAATAAGAAGAATCTTGGTGTTGGCGGGGCAACGATAGCAGGGTACAAGCTGGCACTTAGTGAGGATGCCGATATCGTGGTTAAGCTCGATTCGGACGGCCAGATGGAGCCCCGCAATATCGGCAAGCTTATAAAGCCGATAGTGGATTGTGAAGCCGACTATGTGAAGGGGTTTCGGTTTCACGACAGGGTGACACTTCGCAAGATGCCGAAGATTCGGCTGATAGGCAACCTGGGTTTGTCTTATTTTGTGAAGATGGCGTCGGGGTACTGGAATATTTTTGACCCGACGAACGGTTTTACGGCGATACACAGGGCGGCGCTGGAGCTTTTAGAGCTTGACAATATCAGCAAAGATTATTTTTTCGAGACTGATATGCTTTGCAACCTTTACCGGCTTCAGGCGAAGGTCAAGGATGTAATGCTTGCCACTCATTACGGCCAGGAGGTCAGTTTCCTGAGTCCCTTTAAGGCGCTGTTTCAGTTTCCGCCGAAGCTGCTATGGGCATATTTGAGACGTATTGTGTGGCGATATTATGTAAGGGACTTTTCGCATTTTTCGGTTCTTTTTCTTTTGGGGTGGGTGCTGTTTCTTTTTGGTTTTATATTTGGTGTGGTTGTCTGGCACTCGAACGCATCGAGAGGAATTGCAACACCGACCGGTACCGTGATGCTTTCTGTAGTGCCGTTATTTTTAGGATTCCAGATGCTGCTGCACGCCAGTTTATATGACGTGAATAGTGTTCCAAAAGAGCCTTTGCAAAAAGAATATACTCGGTCAGCCGACTGATTTTTACATAGTCTTCGTGAGAATCAGGATTTGTCTGAGCAGCCGGCTTTGAGAATTTTACTGCTGCGCTGCGGTGCCGTTTAAATCGAATATCAGATAGACAAGCATCCCTCCTTTATAAGTGAAGCCGTGTTTTGTTGATACTCTCTGCTGGCCGGGAATATATTCAAAGGTGTATCTTTTTCTCAGCTCAGTGATTACAGGTGCCAATTGCGGTACGTTTGGAATAAGGTAATAAGGGTATTTGCCTATTTTGGCCTTTTCGAGAATTTCGTTGAGTGTTTGGGCGGTGTGTATCTGACGGTCGAGGTACCAGGCAATCTCACATTGTATGGAAGCGGCCTTGTATTCGTGCTGGTCATACATCAGACTTTCGTAGCTTAAAAGATATTTATCGGGCGGGATTTTCTTATTAAGCTCTTTGAACATATTTATTTTTTGTTCAGGCTGCCATCGGTAGCTGTAATAGTAGTTTGTTCCAATCATAGAGAATGTAAAGACGAGTAGAGTAATTGCTGCTGTGGAAGCTACAGCGATTTTTTTATTCGATTTTTTGAGCAAATCGTAAACTATCATTACCCCCAGTGCCAGAGCGATAGCGATGGGGAAAGCTATCGGCCTTTCCCAGTACTGGTGCGGAACGAGAGCTCCTCTCAGTATGAAAAGTTGAAAAACGGCGGGCAGTGTAAAGAGCCAGAATTGAGGGAATTTGTATTGATATTTATTTTTGGATT
>CAYXGT010000069.1:0-15098 GCA_964464635.1 uncultured Pirellulales bacterium | reverse complement strand
TTACCAGTGAGACTATCATTAACCATGCTATAATTCAACATACAAGAACACAGAGTCTACAGAGAATATTAACCACGAAATTTAAAGAAAAGACACGAATTATTCAAACGGGATTACTTGATTATTTATGAATAAAAAGTACAATTTACAGCGTTTGATAAAAGTAAATATTAGGCGTGAAAATAAATGAGAACAAACTCTTGACATAAAAGGAGGTAACATTATGACTGAAAATAAAAACTCAAAAAAAACAATAGAGACTAAAGCTTCAGGTAGTATTCATTATTCAGACATGGTATACATAGAACCATCTGACATTTCGGTAACCGTTGAAAACAAAGATGGTTCAGAAAGCGAACTTATTTTTCCGGATAATACAGGAGCTGAATCAATAGTAGATTTCACAGCTGAACAATCTGATATGACTCTATCCACTGAAGAAAAAGATAAGATTATTGAACAAGTAGAAGAAACTCTAACCTATGTTAGTAAGTTTGGTATTGGGGCTAGAATAGAAATAAAACCTATAGGAATTAATTTCGGTTTTAATCTTGGTTTTCAAAAGAAGCCCAAAGGTAAAAAAATTATTCGTTATAAGAATTCGTGATATTGCAGCCAAATAAATGACAAGCTTCCAACGCAAACTTTCCTTAAACACATAAGCAATTACATTGCTTATATCTGTAAGTCAGCAAAAATGCGAGTTTATGGCGGAGGCCGCGATGAGCGTCCTACAGTGGGTAAAGAAAATGCGAACCGCAGGCCCTTCGACTGGTTCGACGTTGCTCACCACAGGTCCTTCGACAAGCTCAGGATAAATATGCTCAGGACAAGCATAAACCGTGGAGAAATAGCCACGAATAAACACGAAAAGGAACGAATACCTAAGGCATAAATTTATTTAACCGAGGATTGCACGAATTTAACGGAATTTCTATCCATGCGAATGCAGTTATTACCCAATATCACGCCTTATTCTAATTAACAAATCCGCAAGACGTTCAAATTCAATCATAATTTCTTTTGATGGCTGTTTCCTGTGTTGCTCTACGTCCATAATTCTCCGTAGACGGTGATAGATTTCTTCTATCATAAAATCAAGCTCTTTGGGATAACTTCTTGATAACCCGACAAATTGCCTTAAATAGTCCGGAGGGATGAGATTCTCTGGGGTTGAGAGTCGCTTATCAATAGAGGCAATATCTGAGCGTAAGTCAGAGACAGCAGAAAGGAATTCAGCAAAAGATCTTTCTTCGGGATTCTCGCTATGTCTTAGTGCTTGCAACTCCAAAGATACGGAAATGGGGGATTCAATTTCATCTGGTTTCTTCTTCATTATTGCTTTAATTTGCTTGACTATTTCATTCTTTGCTTCCTCAACACTGTCCAAGTCTCTGTGATCGACGGCAATGGTTCTCATTCCTGCAACATCAAAGGGAAGCTTTTCGTCCTTTTGGATTATTTGGATAAGGGGTTTTCGGATGGCATGTCTGATTGCCAGTTCATAGAATACATTTGGATTCTTACCTGTAAGGTCTGCAATAACCAGGGGGTCGTCGATGATGTGCTGGATCACTTGGCTTGTGATAATACCAGGTTCAGATATCTCATCCGCCCGAATCGCGTTGAATCCGCATGAATCACAAGCTGGCTTAAGAACGTGCTTCAGAATCTGGTCTGACCTCTTGCGAATTTCCGACTCATCAGACCCGATTGGTGAGATAACAAAACAAGTCTTTTTGTCCTCTTGCATATATTCATCCATTCTTGGTTTGGTCTAACATAATAATATACAACAACTTTTTGTTAGCAAACTCGATTTTTACTCGTTGCTGTTTCAATCAGAACACCAAACTGAATTTTACTATACTTGTGCTTATAAAGCAATAAATTATTTTAATTTATCCTATGTATTTATTATTCAACGTAATCTGCGAAGTCTGCGGTTAACAATTTAGAATTGTCTCAAGAAGCGGAGGTCGTTTTCGAAAAACAATCGGATGTCGGTTATTCCGTACTTTCGCATAGCGAGGCGCTCAATACCAAAACCGAAGGCCCAGCCGGTATATTTTTCGCTATCGATACCGACGGCGTCAAAGACGTTCGGGTCAACCATACCGCAGCCGCCCATCTCAACCCAGTCCTCTCTGCCGGTTTTATCAGCCATCAGCAAATCGACCTCGCCGCTGGGCTCGGTGAACGGGAAAAAGCTCGGCCGAAACCGCCATTTGGTATCCGGGCCGAAAAAGGCGTGAATAAACTGGTCGATGGTCGTTTTCATATCGACCATAGTGATTCCTTCATCGACGACAAGGGCTTCGAGCTGATGGAACATAAACATATGCGTTGCATCGACGGTGTCCGGCCTGTACACCCTGCCCGGCGCAACGACGTGGATAGGCGGTTTTTATTTACTATTTAATATTAACTGTTTTTTTTAATGAATAACAATTCGCCGGGGCTGGTTTTTAGTTCAGAAAAGATGTTGCAAAGGGGCGGGGAATTTAGTATTTATTGTTCAGGATTTGGTCCGCCTATAGAAGGAAACCGGATTTAGGGATAAATAAATGGCAGGCAGAGGAGAAAAAGGCGAAAAGGGCGGTAAAACGGCTGTCAGAAAAGGTGTCAGCGACTATGTTAACAGCTTAAGCGAAGAGCAGCGAATGCTGGTTATCCTTAAAAGGCAGCTTTACGGGGGCAGCTGGGAGCCTATGCTGGAAGATTTGCAGAACCGGCTGGACGGTAAGCCCTATATATTCAAGCTGGCCAACAGGATACAGGACGATATCGAGCGGATAGAGCAGATGCAGGAGTTCGAGAAGGAGCAGGACGTGGATTTGGCAGATTACGTCAGGATGGATTGATGCGGTGATGAAAAGAAGTATTGCAATATAAAGATTTTGAGAGGATAAAGGACGATGAAGCGAGGCGGATTGATTTTACTGCTGGTAATAGTTTTGGCGGGAGCCTTCGGCTGTAACGGTGGTAAGAAGGATGCGGGGATCGAGCTGCAGAAGCTGGTACTAGAGCCTTTAGTCTCGAAGGAGCTCCTCAGGGAGTCGGGACTTGAGATGGTCTGGCAGAGCGAGATGCCGATGAAGGTCGGTGAGGAACTGAAGCAATTATATATTGTTGATGACAGGGTGTACGGGCTTTCGAGCTGCAATTACCTTGTAGCGATGAACAGGAATACAGGCAGGGTTCTTTTCAGCAGGAGTATCGGAGAGGAGGCATTTCCGGTTCTCGGATTCAGTCATTTTGAGGACGAGATTTATACGATTGTCGGCAATAAGCTTCTGGAGATGGATTTGGGTTTCGGTGAGGACAAAAGTGAAAAGAGCTTTGATTTCGGAGTTGTCTGTCCTGCGGCGCGGAATAGTAATTTCTTTTATATAGGCGGCTCGGACAGGCGGGTTCATACATACAACGCGCAGAATATGGTTCAGGTTTTCGAGGCGGCGGCGATTAGCGATTCCCCGATTACATATATCCTCGCGGACGAAGAATACGTAGTTTTTTCGACGGTTGCGGGCGATATGCTTTGTATAACACCTGACCGGCCAAGACAATTGTGGAAGCCGTTTAAGGCAGACGGTGAGATTGTGGGGCCTATGGTGAGCGACGGAGTGCGATTGATATTCGCGAGCAAGGATACGAACGTTTACAGCTTAGATTTATTCAGCGGTGAACTCGAGTGGAAGTACAAGGCTGGGGCCGTTCTTAAAGAAGGGCCTGTAGTAACAGCAAGAGTTGTGTATCAATATGTGGAAGAGAGAGGGCTGGCGGCGATAGATAAAATATCAGGAACGTTTAAGTGGCAGGTTGCGGACGGTGTGGAGCTGCTTGCGGAGTCGAGGGGCAGAGCGTATGTGATTTCGAAAGAATGTAAACTTATTGTGATGGATAATAGCCAGGCAGAACTGCTGTATTCTGTGAATCTTACGGGGGTCAGCAAATATTCAGCGAATGTTAACGATTCGAAGATGTATGTCGCAGATGCAAGGGGGCGGATAGCGTGCCTTCAGCCGGCTGAAAAGTGAACAACTGAGAATTAAGGATGAGGGTAAATCAGGGACAGAGACAATTTTTTTGATGGAGCGATTTCGATGGACGTTAAGATAAGGATAGCTTTAATCAGCGTTTCAGACAAGAACGGGGTGGTTGAATTTGCGAAGAAGCTCAGCGGGATGGGGGTGAAAATTATAAGCACCGGCGGGACAGCAAAGGCATTGAGAGAAGGCGGCCTTGAGGTTGTGGACGTTGAGCAGGTAACAGGGTTCGGCGAAATGATGGACGGCAGAGTCAAGACCCTGCACCCTAAGATACACGGAGCACTTCTGGGATTGCGTGACAAGGCTGAACATACGGCGGCGATGAAGGAAAAGGGGATTGAGCCGATTGACCTTGTCTGCGTGAACCTTTATCCTTTCGAAGAGACGACAGCGAAAAAGGACTGCAGCTTCGAGGATGCGATAGAGAATATCGATATCGGCGGGCCGAGTATGATTCGCTCGGCGGCGAAGAATCATAAATTCGTGACGGTAGTAACAGAGCCGGGACAATATGAACAGGTGATTAAGCAGATGGAGACGAGCGGAGGCGGAGTAAGTGCTGCTGTGCGAAGCAAGCTTGCACGACAGGCGTTTGCTCTGACAGCAGGATATGATGCAGCGATTGCGAGGTATTTGAATCTGCGGGCCGGTGCTGAGTTCGCCGAGAAGGTTTCGATTTCGGTTAAGAAGGCGGCGTCACTTCGCTACGGTGAGAACCCGCATCAGGCCGGTGCGCTGTATAAACTTGCGGCGAGCGGAGAGGTCTCGGTATGCAGTGCAAGACTGCTGGAAGGGGGGACGGAGATCAGCTTTAATAACTTTATGGATACGAATGCAGCGTTCGAGCTTGTAAAGGAGTTCAGCGAGCCTGCTGCTGTGGTTGTCAAACATCTGAATGCCTGCGGTGCTGCGGTCGATGATGACATTAAAGCGGCTTATCAGAAGGCATACGAGGGTGACGTTATCAGCGCGTTCGGCGGGATAATCGCACTTAACAGAAAGGTTGATGTCGAGCTTGCGACAATGATAATGGAATCATACAGCATATTCGGCAAGGCCAGGGGGGCAGGGGGATTCTTCGCGGAGGTGATTATAGCGCCGGAATTCGAGGCTGACGCGGTTGAGGTTATTCGTACGCTTAAGGCGTGGGGCGGCAGGGTTCGTCTGATGGAGACCGGGCCGATACAACGAACGCAAATCGATTCCGATGAGTACGATGTTCGCTGCGTTGTCGGAGGACTGCTGCTGCAGAAGCGCAACCTGGCCGGCTGGGAGCCGGAGAACTTAAGATTTGTGACGAAGGTTCAGCCGACAGAAAAACAGCTTGAGGATTTGAGGATGGCGTGGATAGTTGTCAAGCATACCAAGAGCAATGCGATAGTGCTTGTTAAAAATAAAAAGGTAATCGGCGTCGGTGCGGGACAGATGAACAGGGTCGAGTCAGGCAGGATAGCGATAAGCAAAGCGGGCGAGGAGGCAAAAGGGTCTGTCCTGGCATCGGATGCGTTTTTCCCATTTGCCGATAATGTCGAGAACGCTGCCGGCGCCGGTGTAGCAGCGATAGTTCAGCCGGGCGGCTCGAAAAAAGATGATGAGGTTATCGCAGCGGCTGACAGGCTGGGCGTTGCGATGGTCTTTACAGGCAAGAGGCATTTTAAGCATTGATTCTTACCGAGTGCATCAGTATATGAGCAAATACGGGAAAAGAAAGCCTCCGTTAAATTCGAGAGCTGAACAGCTTATAATTTGGGGTGTGGTTTGTATTCTGTCATTATGTTTTCTCTGCTGCTGTAAAGATAAAAAAGATACAACTCAGGAAATTGATGTAAGAAGCCAAACAGAGATACTGAAAGCGATAGTCGATAATAAAATCAAGCCGTTGATGGAAGAGGGAAAACTCGTTGGCGTAAGTGTCGGTGTAATAAAAGGTGATGCAAACGCGGTATTCAGCTACGGCAAGGTTCATTCAGACAGCAATGAGGCCCCTGATGGGGACACGATTTATGAAATCGGCTCGATAACAAAGGTATTTACAACGTTGCTTCTTGCCGATGCGGCAGCGAGGGGGAAGGCAGATTTCAATGATACGATTGATAAATTTTTGCCTGCAGATGTAAATGTTCCTGACTTCAACGGCAGGTTGATAAGGCTGATAGACTTGGCGACGCATACATCGGCTCTGCCGAGAATACCTAATAATATGAATGTATTGGCTGGTTTGAATAATCCATATTCGCTCTATTCGGAAAAAGAGCTTTGCGAATTCCTTTCGAGTTACAAGCTGGAAAGAGAGCCCGGTGCAAAATACGATTATTCGAATCTCGGGATGGGGCTGCTGGGACATATTCTCGAGCTTGCCGAGGAAAGAAAATATGAGCAGCTATTGGTAAGTAATATATGCGGGCCTTTGGGGATGAACGATACGCGGATAACCCTGAGCGAGCAGCAGAAGAAAAGGCTCGCACAGGGATACGGGAGGAATCCGCTGTGGCCGGCAGGTATTACAATTAAAACTCCTATGGGCAATTGGGATTTTCTTGTACTGGCCGGCTGTGGTGCGATACGGTCGAGCGCTAATGATATGATGAAATTTCTCAAGGCCAATATGGGAATAAATGAAACGCAGCTTTACGAATCAATGGAAAAAACTCACAGGCAGACAAATGTAATAAACGATGTTATGAGAATAGCTCTCGGCTGGCACATTCTGGATTCGGAAGACAGCGACGGGTATATAGTATGGCATAACGGCGGGACAGCCGGTTATCACAGCTTTATCGGATTCAATGCAAAATATCGGGCGGGGTTGGTTGTTCTGAGTAATACAGCATCAGGTGAAATCGATAGTGCCGCCTTTGAGATTCTGTCAGAGATTATAGAAAAAAGCCGTGATAAGATTCAAACGGATAAAAAAGATTGAACAACGAAGGTCACGAAGAGCACGAAGAATTTTAGACACTGATTAACACTGTTTTTATGCCACAGAAGGCAAAGAGAGAGAAAAGTAAAAGGTAAAAAATAAAAGGTAAAAATTATAAAGTAAAAAGCAAACAGAAAGTGAACCACGAAGAGCACGAAGAAAAATTTTCACCGCAAAGCTCAAAAGCCGCATTTATTCTTTTATTTATTAGGTCAATACTCTTGACAATGGAAACAATTTTCAGGACAATGCTTGGATAAATTTTTGGCAAAATCCTAATCTTTACTTGCTTAACGGGGAGCATTACAAGAGATAATATCTTGTGAAAAATCGAACTGCAAAATCTGATTTTAAAAAATGGGACAAATGGCAAAAGAGCTTTGACCGTATTAAAAAAGAGTTGGAGTTTCTTTACTTTGCCAAAGGAATGTTAGAGAGGTTAAGAGATCACGAAAATGTTAAGAGCTGCCCAAATAAAATTTTCTTAAAATACTTGAACAATACATACGTAGTCTATTTAGCTATGGGTATCCGAAGGCTTGTTGATAAAACATCAAGAGCTCAAAACCTTTATCAGGTTTTAGAAGATATCAAAAAGAGAGCATGTGAAATATCCATTGAAAACTATGTGGAATATATCTACAAAAAAGTCCACCAGAAACGGATAGAAGATTATCCGGATAGAACCGAAGAAGAGAAAATTTTTTTAGAACAATCTTGTCGTAAAAGTATCCACGGTAGTGCAGAAAGGTTCTTCAAGGAATCATTAGGCGAGAACGTCCAAACGCTTCTTTGCTGTGAAGTGGAAAAAGATATTGATGAGCTTAGAAAAACCACAGAAAAGGTAAAAAATTTAACAGATAAATGTTGGGCGCACATGGATAAGGATAGAGATAAGCTCTCCAAAATTCCGTTCGAAGAAGCCCATAAGGCTTTTAATAAGCTGACAGAACTTTATGATAAATATTCAGCTCTTATTGGCGTAAATAAGTTCGAACCTAACGATAATGTTTTTTTCAACGGATGGGACGAAATTTTTCTAAAAGAAACTTTTGATAAAAAATAAAATGCATCTTTGTCTTAATTGTTTTTCTCTCCTCAAAAATAACCCACCCAGACCAAGCAGCAAAACCATTGTCATCCTAATTTATTCCCAGCAGGGTCCGGGTGGGTCAAGGTTACCATTGAGCTGCCTCTGACATTATGGTTCATACCAAAGCCAATTTTCAGTGAAAATAAATAAATCATCATAATTTGTTACGCCATTTCTATCTAAGTCTTCTTTCAGCAAAAATCCCTGTAAGTGCCACTGATTGCCAAACAAATTCATATCGAAAAAATCAACCTTCTTATCATTGTTCAAATCAGCGATGTTGCCAATATCTAATGGGGACATACTTGCTTCAGGTGTTCCGCCGTATGCTCCTATATTTATTCGCTTGCCGTGAGGCCATAGTTCTGGTTTCCAATCTGAATTAGGGTCACCTCCATCGATACAGAAACTTGTGTTGGCATCCAAAACCCAAGTTTTGCTGTTAGGATCCCAACGACCGGCTTCGGATTGCAAATGATAATCACCATCTATCCAAGTGTTACCACTCCAATAACCATTAATTGCAAAAAAAGGATTTACAACAACATCACCGATACCTGCTATTGCTCCTCCGCCTAAATTGCTACCTTGATTCATCCAAAACGCATTATAAGAGTTGCCGCAACCACCATATATTCCACCACCGAAACTTGCTTCATTGAATGCTATTATATTGTTATATAAAAGAGCATGTTCACATCTAAACAAAGCCCCACCTCTATTTCCGGAATAATTGCCTACAATTACATTGTTAAATATTAACATATTTGTGTTGATTGCGTATATGCACCCCCCATCTTCATCAGCTTTGTTGCCTGATATAATATTATGATGAAGTGTAGCTTCGCACTGATAAAGCCCACCACCAGAATGAGCGCTGTTATTACTAATAATGTTGTATAATATTTCACCACTACAATATGCAAGTCCTCCTCCATAAATCGAATTATCAATTGGGCCATTATTTGAAATAATGTTATTGCTTATTACACCATTGCATTCAAGCAATCCGGCACCGTCATCATTAGTTATATTGTTCGTAATTATATTGTCATTTAGGACTCCACAGCAATAAGCCAAACCACCTTGATTATATGTTATAATGTTATTTATAATTGGACCATTACAATAATATATGCCACGGTCATGATTTGAAGATATAGTATTTTCTGAAATTATTGGTGAGGCATTGTATTGTCCTTCAATACCATAGCTGCTACTATCTTTGATAATATTTTTTGTAATGGTTGGTGAACTACCATAACAGAGAATGGTATCTTTTATAGCAAATCCTTTGAGCAAAGAATCTATATCTTCACCAAAGTCAAAAGTTACACTGTAACCTGAACTGGGGTTTATAATCGTTGATTCTACAATATTTGCGTCATTGGGTTCTGTGCTTGTAAGCGTAATTGCTCTGCCGTTGAAATAGACATTTTCGTTGTAAGTGCCTGGATTGACAATAACAGTATCGCCGTGCCAAGAAAAGTTTATAGCCTCCTGAATTGTGGTAAAATCCTTGAATCCATTTTGGTCGACAATATAGGTGTCTGCTGAGCAGGGAACAGCCACTAACAGACATACGATAATAAAGATAAAAGCCCTCATTTTGGCCTCCTCAAATTTAAATGAAAAATATACTCTGATTATAGACTTTAGTTTGCTGACAATCAAGGAAAATCAGAGAAAAATAATGTTTTTTGAGGCTTTCCTGCGAACAATCGATTTTATGCTTTTTACAGGCTACCAAGATGTTACGGTACCGTTTTTTGTTTGTCAAAATGGCAGGATAAACAACGCCACAATAATCTTCCTTCGTTAAAACTTCGGAGGACAGGTAGTGATGGCGGCGCTAAACAAACCCCGCGTAAAACGCGGAGAAGAAAACCCTCCGTGAAACCGGGGCTAAATATAAAAAGAATACCTCTCATAAAATGGGGAATTAAATATTTTTAGAATGTGATTTTGAAATTGGTGCAGGCGGGGTCGGGGGGAAGGTCCTCAATCTTTCTGTCACGAATATATCCGGTAAAGGATTCGGCGATGTCAGAAAGACAGTCATCAATATCCTGCGGTTCACCCTGGGCGAGCATCTCAACACTGCCATTGTATAAATTTTTAACGTAACCGGCCAGCCGGTAACGCTGAGCAACAGAATTGACAGTGAAGCGAAAACCAACGCCCTGAACAGAACCAATAAATATTATCCTCTTTGCAACCATTGTTTCGTATCTTGTGACCGGCCAGCCATTCCTTAATTATAAAAAAACATGAATCTAATATGATACAAACGAACAATTATTTTGCAAGGCAGTAGTATATAATTTATATACAAGGGAGGGGCGAATTGCTGTATAATTGTACTCAAATTATTTAATCTTAAGACTGTAACAATGGCAAAAAGAACAAAAAAACAGGTAGAAAGAGAAGAGCAGATATATCAGCTTGCGAATTTAGCTGCGGGCAGGTTCTCGCTGCAGGAGGTGCTTGACAGGCTGGCAGAAGCGGCTGTCAGGATAACGAAAGTGAAGGCTTGCTCGATACGGCTGTTAGATGAAGAGGCAGGCGAGCTGCAGATGCGCAGCACGTACGGATTGAGCGAGGAGTATCGTAATAAGGGGCCTGTGACAAAGGACGACCCCGTTATAAGCCAGGCTTTTGCCGGAGAGGCTGTGGTGCTTGACGATATGCGGGTGGACGGCAGAGTAAAATATCAAGAGGCGACAATCAAAGAGGGACTTGTCAGCCAGCTTACGGTGGCGATGCGGTTCAGGGACAAGGCGATAGGTGTGCTTCGTTTATACAGTCCCAAGTCGAGGAGGTTTTACGAGGATGATATTGCACTGGCCAGGTCGGTGGCGAGCCAATGTGCAGTTGCGATAACCAACGCAAGACTTTATGCCGAAGTGGTAGAGGGCGCGAAGATGGCGGAGCAGGTTCGGCTTGCTGCCGCTATTCAGCGAAGAATGATACCGGAGAAGGCGCCGAAAATGAAAGGTCTCGATATAGCGGCCAAATACATACCGTGTTTCGAGGTTGGAGGTGACTTTTACGATTTCGTAAAGGTTGGTGACAATCAGCTTATGGTCGCTATCTCGGATGTTATCGGTAAGGGGATACCGGCTGCGCTGATGATGGCGCTGTTCAGAGGAGCGTTACGGGCTTATACCAGCAGCGAATGCGGGCAGGGGACAATCCGGGATATAATCGACAAACTTAGCAAGACGGCATTCGATGAGTGCAGGGACGGCGAATTCATATCACTTTTTTATGCCGTTATCGACGCCGAAAAAAGACAGCTTACTTACTGTAACTGCGGGCACGAGCCTACGGTTCTGATAAGAGGCCAGGAGGTTTTGGACCTTGATAAAGGCGGTCTTGTGCTCGGAGTGGATGAGAAGGCGGAATATAAGGTTGCGACAGTCGAGCTTAAAAAAGGTGATTGTATTTTATTCTATACGGACGGCTTGATAGACGCGGCTGATTTCGACGGTCAGCTCTGGGGCAGAGAGAAGATGCTCGATGCTGTGAGGAACAGTTGTGAGGGCACAGCAGAGCAGATGATAAAGAGCATGCTCGGTTACAGGAGAAGATTTACGGGACTTGCGAGTCAGATTGACGATACGAGTATTATAATTGTGAAAGTAAATGAATAGTTTATGGCGAGACTTGTGGTAACAATAGACGGTCCTGCGGGCAGCGGCAAGAGTACGGCGGCAAGACTGCTGGCAGAGAAAATCGGGGCAAGCTTTCTCGATACGGGAGCGATGTACCGCGCGGTGACATTAGCGGCGATGCACAAAAGAGTTGATATGAGCGAGGAGGCTGAGCTGGTCAGTGTGCTGGACGATACCGATTTCAGATTTGAATCGGAAAAGGGCAGGATGGTTGTTTTCGTCGATGGTCAGGACGTTACCGAGCAGATACGCCAGCCGGAAGTTACGGAACACGCGAAATTCGCTTCGTCTTTAGAGCAGGTGCGGGCCAGGCTTGTACAGATGCAGAGGGATTTTGCCCAAAAGCAGCAAAAAATTGTCACCGAGGGCAGAGACCAGGGGACGGTCGCCTTCGCCGATGCGGACGTGAAGTTTTTTTTGACTGCTAACGTGGATGAGCGGACGAGGAGGAGACAAGCGGAGCTTTTAAGAAAGGGAATTAACAAGAGTATAAAACAGGTACGCAGGTCAATCGAGAAAAGAGATAAAAGTGATGAAAACAGGGCGGTCGGACCATTAAAGCCGGCTGAGAATGCGATTGTTGTGGATACTACTTATATGGACGTTGATGAGGTGGTCGAGGAGCTTTTGGAGATAGTGAAAAAGCGATGCTCATAGAGAAACTTAAAAGCGTGTGGTACGAGGTCTCACGAATCGGGTGCATTATTTTTTCCAGATGCTTTTTGCGGCTGGATGTAAAGGGTATGAAGAATGTCCCTAAAGATGGTGCACTTTTATTAGTGAGTAATCATCAAAGCTATCTCGACCCGATATTATGCGGTCTGTTTTTGCGGCGGCATTTGTTTTATCTTGGCAGGGACAGTCTTTTTCGCAATAAATATTTTCGCCTTTTTTTTAAATCGTTGAATGCACTGTCTGTGCGGCGAGATGCGGCGGATATTACAGCGATAAAAGAAATTTTAGACAGGCTTAAGCAAGATTGCGGTATAGTTCTTTATCCTGAAGGTACGAGGACTCGAGACGGCAGGATAGCCGAATTCAAGCCGGGAGCAGCCATGTTATGCAAGCGCGGCGGTGCGGTGATAGTACCGGTTATTATCGAGGGTGCTTTCGAGTGCTGGCCGAGATTCAAGAAGCTCTTTTCTTTCGGCAGTGAGGTGGTGGTTCGTTACGGCGAGGCGATAACTTCAAAAGAAGCGAGGAAGATGAGCAGCAGAGACCTTGCCGTGTATCTGAATGACAGGCTGCGGCAGATGCAGAATGAAGTCCGTCGCGAGCTTGGCAAAGAACCTCTCGATTACAATAACGAGTAATATATTCATTTGTGAAAGTTGAAGTTTGAATGAAGGTAATAGTTACACAGAATTGCGGGTTCTGTCACGGTGTCGAGAACGCTATCAGTATGGCAGAGAAGGTGCTCGCAGAAGAAGGTGAGGTTTACAGCCTCGGGCCTATCATACACAACAAGGATATGGTCAAGAAACTGGAAGAAAAGGGCCTCAAAACTGTCGATAATGTTGACAGGATAGAAAAAGGCACGGTATTAATCAGAAGCCATGGTGCTGCTCCGGAACAGATTGAAAAAATAAAGAAGAAGGGGTTGAAAATTGTAGATGCCACTTGCGTACTGGTGAAACGTGTTCAGCAAATAGCCAAAGAGCTTGAAAAAGAAGGCTATGAGGTCGTGATTGTGGGTGACGAAAACCATCCTGAGGTACAGGGTGTAATGGGCTGTGTGAGAAAAGTTGTTGTTATCGGCGACGAAAAAGATTTGCATAAGCTGCCTAAAGACAGTAAGTTAGGCGTTGTATGTCAGACGACGCAGAACGCCGAGCACTTCGAGAAGATGGTCGGCCGGATAGCAATGCAGGGCTTTTCGGAGCTGAAAGTGATAAATACATTGTGCAAAGAGGCGATAAAAAGACAAAAAGCAGCGGTTGAACTATGCAAAAAAGTCGATATAATGTTTGTCCTTGGCGGGCTGGAAAGTGCGAATACCCGCAAGCTTGATGAGCTTTGCAAAAAATATAATAGGCAGACGTTTCACTTGCAAAACTGGCAGGAATTTGATAAAAGCAGGGTTTTCGGCAAATATTCAGCAGCTATTACGGCAGGGGCATCGACGCCGAGATGGATAATCGATGAGTTCGCAGAAAAGCTGTCGGCGATTGATGCCGGAAAGTAACATAATCCCGATTGTTGAATCGGGAAGCTAAATATAAAGAAGCGATTTTAAAATGCGTCGGCTGCGTGGGCCGATGAGCGGTTTTTTTATTAACCTTAATTTTTTGTTAGTCGTCAGCCTGTCGGCGTAAATGTGCGGCGCTGCCAGGCGTAAAAGAGACTGCACAGGGGAAATTAATTTATGGTAGATAGAAATATAATTAACAAATTGGGATTAACAAGGGAGAATCTTGACAAGCAGGTCAATGAAATGTTTACGGAGGAGGATAATAAGTATCTGGAAAAAGCGCTCGAATCCAAGGTGGATTCCCGCCTGCCGGGAACTATCCTGAAGGGCAGGATTGTATCACAGATCGGCAACGATGTGATAATCGAGGTTGGTTTGAAAAGTGAAGGTGTAGTGGACGTGAGCGAATTTGACAGTCCCGACGAGATTGAGCCGGGCAGGGAAATCGAGGTTCTTCTCGAGGACCTGGATACCGAAGGAGGCCTTATACCGCTGTCGAAGCGAAAGGCCGACCGCATCCGGGGCTGGGAGCACATAATCAATACGAAAAAGGAAGATGACATTGTCACCGGAAGAGTAATCCGGCGGATTAAAGGCGGCCTGCTTGTCGATATTGGTGTTCCGGTTTTTTTGCCTGCGTCACAGGTCGATATACGAAAACCCGGTGACATCAGCAGGTTCATCGGCAAAGAGATTAAATGCAAGATTCTCAAGATTGATATCGAAGGCAGAAACATCGTAGTGTCACGGCGGAGGCTCATCGAGGAGCAGAGGCGTGACAGCAAGGAACAGATTCTCGATGAAATCGAGGTGGGCCAGCTCCGCAAGGGTATCGTGAAAAATATCGCGGACTTCGGCGTATTCGTGGACCTGGGCGGACTCGACGGACTTCTGCATATATCAGATTTGAGCTGGGGCAGGATATCGCATCCTTCGGAAATACTCAAGCTCGACGACGAGATAGAATGCGTTGTTATCGGAGTCAATAAGGAGAAAGAGAAAATTTCGCTGGGACTAAAACAAAAGACGCCAAGCCCGTGGGAAGACGTCGAACAAAGGTATCCAATCAGCGAACGTGTCAAAGGTAAAGTTGTGAATATTATGAATTACGGCGTGTTCGTCAGGCTGGAGGACGGGATAGAAGGACTCGTTCATATAAGCGAGA
>CAYXGT010000068.1:0-15675 GCA_964464635.1 uncultured Pirellulales bacterium | reverse complement strand
CAAACATATTTGCTGGAAGTTTCACGAGAAGGGATAGAACCTGTCGAATAATTTATATAGATTGCTAACACACAGGCCGGGCGTTTTTGTCCGGCTTTTTTTGTGCGCCGAAAAAACTGCCAGCAGCACTTCGCAAAAAGACAGTATATTTTGATGACAGCCGTCTGCGGAAATGTTAAACTTTCGTCCTTATGAATTTGGTTATTTTCCTGTCGGATTAAAAAATTTGTAAGGAGAGAAGTATGAATTATGAAAAGTTCATCGAAGAGCAGATATCTGATATCAAAAAAACGGTCGGCAAGGCAACTGCGGTTAACGCACTCAGCGGCGGTGTTGACAGCTCGACGGTAACGGTGCTGGGACACCGCGCTATCGGCAAGCAGTTGAAAACAATTTTCGTTGACAACGCCCTGATGCGCGAAGGCGAGCCGGAACGGGTTGTAAAAATCTTTGCAGATATGGGAATTGCAGTAGAGCTGATTGACGCACGTGAGGAGTTTTTATCAGCCTTGAAGGGACTAACCGACCCGGAGCAGAAAAGACAGGCAATAACGGATACGTTCTACTCGAAGGTCTTCAGCAGGCTTGTTAAAGAGTACAAAGCCACGTTTTTGCTGCACGGGACGATTCTGACGGATATCGAAGAGACCGTTGCAGGCATAAAGAGACAGCACAACATTCTTGCTCAACTCGGTATCGATACCGAAAAATCATACGGATACACGGTGCTGGAGCCTCTTAAAACCTTACGCAAAGACGACGTTCGCGAGGTCGCAAAACTTCTCGATATTCCCGGTGAGCTGGCAGAGCGGATACCCTTCCCCGGCCCTGCACTAGCGGCGAGGATTGTCGGCGAGGTAACGGCTGAGAAGCTCGAAGTGGTAAGAAAGGCAACGGCAATAGTAGAAAAAGAGCTGGCCCAAACGGGTGCCTTTCAGTATATGGCGGTTCTGCTCAATGACTATGCAACCGGTATCAGGAACAATAAAAGAGAGTTCGGCCGGATTATTGTGGTCCGCTGCATCGAGAGCGTCGATGCCAGGACAGCAACTGTAACCGAGCTGGGCTGGGATAAACTCAAGCGAGTGTGTGAATTAATCACGCAGATTGAAGGCGTCAACCGCTGTCTTTACGACCTGACACCGAAACCGCCGGCGACGATCGAATATGTATAAAGCTCTTTGCAAAAACCACTTCTGCGATGAACTTTGAAGCCGGTTCTGAACACAAAAAGGTAGTTTTCAGTAAAAACTTGACAAATACCGCAGGGCCAAATAAACTAACCGGTTCGTTTGGTATAGAAAAAAGAAGCTAATTGAGAAACCCAAGTAACAAGGAGAATTGCAAATGGCGACAAAGGTAGCAATTAACGGATTCGGCAGAATCGGCAGAGCGATAACGAGAATATTAATCAGCGAGGTTGAGGAGCTGGACTTAGTTGCAATCAACGATTTGGCTGACGCTAAAAGTCTGGCACATCTGTTCAAGTACGATACGGTAATGAGAAAATGGGACGGCAGCGTTGAAATAAAGGGCGACAACCTGGTAATAAACGGTAAGGCCATCAAGGTCCTGGGTGAAAAGGACCCTGCGAAACTGCCGTGGAAGGATATGGGTGTAAAAATTGTGGTCGAATCGACGGGCGTTTTCCGGACAAAAGAGTCGCCAAAGGGCGGCTACGGTGACCACCTCAAGGCGGGAGCCCAAAAGGTTGTTCTGACAGTGCCTGCAAAGGACGATATCGAGGCAACAGTGGTTCTGGGCGTTAATGACGAGGTACTGAAACCTGAGGTTAGCTGTATCTCCAATGCGAGCTGCACGACAAACTGTCTTGCGCCGCTTGCCAAAGCGCTGCACGACGGAATCGGCGTTGTAAAAGGTGTTATGGTGACAGTTCACGGCTATACCAACGACCAGAATGTCGCTGATATGATACACAAGGACCTCCGCCGGGCCCGGGCGGCGGCTATGAATATTATCCCGACGACAACCGGAGCGGCAAAGGCGGTGTGCAAAGTGATACCGGATTTGAACGGCAAGCTCGACGGTTATGCACTTCGTGTGCCGGTTGTGGTCGGAAGCTGCGTCAACCTCGTAGCGGAAGTAAAGAAGGAGGTTACAGCTGACGAGGTCAATGCCGTTTTTAAGGCTGCCGCTGAAGGAGGCCTGAAAGGCATACTCGAATACTGCGATGAGCCGATTGTCAGCAGTGACATTATCGGCAATCCGGCTTCGAGCATTTTCGATTCTCTGTGCACAATTACAAATGGCAATATGGTCCAGGTCGTAAGCTGGTACGACAACGAATGGGGATATTCGCAGCGAACGGTTGATATTATGAAAAGAATTGCAAAGATGTAAAATTAGCGACAGCGGCCCGTGCTCTTTCGGACGGGCCGTTGTAGCACGGGCTTCCAGCCCGTGTTTACACGGACAAGATGTCCGTGTTACGCATCTTGCGAAATGCCGATTGCACCGGTGCTTTTTTGTTGCAGGGCATTTTATTTGCAGGAATAGAAAGATGAATAAAAAAGAGCTTGAACAAACACTCGTGCTCATTAAGCCGGACGCCCTTAAAAATTCCATCACGGGATTTATCCTTTCTCAGCTATCAGAATTTCATACAGGGGCGCGTTTCGCAGCCGCCAAGATTGTCAATGTCAACATAATGCTTGCTGAAGAACACTACGCCGAGCATAAAGGAAAAGTTTTTTATGATGCCCTGCTCGATTTTATTACAGGCAAGGCCCATTACCCTGAAAATGAAAAATGGAAACGCAGAGTCATCACGATTGTTTATCAGGGCGCCGATGTCCTGAAGACAATCCGCAGAATTGCAGGCCCGACCAACCCGATCCAGGCAAGAGAGGAAAGGCCCGGCTGCCTCAGGTCGCTGGGAACACTGGTGCCAATCAAAGACGCAAAGGGAAAAACCATCGACAATCGAATGGATAATCTTATCCACGCCTCCGCCACAGCCGCCGAGGCCGAGCGGGAAATCAAGCTCTGGTTCCTGCCGCACGATATCCCCCCGCTTATGCGGGCCTACGCAACCGAGATATGCCAGACGCACTACTATTACAAGGATGGCCGGCTTTATGATACCTATGAGCCCCAGAGCATATTTCTGCTGGCCCCCGGAGACGTGGCCTGGAAAACCGACCTGGATATCCTCCGCAGCCACGCACAGAAAAAAACAGCAAAGGCAAGTTTGAACAGTGTGATAGCGAAATATCTCATCAATAGAAATACAAAGGCTTAACAAAATCGCATTCAAAGAAACACAGGAGACTACTATGGCTAAGAAAACTGTAGCTGATATCGACGTCAAAGGCAAAAAGGTTCTGATGCGAGTCGATTTTAACGTACCGCTTGACGATAACTGCAACATTACCAGCGATGACCGCATAGTCAAAGCCCTGCCGACGATAAAAGCGGTGCTCAATGGAGGCGGAGCACTGATTCTAATGAGCCACTTAGGCAGGCCGAAAGGCGAAATAGACGAAAAACTCTCGCTGAAGCCCGTTGCGAAAAGACTATCGCAGCTTCTCGGAAAAAATGTCATTTTTGTCAATGACTGCATAGGCGATGAAGTTAAAGCAAAAGCAGCCGAGCTTAAAGCCGGAGAGGCGATGCTCCTGGAGAACCTGCGATTCCACAAAGAAGAGACTATAAAGGATAAAGCTGCGAAGGAAGATGAGCAGCTCCGCGAAGCAAAAGACGGGTTCGCAAAACAGCTCGCAGATTTGGCAGATGTATATGTCGATGACGCCTTCGGAACGGCACACAGGGACAATGCATCAATGTACACGGTGCCTACGCTTATGGAAGGTAAACCACGTGTAATCGGCTTCTTAATCGAAAAAGAGCTCAGGTTTCTCGGGCGTACTGTAAGCAATCCTGAAAAACCCTTTGTCGCAATTCTCGGCGGAGCAAAGGTGTCGGACAAAATCGGCGTTATCGAGAACCTTATCGATAAGGTTGATATGATACTCATCGGCGGCGCGATGGCATATACCTTTCTCAAGGCCGAGGGACACAAAATCGGAAATAGCCGGGTTGAGGACGACTTTCTTGATAAAGCGACTGCCCTGCTTACGCAGGCCAAAGATGCCGAGTGCGAAGTTGTTCTGCCCGAAGACTCAGTCGTAGCCAAAGAGGCGAAAGCAGGCGCAGAGCATAAAACCGTTGGTAAAGATATAGATGACGGCTGGCTGGGATTAGATATCGGGCCGGAAACACAAAAACTTTTCGCGGAAAAACTCGAAGGAGCCAAAACAATAGTCTGGAACGGGCCTATGGGCGTATTCGAGACCGAGCCGTTCGATGAAGGAACCAAGGCCGTCGCCAAGGCCGTGGCGGATGCAACTGATAAAGGCGCCCGCAGTGTAATTGGCGGCGGTGACAGCGCCAGCGCGATACAGAAGCTCGGCCTTGAAGACAAGGTCAGCCATATCTCGACTGGCGGCGGAGCTTCTCTCGAATTTCTCGAAGGCAAAAAATTCCTCTGCCTTGCAATCCTGGATGAAAAATAATTCCGCAAACTATTGGGCGCAGATTTCAGGGATTTTCGAAGAGACGCAGGTGCATAAGAGCACAAGTATCTTTGGTGTAAATTACCCAGATTAACATAATTGGCTTTGAAATTGGGTTTGTTCGGTAAAAACGAAGCCAATTTTGGGCTAAAATTGGGTTCGTTTTGGGTTCGTTTGGGTTCGTTTTTTCGCTCGTTTTCGGCTAATCCGGAAGGACATACATTTACATATCTGCTTATACCGCAGACACTTAGCGATGAGCCACGGGCAGGATGCCCGTGGTACAAATTGGGTTCGTTTTGCATAAAAAGGGCTGATTTGTAGAGCTCTCTCGACAGATGTAGAGGAGTGAGGATAGAGGATAAACGTCCAACATAGAACGTCGAACATCCAACTTTCAATAAAAACCAGAGAAATGAGGACGGATTCTCGATGCCAGATACTCGATATTCGTGATCATTGAACATTCGCTACTCCTTGTTAATAAAGAGCTTACGAATAAATTTTGACTTGGCCTGCTGGCTCTTTCGTGCGGAGTTCCGCAGCCCCTAAGTTGGGCCTCCCCCAATTATGAGTATTATATAAAATTAGGCCGATTTATCAAGAAAAATTTCGATTTTTTATATAAATAAAGAATTGACAAACAATACTACATAGAAACAGAACAAACCTCTCAAGCAACAAAAGAATCATGCAATGATATGATATTAAAAGCAGAAGATTTTTCAACTAAAATAAATACTTTAATAAATGAATTAAATAATCAGCAGATTGAAGATGTCAGAAAAACCTTCGAAGATGTTTTAATTTAAGCAACAGCTTTTCTGTTTGTTCTTACCAGGTGTTTGGGTCGTTTGCATCCCAACCATATTCACCAACAAAAACTTCTAAATCACCATAATCATTTTTTCCATCCCCATATAAACTTAAATTCCCTTCTGCATCATAAACATCTGTTAAGTCAGCATAATCTCCTAAAGCATTTGGGTTGCTTCCTTTTACAACCATAATCTATTCTTTTCCAATTATTTGCAAATATTGCATAATCTTTAAAATCAACTTTTCCATCTCTGTTGAGGTCGGCGTGGTTATAATCTTTTCTTAATATATTGTCATATACCCCTTGGCTTTGATCAACCAAATCTGGTAATTGCAAATAGGTATTATTAACTATTTTTACATCCCAAACATTCTTCACATTATTCACATCATTAATATCATCCAAACCATATCTTTCTGCAAAGATAGTTTTCCATTCTAAATGGGTATTATCTTGAATCTTAAACTTTATAAAATTCTGAGCATCAACACCATTATCATTACAATAAAGTTCATTATGAAAAGGGGTAACACTATTTATCCCCCTGCTATCTATTGATAACTTATCTGTATATGGTAGACAATTAGGATTAAAAGAATAAATTCTAAGTTTAGATGTACCACTCGGATTGTAATCAAAATCAAAGCTAGCATCATAACCCTCTGTAGCTCCTTCAATATTTTTAATATTCATTGAACTCCCAGCAACATTTGGACTATTATTTATTATTTTTATGTCTCCTGCATTAGCTAATTTCACTAATCCGAAAACTGAAAGCACACTTAAACCTATTCTTTCAAGCAAATTTAATTTCTTAGGTTTCATTATAATTCTTCAGTAACAACATTTATTTATAAACCTTTGGGTTCATAAAGCAATACACTTAAAGTTTAGTATATATTATAAGCATAAAAACTATTTAGATTTTTCTATTTTTGCTCAAACAAATTAACCTCTAATACTGCCCGGTCTACTTTGCAGGTCTCGCAATTACCTCAAAAACAATGATTATGCTTGATTAAAAATGTAACAAATTTCACAAACATCGCAGCCGATGACATATAAGGAATTTTTCGTCTCTTAGGCAATCTCCTTTTATTTACCTGTGTAATAGAACCTTCATAATTTTACCACTTCTTTATATATAATGCAACCGGAAAAGAGGCAGAGAATGTGCTTATGCGCCTTTAATCACCGCCTTAAGAGATTCTTCAAGAAAAATTGACTGGATTTAATAGAAAATAATGGGTACTTTAACATCTTAAGACAAAAAAGTTTTATAGGGCTAAATTTATTTTTTTAAAAATATCGATTTTTTGCTTGAACTATTATCGCAAATATGCGATATTATAAATAGAGGTCAGGATGCCGAGGACGACTATAGTTATATACAATCAAGCAGATGGAAGTGTGCCACTAATCGAATGGCTTGATACTATCCCTGCGAAAGCTCAAGATAAATGTATTACAAGAATAGAGTTACTTCAGGAAAAAGGATATGAATTAAGAAGGCCGATTTGTGACTATCTGGATAAAGGCATATATGAATTGCGGTCAAAATATGGGAACGTCAATTACCGTATATTATACGCCTTTATCGGCAAGGACGTAGTGCTTCTTTCACACGGTTGTACCAAAATTAAGAAAGTGCCGAAAAGTGAAATTAAAACAGCAATAAGCAATTTACGAAACTATGAGAAAGAACCAAAAGCTCATACTTATACAGGAGAGCTATAACTATGACAAAGAAGAAAAAAACAACCAGTAATGCCGTGAAGATTTTACATAAACGCTATATCGGAGATAACAAGAAACGACTTGAGTCTCTCGAAAGAGAACGAGAAAATCTAAATATAGCGGAACAGATTTACGAGCTAAGGATGCAAGCCGGTTTAAGCCAAAAACAATTAGCCAAGCTCGTCGGAACAACGCAGTCGGTTATCAGCCGTTTGGAAGACGCCGATTACAACGGTTACAGCCTTGCTATGTTGAGAAAAATCGGTGTAGCCTTACACAAAAGGGTTCAAGTTGAGTTTGTCCCTGAAAGCGCATCATACGCACTTTCTTAAAGTGGGCCTTTTGGTGGTGTACATACAAATACTTTCTTGCTATCGGCATTAAAATCTATATACTGAGCCATGCCGAGCTCTGATTTCACAGTTTATCTGCTTTTTAAAAAATTAAGGAAAAGCTTAGTGGCTGAAAAAATGAACACTAAACGGCTTCCAAAAGCAGGCTCAATCGAGGTTGTACCGTCGATATTGAGCGCTGACTTTGCACACCTGGCAGATGAGATAAAGGCTGTGGAATCGGCGGGCGTGAAGGTGGTGCACTTAGATATAATGGACGGCCACTTCGTGCCGAATATTACTATCGGCCCGCCCGTAGTCGAAAAGCTCCGCAAATACAGCAGCCTTGTCTTCGACAGCCACCTTATGATAAGCGAGCCTTCGCGATATGCAGAAACCTTCATCGAGGCCGGCGTTAATCATATAACTTTTCACATCGAGGCTGAAAAACAGCCCGGCAAATTAATCGAGAAGATACATTCTTACGGTGTAACAGCAGGGTTGTGTCTTAATCCTGAGACGCCGGCTGAAACAATAAAAGAATTCGCTCTCTTGTGCGATATGATACTTGTGATGACCGTGCATCCGGGATTCGGCGCACAGGACTTTATGCCCGAGGCGGCGAAGAAGGTTTCTAAGGTCAGGGAAATGGTCGGGCCCGATATAAGAGTAGAGGTGGATGGAGGGATAAATCCGCAAACAGCTCAAATAGCAGTCTCTTACGGAGCGGATACGCTGGTAGCGGGCAACGCGATATTCGCCGAGCGGGACAGAGCAACCGCGATAGAGGCGATTCGAAAGGCGTGCAGGTAATGTTATAGGCAAACAGATCATTTTATGGTACAATTCCTGATTGCGGTTACATTAAAAATATTGTTATGGCCAAAAAAACAAAAAAGCAATGGAATGGTTTCTCGCTGAAGCCGAGAAAAGAGATGCCGGACGGGCTGTGGATGCGGTGCCCGGGCTGTGAGAAGACGCTCTACAAAAGTGCAGTCGAGGAGAACCTGAACGTCTGCCCGGAATGCGATTACCATTTTCGAATCAGCGCGGATACGAGGATTGAATACCTCACCGACGAGCAGACATTTCAGCAGGTATTGGGCGATCTGAACAGCAGCGATCCGCTGAATTTCAAGTACAAAGGCACAACGTATAAGAGCCGGCTAAAAGCGGATGAGAAAAAGAGCGGTTCAAAAGAAGGGATAAAAATCGGCAAAGCCTTTATCAAAGCGAGAGAAGTAGTGCTGGCGGTAATGGAGCCGAATTTTCTGATGGGCTCGATGGGGTACGTCGTCGGCGAGAAGTTTACAGCGGCGGCGGAGATGGCGGCGGAGTTGTCACTTCCTTTTGTAGCGGTATGCTGCTCCGGCGGAGCGAGGATGCACGAGGGAGTTATTTCTCTTGGCCAGATGGCCAAGACAAGTGCCGCACTGGCCAGGTACAACGAAGCGGGTGGTCTTTACATACCAATTCTGACCGACCCTACGACGGGCGGTGTCACTGCGAGCTTTGCGATGTTAGGCGATGTCATCATAGCTGAGCCGGGAGCTCTGATAGGTTTTGCCGGGCCGAGAACAATAGCGGAGACCATCAAGGTAGAGCTGCCGAAAGGTTTCCAGCGCTCGGAGTTTCTGCTCGAGCACGGCTTTATAGATATGATTGTTCACCGCAGAGACCTTCGAAGCGAGGTTGCCCGCCTGATAGATTACTGCAAAAAATGAATCTTACACCATCGTGCGTTTTTGTAAATAGTTGCAAAATCTTTCCTTTAATTTTCATCTAAAGATTCGTATAATTCTTTACTGTTTTTCAGGTGGAGCTTATTTATGGGTTATTTTCGGGAAAATATTGAAAAGGCAGAGGGGTATCGGCCTGGGTATCAGCCCTCCTTCGCCGAGGCTACGGAGGGCAGGCCTAAAGAGGCTGACGTGGTAAAGCTGAATACCAATGAAAATCCCTATCCGCCATCGCCGCTTGTATTAAAAGCAATTGCGGAAATAAAGGCTGAACAGCTTCGCAGATACCCCGACCCGGCGGCTGATATATTCAGAAAAGCGGCGGCAGAGGTTCACGGAGTAAGATTCGAAGATATTATGGCCTGTAACGGCGGAGATGAATTGTTAAGTATGGCGATACGCGCATTCTGCGATGAGGGGCGGCCTGTAGCGTACCCCGTGCCGACGTACTCACTTTATCCGGTGCTTGCGAACCTGCAGAACTGCAGGGCAATCGAGGTTCCGTTCGACGATGAATTTAACCTGCCGGCAGGGCTTGTTAAAAGTAAGGCGGCATTGACGATTGTGTGCAATCCCAATGCGCCGACGGGAAGCTTCATAAGTGCCAGCGAGATGGCAACCGCGGCGGACGAGATAAAAGGCGTTTTGCTGATTGACGAGGCCTACGTAGATTTTGCGGAAGAGAACTGCATCAGCCTGATTAAAGAGTTCGATAACGTAATAATCCTTCGCTCACTGAGCAAAGGCTATTCGCTTGCGGGGCTTAGATTCGGATATGCGATTGCAAATGAGGGATTGATAAAGGGTTTAATGAAGCTTAAGGATTCTTATAATGTCGATGCGGTTGCGATTGCGGCGGCGGCGGCGGCTATTAAAGACCAGCAGTATTTTAAGAGCAATATCGAAAAGATAAAGGCGGAACGACAATTTTTAACAGAGCAGCTTCAGGCACTTGATTTTAAGGTTCCGAAAAGCTTTGCGAATTTTATACTTGCCGAGAGCAAAAAAATAGCGGCTGACATTCTGTTCGAAAAATTGGAGAAGCGAAATATATATGTTCGGTACTGGAAAGTGCCGCCTCTCGAGGATAAGCTGAGGATAACGGTGGGCACGAGAGAGCAGAATGAAAAACTGCTTTCGGCGATTAAGGAGATTCTATCAGGATAAGGGGCTTTTTATGGCAAATAGAAAAGCGCAGATTAAAAGAAAAACAAAAGAGACGGATGTTCTCGTCGAGCTCGATTTGGACGGCGTCGGTAAATACGAGATAGATACGGGAATCGGTTTTCTCGACCATATGCTCACGCACCTGAGCAAGCACGGCAAAATCGATTTGATTGTAAAGGCCAAGGGCGACCTGAACGTCGATGCTCACCATACGATAGAGGATATAGCGATATGCCTCGGCCAGGGATTGACAAAAGCGCTGGGCGACAAAAAAGGCATAGCGAGATACGGGCACAGCTCGGTGCCAATGGAGGATGCGCTGGCGAATGTGAGCGTCGATTTGTCCGGCAGGGCTAAGTGTATTTATAATGTCAACTTCAGGACGGAAAGAATAGGTGACTTCGACGTCGAGTGTCTCGAAGAGCTGCTGCGCAGCTTTGCTAATAACGGCGCGTTTAACCTGCACGTGAACGTGCCATACGGTACGAACAGTCATCATATTGCCGAGGCGATTTTCAAGGGATTGGGCCAATCGCTGGCGGCTGCTGTCAAAATTGCCGGAGACGACATACCGAGTACGAAAGGAATCCTTTAAGAGGAAAAAGTAAAAGAGATGGTTGAAGAGCACGACCACGAGTACAGGACAGGTATCGGCAGTGATATACACAAGCTTGCCGAAGGCAGACGCCTGATGCTGGGCGGCGTTCAGATACCTTACCCGCAGGGTCTTCTCGGACACAGTGATGGTGACGTCGTGCTGCATTCTGTAATAGATGCTATGCTGGGGGCGGCAGGGATGGGCGATATAGGAACGTTATTTCCTGATACCGACGAAAAATTCAAGGATATCGACAGCAAGCGGCTGGTTCTCGAGGTAAGAGATATACTCGCCGAGCAGCGCTGGCTGACAGTTAATGTGGATGTGATAATCCATATCGAAAAACCCAGACTCGAGAGATTCAAGGGACAAATTAAAAGATGTATCGCCTCACTTCTGGGGATAGATTTCAACGCGGTAAACGTAAAGGCCAAAACAAACGAAGGGCTCGGGCCGATAGGCGAAGGCGAGGCGATAGCGGCAACAGCAGTCGTACTCATAAAAAGAAAATACAAAAGAACTTTGTAATATGACGAGGTGGTTTTGATGGCGTTGATGCTTTATAACAGTTTGACCAGAAAGAAGGAGGAATTCAAGCCCCTGCAAAAAGGTAAGGTGGGTATTTACGTCTGCGGGCCGACGGTTTACGGACATGCACATCTGGGACACGCAAAAAGCTACGTCAGCTTCGATATCCTCATACGGTATCTGCGATATCTTGGTTACGCAGTTACCTATGTTCAAAACATTACCGATGTGGGTCATCTCACCGACGACGCGGACGAGGGAGAGGACAAGGTTACGGAAGCTGCAAAGAAAGAAAAGAAACATCCGATGGCGCTGGCCGAATTCTATACGCGCAGCTACTTCGAGGATATGGACAAGCTCAATTGTGTTCGACCCGACATAAGTCCGCGGGCGAGCGGCCATATCATCGAGCAGATAGAGCTGGTTAAGAAATTGCTCGAGAAAGGTTACGCCTACGAGGTCAATGGGTCGGTGTATTTTGACGTATCGAAGTTTGCCGATTACGGTAAATTATCCGGAAGGAACATCGAGGAGATGAAAGCGGGCGTTCGTGTAGAGGTCTCGCCGGATAAAAAGAACGCAGTCGATTTCGCGTTATGGAAAAAGGCGGAGCCGAACCATATTATGCAGTGGCCGAGCCCGTGGGGGATGGGTTATCCGGGCTGGCATTTAGAATGCTCGGTAATGAGTATGAAGTATCTCGGCCAGACAATCGATATACACGGCGGCGGCATAGAGAACCAATTCCCGCATCACGAATGCGAGATAGCGCAATCGGAGGCGGCTAACGGTGTGCGGTTTGTACGGTACTGGCTGCACAACAATATGGTGACAGTTGACAGTCAAAAGATGGGTAAGAGCCTGAACAATTTTATCACACTCAAGCAGGCGTTTTCCGGCGTACACGAAAGACTTACCAGGAGCTATGAGCCTCTTGCCGTCAGGCAATTGATACTGAATAGTCACTATCGCAGCCCGCTCGATTTTTCCGACGCTGCGTTGTTCGCAGCACAAAGCGGCTACGATAAGATAACGCAAATAGTCAAGGCTCTGCGAAAGGCAATCGAATCGGCAGCCGACGGTGAAATCGATAAGGAAATCGAGCAGCAGCTCGCGGAGCTAAAGGAGAAATTCGAAGCGGCAATGGATGACGATTTAAATACCTCGGTTGCTCTCTCGGTTATCTTCGAGCTGGTTCGCTTAACAAATCCTCTGCTCGAAAAAACGGATGTCACAAAAACAACGCTCAACGCGATTGATGATTTATTTACAAAGCTCGGCGGTGATGTTTTAGGGGTAGTAAAAGAAGAATACCCGCAAGCCGCCGGCGGCAGCGAAGAGCTGGCCGATAATTTGATTAAGATTTTGATTGAGCAGCGCAACAATGCGAGAAAAAACAAGGATTTTGAACTTTCGGATACCATACGAGCCGGACTGGAAAAGAACGGAATAGAGCTGAAAGATTCGCCGGAGGGAACTGCGTGGAAAATAAAATGAGGATACTGGGTATTGACCCGGGACTGCAGGTCTGCGGATATGCCTGTATAGAAACGGACTGCGATAAGGAGAATCTAATCGAGGCGGGAGTTCTTCGGACCGATGAGAAAGATTCGATAGAGATAAGACTTAACAGGATAGCGGAGGACATTGAGCTTTTATTGGGGAATTTTCGGCCTGACGTGGTAGCAGTTGAAGAGCTTTATTCACACTATGCGCATCCGAGGACTGCGATATTGATGGGACACGCAAGAGGTGTTATACTACAAAAGTGTGCCGAGGCCGGCATCGAGGTAAAAAGCTTTTCGGCAACGCGAATAAAAAAATCGATAACGGGCAGCGGCAGAGCCAAAAAAGAGCAGATTCAGCGAAGCACCCAGAGAATTCTCAACCTGCCGGATGTGCCGGAGCCGGACGACGTGGCTGACGCAATCGCAGCAGCCCTGTGCTGTGCAAATACAAGAAATTTATTGGAGACTTCGAATGAGTGAAGTAGAAAAAGCGGTGAAATGTTTCGAAGACGGCTACAACTGTTCTCAGGCCATATTTTCCACGTACGGCCGGGAGCTTGGAGTTCCGTATGAGCAGGCCCTCAAAATCGCATCCGGTTTCGGCGGCGGAATGCGCATTGACGGCACCTGCGGCGCGGTTACAGGCGCATTTATGGTCCTCGGATTGAAGTTCGCAAAGGGACAAGACAATCCCTATGATAAAATTATTGCGTTCGCCGATGATTTTTGCCAAAGAAATAAATCGACAGATTGTCAGGCCCTGATTGGTTGTGACATACGGACCACAGAAGGAATGGATAAAGCCACAAAAGAAGGACTTTTCAGGAGCATTTGTTCACAATTAGTAAAAGATTCTGCGGAAATTTTGGAAGAGATGCTCGCGGATGATAGCTAAAATTGAAGGAAAACTGTTAAGCCTCGGCAGCGAGAGCTGTCTGGTGGAGGTTGGGCTGATTACCTACGAGGTAATGCTGCCGGCCTATTGTGTGAACGCGCTGTCGGATAAAATCGGCAGTGACATAAGGCTGTTCACGATGGAATATTTCGAGGGGACGCCCGGCGGCGGCTCTTTCGTGCCGAGGATGATTGGCTTTTTAAGTGCCGGAGAAAAGGAATTTTTCACAAGATTCATCAGCGTAAAAGGTATCGGAATAAAAAAGGGTCTTCGCAGCCTGACCTTGCCGATTGAAACCGTCGCAGCGGCAATTGAAGACGGAGATGAAAAAATAATAACGTCACTGCCTACTCTCGGCAGAAGGATGGCTCAGCATATTATCGCCGAGCTTAAGGGCAAGCTGAAAAGCTTCGCTGCGGGCGCTGAAATTGCAGCCGGCAAAGAGAGGAAGTTCAAGGCTTTCCAGGCCCAGACGCTGGAAATCCTGATCGCCTGGGGCGAAAAGAGAAACGAGGCGATGGAGCTTATCGAGCTTGCGTGTGAAAGGCACCCGGATATAAAGACAGCGGAAGAGCTTGTGCCGCTGGTTTACAGGTTAAAACAAGGCGTGGAAGTGTAAGAAAGACAGGACACAGGATATAGAACACAGAATACAGAATTTTGAAATTTAATTTTTTTCAACGATTAAATTATGGCGATAGACAGGGTAATAAGCAGGCGACCGATAAATGAGCAGGAAGAGAGCTTCAACGTATCGCTTCGGCCGAGATTCCTTAACGAATGCGTAGGCCAAGATAACGTTAAGGAAAAACTTACGATAGCGATGACCGCGGCGAAAAAACGCGGTGAGCCCCTGGAGCACATTTTACTTTACGGCCCGCCGGGGCTGGGCAAGACGACGCTTGCGAACGTTGTGGCAAACGAGATGGGCGCAAGGATTCGGTGCACATCCGGGCCTGCAATGGTCAAGGCCGGTGACGTGATGGGCCTGTTGAGCAATATTAATACAGGTGACATTTTATTCATAGACGAGATACA
Source organism: uncultured Pirellulales bacterium (assembly GCA_964464635.1). Classification (GTDB taxonomy): domain Bacteria; phylum Planctomycetota; class Phycisphaerae; order Sedimentisphaerales; family Anaerobacaceae; genus CAYLMG01. The sequence goes on along the minus strand of CAYXGT010000068.1, from coordinate 778 downwards.
CCGGCTGAGCACGCCGGTCGAGGAGTTCATATACCCGGCGATGGAAGAATTCAGGGTGGACTTTACAGTGGATAGCGGCATGCACGCAAAAACGATAAACTTCCCGCTGAAACGGTTCACGCTGATAGGCGCAACAACAAGGGCGGGACTTTTAAGCGCGCCGCTTCGCGGCCGATTCGGAATGCTGTATCACCTTAATTTTTACAGCCCGGACGAACTGGCGGACATATTAAAAAGGTCAGCGAACCTGTTAAGTCTGCAAACCGAAGACGGAACGCTTGAACTGATAGCAGCGCGCTCGCGAGGAACACCGAGAATTGCAAACCGGCTGCTCAAGCGGGTCCGCGATTATGCACAGGTGAAAGGCAAAGGCCGGCTAAGCACTGAGATAGTTGAAAACGCACTGAAGATGGAGCGGATTGATAGTCTGGGTCTCGATGAGCTTGACCGCTCGTTTTTGCGAGCGATTGCGAAGGTCTATGACGGCGGGCCGGCAGGAATCGAGGCAATTGCCGCGACACTTGGTGAAGAAAAAGATACTCTCGAGGACGTGGTCGAGCCGTTTCTTTTGCAGACAGGATTCCTGCGCAGGACCAGGCGCGGCAGAGAAATTACGGCACGAGGCTGCGAGCACCTCGGTTTACAGAGTCATAAAAACAGACAGGCCGATACAGATGCTGGTCTTTTCAAGGAAGAGGAGCAGTAAGGTTAGAAAAAGGATACGGTCAGCAAAAAAATATGAAAATACTCTTTGGCGTTTTTGACTGGGGGCTGGGGC
>CAYXGT010000067.1:0-15746 GCA_964464635.1 uncultured Pirellulales bacterium | reverse complement strand
CGACACACGGATTTTCAGTCCGTTGCTCTACCGACTGAGCTACCTGCCCGGTAAACTCAAAACAGCAATAAATCTAACAGAAAAATATCATATTGCAAGAATTTTCAGCATCATATATTTTTAAGCCTTCCCGGAAATTGTTGAATTAGTCGTAAATTTCCCTTAGACTACGAAAGAATGTGCTCGTGTAAGTAGAAACAATCTTAGAATCGAAAAGGTCCTGACAATGAAAGCAAATGAGATAATCGAACCGATTAAGAGCCTCGAATACCTGGAGAAACTGTTGGCAGCCGGTTATATGATTATTGGGCCGAGAAAAGAAAGCTCACGCGATTTGGCTGCCTTCAAGGCGTTTGTTAAAAAAGGTAAAGAATTTGCTCCAGAGAGTTGGCTTGCAGCAAACGGCTATAAATTCGTCGAACCAAACACTTTTACTAAAGGCCACAGGATTGCATATAAAATGATTGATGATTTTCCTGATGAAAGGTTTAATTCGAACTACTTTCTGGCTAAGGGCGGGCAGGAGATACCATTATATCTTAAGGCGGAGGTTCCAAAAACAGGATGAGTCTATTTGGAAGAATTGCCGGGGGGCTCGTACCTGGAGAATGATGCGGAGCTAATTTTGGCAGGAATCATCCCGGCAGCTGATTGTTTTACTGCAGTTAATCGCCCGTGCGAGGCCCGGTGCGACGGCTGCTATGCTGCTTATGTCGTCGCGGGATAATTTTTGGTCTGAGCCTTGATAAATTAAAATAAAACCATGGGACGTTCCTGAGATTGACAGTGGTATTGTAACAGCTGAAATTTTGTTCAGGAAATTCGGCCCGGCCTGCAGGCCAATTTCGAGCAACTCGTCAAGACCACATAATTTATTTGACTGACAAATGTTCTCCACAAGCTCGTCTGTGAAGTAGCTTTCCAATTGATTTTGCGATGAGGATGTTTGGGCCTGGCCGACAGCGTACATTTCGAAACCGTTCTGCCGACGTATAAAGAAGACAGTATTTACGTCACCTATTCTTTCTTTGATGAGTCTGCCGGCGATAGAGAAGAGCTCTTTTAAGTCGGTTTTGGCAATGATTGCTTCATAGAAGTTTGCTGTAAAACTGAATGAGCTCAGGCTTTTGATAAATTTTCTCTGGGCACAGATAAGGTCATTACAGATCAAATCTATTTTTTTCTCCTGTTTTTTGCGCGCCCGATTGACCTTGCTTACGAGCTCGCGCAGTCTTTTATATCGCAGTTTTTCCTTCATAAATCCTTATTTTCACTAATTTGTTTTAAAAAGCTGAGGCGGTTTTAGATTCGGCTGAAATCCGGATGTGCTTTAAGAACAAAGAGGTTTAAAAAGCTATTTGAGGTAGCCCTATAAATAACAGATATTTAATGCAGTCAGTTCGAGAGGGATAACGTTTAGGCGGCACCATGCTGATGGGAAAATAAAATAAATTGATTTAACTGTATTTTCGGACTTGTTAGCTGCCATATTCACTTCTACGAAGCATCTGGGAGTATTTTGGAAACGAGACGAATCGTTTTTGGTTATAATAGTCACTGGGGGAGATTTAAGGCGGAGCAAAATTCAGACGCTCTGGCTCAGCAATTTGTATCAGAGCCCCGCTCTGTTCTCGAGGCCAGCTCCTTAATCGCTTCACACTGGACGTCCCTGGAGTAGAGACTGCCTTTATTAAGCGCGTACTCTTTGAGGACCTTGCTTTCAATTTCACCGAGCTTTTCGCGGCGGATAAGCTCTTTGAAGATGAGCTTATGCATTGTAATATCTGCTTTGCTGTTATGCCCGGTATCACTGACGGCTTTTAATAAGAAATTCAGGTCTAACAATTCCATGCCCCCCTTCTGGTCCGGCTGCTTTCTATCAGCGGCGCCTTTTTTCCGGCTTATGGGGGTTCTTGCCAGGGCGGTCTCTAAATCAGAAGAGGATTTTGTTGATGTCGTGACGGCAAAGTGCTTTTCGGGTGTTTCGATTGCCTCTTGTTGTTGTAAAGGTAGTTTCCATTGATGGAGTCCGGTTTCAGGGGAGGAACTATAATAAGCGAAATCGTCCTGCTGTTCGTCTATTCTACCCGGTTTCTTTTTTACGAAACTCCAAACTCCTGCTCCAGCGGCAATTACGACAAGAACCAGCATAGTAACCCAAATAGTCTCTCCATCGTTACTATAAGCAGATGCAACTGCTTGTACTAAAAAAGTCCCCATCGTTTAGTTCTGCCAGCTTGTTATTACGAATTCTGATACCAGAAACAAACATCCTTGTCCCGCCTGTGATACCCCGACAGGCAAAGCGAACTTTATCAAAAAAATCGCTTTGGCAAAGTCGGGCTGCCTTATATCCTGCTTGTTAAATCTCTATTTAATATTTTGTTCGGTACGAACCGATAGTTCTTTCATTGCCTCGCACTGGATGCCCTTGCCGTATAGATTGTTCTCATTTAGTGCGTAAGCTCTTACAGCTTGGCTGTCAATTTCATTTTGCTGGTCTCTGCGAATAACTTCTTTAAAACAGAGCTTACGCATAGTGACTTCGTACTTATCATCTCCGTCGGTATTTTCTATGATGCTCAATAGAAAGTCCAGTTCCAGAAGTTCCATGCCGCTATCGAGGTCTTCACCTCTTGCCTTGGTTGCTGCTGGTTTTGTTTTCACGGCTGTCGCTCCGGAAGAGGCGTTGCCTGAAGGGTGCAGCTCAACAACTTTGTCAGAAGATTTTTTGGTATCATTCTTTTTTACGGTGCCCCAATTCATTCCTTAGTCCTCCAAATTAACTTGAGTATTATATTCCATTATCATTCCACAATGTTTTCAGCTTTATCAGAAAATCACAATATCAGCTGTTTGGGCTCAACATATTTATATACTTATTCTGTCTTACAATCAACCAAAAACGGGGTAAATTCCTGGTGTTTTAACTTAATAAATTTAACCCTTGATAGCATTTGTTCGGAATGTTTACGTTTTTGTTGGTTTTTCCTGATGAGCCGCAGGTAATCGGCTGCAGGAATGGTTTTAGACTTCGTTAGAGTTTTTTTGTTGAAAAGTGATTTAAAAGCTTTTCTGCGCGACTGTTATAGATAAAGATGCTCTGTTACCTTACCCCCCCCCTCGGAATCAGCGATTCGGCAGGATTACTGCTGTTCCGGTGTATCTTCTCGACGCTCTTCGCCGTTTCGGTGATCCGGCTCATCATGCGAACAGGCGTTTTGGCGACGGTCTTCACCGTTGCGGCGTTCTGTTCCATCCCAGAGCTGGCCTTGCTCGTCCTGCTGTTCCTGAAGCTCTTCTACTGCTTCGCAGGAATCTGTCTGTTCTAATTGCTCCATTTCATCAGTCATGATATTAAACTCCCCTAATTTGCAGCTGATTTTTAATGCGGTTTTATTCCGCGATTTATCTTTTTCTCTTTTAAGATATAGAGTTAATTAATAAAAAAGTAAAAGATACTATGTTTTTTCGGCTGTTTTAAGGCAGGAAATGACCTTTCTTCGGAAAATGGTGGAATTTTCCCTGGGATTTTCAGTTGAAAACGGCTTTCTCTCGATTATGGATTCCAGGTGCCCGGCTCAATGGTGTTTTTTATAAGACCAGACAATTGTTGCTGTCTGATTTGAGTATCGATAGTGTTGAATCCCATACCGCCCATACCCCTCTGGTTGTAGCCGCCGAAACCACCGGCTCCGCCTCCAAAGGGCTGGCCACCCCAGCCACCAGTTGAAAGTGAGGTACTGCTTCTTAAGCCCATTGTTCTTGTACCAAAACTTCTATATCCTCCCCCTCCTCCGTACGTTCCCGTCCTGCCATATCCCTGCCCACGACCGCCGCCCCCATACCCGGTTTGTCCGAACCCCTGCCCGTAAGCGCCAGCTCCCATTTGCCTGCCCTGCTGTTGGTTAATCCCGGCGCCGAGGGCGTAATACTCGGCGGGACGTGAAGTCAGGTCACAAACATTATAAAGGCGTGTTGTTTGGGTTTTAGGCTTGGCATCTTTTGTGCCAATGACGATTACTCCCTCGGTAGTCCAATAGTCTAATTGATTTTGCCCGTTGGAAACCGAGGCTAACAAAATCTTCAAACCAGTTCGTAAACGTATTTCGGAGAAACCATCCATAGAGATTCGGCTGGCCGGCCCGACATTTATTTGCTCCAGTTGTCCCCAGAGGACTACTATTCTCACTGGTGGTTTTGTTGAATTACGCAGGACTTCGATAGCCCGGCCGAAAGACATATCAGAACGCAAGTCAGACAGGTTGACATTTTGTTCAAGTAGTTTGAGAGCGGTGTTATTGTCGAGTTTAGTGCTTTTGCCAAGCGTGGATTTTTTTGCAGTGACTGGTTTCTTTTCCTGGGCTTTTTTGTCAGCAGTCGAGGATACTTTCTGTTCGCAGAAGCCTAATGTGGAAAAAAGAATTATTATTATAGTTATTGAGATACAAATATTGCGCTGTTTCACAACTATTCTCCCTAAATAGCAACCCCTAAATTTCGATATATTCTATGCGCAGGCGAACCCGTATGTCAAGCAAAAAATACCTGACAAAAAAGAAAATTTTTGCAGTAGTTGAATTTGCATTAATTTTCGTCGCCAGGGTCTGAATCCTGCAAAAGAGGCTTATAAAGGGGTAAGCTACTGATATACGAGGAGAAAAGCGTGAAAATGGGCTGGTTTTTAGCTTTCTGCGGTGGGATCGCTCTGTTTTAAAGCCGAGAGGGCATCGAATTTATCAGCCGTAAATTTGAAAACCTTGTCCAAACCTGCTACGTCAAATATACACTTTGTTACTACGGCAACCTTGCATAAGACAAGTTTGTACCCGCTTTTATCGAGCCAACTTTGTAACGTAATCAGGTTCGATATGGTTATGGACGTCAGTACCTCTATGTACGAAAAATCAATTACGACATTAAAGTCGCAATTTTTGCTGACCATTTCATTAAGCTCTTTGAGCTTTTCTCTTATTCTTGGCTCAGGGGGCAGGACGACGTAAATAACATCTTCTGTTAATTTTTCTATTTCCATCTGCTCACCCTGATTAAAAAGAAGTATGTCTTTGCAACTCCAGAACATTATTATATCGGAATTAGTCCGGGTAAAATTTAGCAAAAAACAGGCTAATAATGGATGTCTAAGGTCTTTTCAGCGGTTTTTTAATACCTTTTTGGATTAGTTGTTATCGGGGCATTTTGATATTAGAGGAGTTATCTATCCGCTTGGCAGGTAAACAGTTACGATTGTTCCCTCAGCCGGTCTGCTTGATATGGCCATTGAGCCGCCATTGCAATGTATCAGGCGCTCAGCTATGGACAGGCCCATTCCTCTTTTCCGGCCTGCCGGTTTTGCTGAGAAAAAGGGGAAAACAGCTTTGCGAACGGTCTCGGAGTCCATACCGCAGCCAAGGTCGCTGATTGTAATGCAAACGCGGCCGTTCGGGGCGGATGTCAAGGCAGTAACGTTTATAGGACCGGTTTTGCTGATATACGACTCGAAAGAATTGCAGATAATATTAGCAAGGGCAGTGACGGTCTGCGCCGAATCCACAACAACGTCCTTAACGTCTTCAGCCACCTCAATTTTAACATTGCCTGTTTGAGTTTTTAGTTTGTCAGCTGTTGATTTAACCGCCTGCTCGATTATCTGTCCAACGTTGGCCTTCCTTAACTTTGGCTGGCGAGGCTGGGCAAAGCTCAATAAATCTTCGGTCAATTGACTTATCTGGTGAGCGTTGCTTTGGATTTGGATTAGGATTTTTTTCTTTTCCTCATCGTCTTCGCTGTCAGCAAGTAGCTGAGCCCTGCCTGAAATTACGGAAAGAGGATTGTTCAGCTCGTGTGCAGCACCGGCGGCCATTTCTGCCAGGGCATCGAGCGTGTTATCTGCACCGGCTGAGCTTTCATCAGGTTTTTCTGGTGCTGAAATTTTATCGTTTTTCTTCTTCTTGGATTGCGGGACGGCAAAATCGGCAAATTTTTCGGCGTAATCCCGTTGCTTTTGATGAGCAACAGCCAAACCGAGAATTGTGCCGGCTGTTAAAGCGACGGTCTTGAATCTATCCAGAAGAAGTGATTTTCGTGTGGGGTGACGAAGCTCGAAGATGAGCATAGCAATTACTTTCGGGCCTGAAAATAGCGGCAGCGCGATAGTTCTGCTTAAATCAAACTTCGCACTCAATTGCTTGAACAGCCAATCAAGGCCGTCATAAGCATCAAAAATCCCGAAATCCCGGTTTATCGATTTTGGAACCGCAAGAACTTCATTCGGCAGGGTCAATAAGCAAGAGCTTGCCTTTGATGTTTCTTCGACAATAACAGCTTCAAGCGTTTTAGAATTTTTCTCAGGGACCAGATATAAGCAGACCAGGCCGGTCTGATAGAACTTTTGCCACATACAGGCGAAAACTTCAGCAACTTCAGTAGTTCCATCTGTCGGGCTGACTTTTGAAAGAAATTCTGTTATAAATTTCATACTGTTCGAGTCGATTTTCAACTGACTGTTTTGTTCGGAAAGCTGTGTATTTTCTTCTGCGAGCCGGACTGCAGTTGTGTGAAATGCCTTAGAGTCTTTACTAACAGAGCCTTTCGAGACAAGAGCGGCAAATTCGCTTCTTTGTGCAACAGTATCGGGGAGGTTCTGTCTGATTTGCTCTAATTGTGCGTTGCTTATTCCCAGCATACTAATAATCTGCGGCGGCAGAGTCGGCGAATCGTAACTTCCGGAACAGCCGATATCGCACTGTCTGGCGATTATGTCAGCAAGCTGCACAACAGGTGCAATTTCAGCTTCGGGCATACTTTCATAAATTGCGGCTGTACCGGAATGATGAAGCCAGCAGGTCAGGGCAATTTGCTCAGGCAGATGCCACCTGCGAGCCAGTCTTTTTCCGAGGATTGTGTGGTCGATGCCGAAGTTTTTGCGCTCAATATCACGAATACAAGCACCTTCCGTCTTTGCCTGCTCTATGAGCCTGATAAAACTTCTCGGCATAGCCTCGTCGAGAGCCAGTTTGCCGAGGTCGTGCAGAAGGCCGGCTGAATAAGCCAGTGACGGCTCGATATGAGGTGAAGCGATTTCAGCTATCTGTTCGGCGCAACATCCGACGGCAATACTGTGACGGGTAAGCTGCTCTCTAAGCCGGAGCCTTTCGGGATTTGATTCTGAAACTGAATAGATATTAACAGATAATAAGGCGTCACGAATAATTCTCAAAGGCAGCTTTTCCAATACCTGATTGATTGTACGTAAGTTTTCTTTGCCGGATAGAGCTTGTTGATGTAATAACGAAAGCAATTTTGCTGTGTATGCCGGTTCAGCCTCTATGAGTTCGATTAAGCCTGTGGGTGTAAGCTGATAGTCGTTCAGTCTGGAAAGAAACAAATCGGCAATTGGAGGTAAGGCCGATAGCGAGCTGAGCCGGCAAACAGCAAGTTCGACCTGTCGAGCGACTGTTGTGTCAGCGGGTTTGTCCGGCATTTAGTTTCACCCTCTTATGGAAAGCTATCGCAGTTTCTAAATTTTCTGCCATCGACTACAAACATTCTTTATTTGAGCTGAAGAACCTCGCTGATTCTGGATGTAAGCTCGCCTATGTTGAAGGGTTTTCTGATAAAATCTTCCGCACCAGATTTGAGCAGGTGGTCGATTTCATCCTGCTTTATTACGCCGCTGACGATAATAATCTTGATGTCCTCAAACTCAGGATTTTTCTTTATTGTGTGACAGACGACATTACCGTTGACATCGGGGAGCATATAGTCCAGCAGTATAAGGTCGGGATGAAACTGCTGAGTTTGCATGCCGGCCTCATAACCGCTTGCTGCGGTTCTGACCTCGAACCTGCCGTCGCGGACAAGGACATCGACCATAAGCTCGACAATCTCGGCATCGTCGTCAACAATGAGAATTTTCCTTTTGCCGGAGTCAAGCTTATCAAGCGGAATACTATTTTCTTTCATAAACCTGACAAGGCTCTGGCGTGGGATTCTGCGGAATTTTGAGCCTGGCACACGAAAACCCTCCACTCTTCCGCAATCGAAACATCTGATAATGGTCTGCTGGCTGACTCCGCAAACATCAGCAGCTTCCCCGGTGGTAAATAGCTCCTTCATTTTATCTATCCCTCTCTTTTAACCAAATCCATTTGATAAAAGGGTGCTCCAAACTGCCCTTTTGTCCCAGTTTAACTGCTGAAGATAGAATTTGTCAATAAAGATTTTCATAAAAACTAATTTTTCAAGCCTGTCTGTTCAGATTTTATCAGCCGTGCGAAAAGTTAAACTGAATAAAAAGCCCTGAACCTGTATTCGGCAGCGGAGGGCAGATTTTTTAAAAGAGCAGCCGGTAATCAGTCGAAAATCTGACATAGAGTGTAAATTTTCAATGTTTCGCACGGGAAAGCAAAAAAGTGATACAATAATTAGTGAAGGGTGCTATAGGCCGGGAAGATTGCGAAGTTAGAAAAAGTTATTTTTATTTTTAACAAAAGCTGCAGGTTAAAATGTTTAGTTTTGGCTTGAAAGACTGAAGGGATTATCGGGAGATGTTAGAAGATAATTTACTTATTTGGAAGCTGAGGCATGGTGATAGGCAAGCTTTGCGTCAGATATATGAGAAGTACAAAGACGAACTGCTGACAATAGCAACATTGTTGTTGAATGAGGCTGATGAGGCTGAGGATGCATTACATGAAGTTTTTGTTTTTTTTGCAAATACTGCTGCGAGGTTCAGGTTATATGGAGGTCTCAGAAATTACCTCATAAGCTATATTGTAAATCATATCCGAGATAGGCACCGCAGGAAAATGTATCAGGTTGTAGAAGTGGACAGAAGCGGACAGGCTGAAACAGGTTCACAGAAGACGCAGGAGTTAGATTCGGAGATTGAAAAGGAACAGAGTCTGATTGAATCTCTCGCGCAAATTCCTTTACAGCAGCGGGAGGTTATAGTGCTGCATTTGCAGGGTGGTTTAAAATTTCGGGAAATAGCTGAGATGCAGGATATACCAGTCAACACTGTTCGTGCGAGGTATAGTTACGGACTTGACAAGCTGCGGACGATTTCAGACGGCAGAATAATATGAAGACAGATTCTGATAATACTAATTTGGAAGAAGCAATAGCGAAGATACGCTGCACTACCGGAGCCGAGCTGGATGAGCGGATTCTCAGTGACGGTTTTGCAGCATTCGATATAGCTATGCGGTCAAAGCACTCTATATGGCGAATCATTCTTAAAAGCAGGATAAGCAGGCTGGTAATAGCTGCAGTTTTGATAATAGGCTGTCTTCTCGCGGCTCAACTGCTCTTAACAACTACATCAGAAACACCGCCAACAGGGACGGCGGAAAGAGCTGATAGCAGCTTAACTGAGGCTTTAATTCCGGAGGAATCAAAAACAGAGCAGGATTTCGATGAAGAAGCTACGGCAGAGAGTGTCAAAACGGAATTAAAAATCGAATTAGAACAGATTGGGGACATGTTCGAGGCCAATGATATCGAAGGGCTTATAGCAATGCTCTCGGACCGTCCCAGAGAAGTAAAGCTGGCTGTTGCACTTTACCTTGCAAAGGTTGGTGATGAGCGTGCCGCAGAGACTCTGCGAAGGCTGAGTTCAGTAACAGAAGATGAAGAGCTTGCCGATATTTTTTCTATAGCCTGCTCATTAATACAAAATCGGCTTGAAGAAGCAAAGCAAGCCGGCGAAATGAAAGCTCAGCAAAGTGCTGCAATTGCCCCGAAAAGTCTGCTTACCGGCCTGGTTACCGATGCTGAGACGGCAGAAGCTGTAATTGATGCTGATGTTACAATCTCGTCTGTAGAAAACTATACTACAACAACTGATGTGAATGGCTTTTATTGTTTCGAAGACGTCGAAGAGGATGGAAATTATAAGATTAAAATCACGTCAAAAGAATATATCGGTATCACCGAGCAGGAGAAATTACCTGTTGTGTATCTGTCGAGCGATTCGAGAGAAGTAAAAAATTTCAAGCTTGAAAAGGCCTGTATGATTGACCTGCTGGTAATGGATGAGGCGAATGAGCCTGTTTCGAATGTTGAAATTTTCATCACGAATCCGATAGATGTAAATAAAATCATTGATACTGGTTTTGAGCAGATAACTGATGAGAAAGGTTTTTTAGTTCTTGGCGGTCTTGGCAGGGGAATCTTTAATCTCACTGCTATCCATACCAGTCCGAATGTATTCGGAAATACAGTTGGAATATTACCTGATTATGCGCTGCAGCGAGTTACTGTGAAACTCGAAAGTCCCAATGATATTGAATATAAGGAGATAGTTCTGAAAAAGGGTACTGAAGTCCGTGGGCAGGTGCAGTTCGAAGATGGTTCGCCCGGCAGTGAAATAATAATCTCGGTGCAGCCGGACTGGTGGGATTTGCCCTTTGGGTTGCGAAATTACGTTGCGGACTACGATGGCGGATTTGAATTGGAAAATATTACTAACGGCCCTTACCTGATCAAGCTTAAGGCACAAGAGGATAGTAACGATATTTTAACGTTTGAGGCTGAACTGCCTGTGGAAGATGAGCCTTTTATCATAATAATCCCACAAGAATTGGAAGTAGCCGATTTCAATATGCCCGATTCGAACGTACCTGACTTAAACACGCCGGATATAAACATACCCGATATGAACATATCAGATTCGAACATACCTGACTCAAATGCTGAACAGGCCGATTTTGGGTTGTAAAAAAAATTTTAAATATTTTTCATTATTTTCTTGCAATCTTTACAACTGTAGAGTAACATCTACACAATTAAATATAAGGAGGCTTTATTATGGCAGAAAGAAAAAATCAATTAACAGAGGCCGAGTGGCAGATAATAAAGGCCGTATGGCAGGCCGAGCCATGTGCGGCCCCTGCAATCCAGGAAGCGCTTCAGAGACGGACGGGCTGGTCCTACAGCACCGTCAAAACTCTTATGGACAGAATGGTCACGAAGGGCCTGCTGCGAACAAAGAGGGTTCGAAACATTATTCTATACAGCGCTGCGATAACAAAAACACAAGCGCAAAGAGGTGAGATTCTTCGCACCGTCAAAAGGGCATTCGACGGAGCGCTGACTCCAATGATGCAGTTTCTGCTGGAAAATAACGTTTCCAAAAAGCAGCTCGACGAAATAGAAAAAATGGTAAAAAGTAAAAAGCGGGAAGTGAAAAGAAAAAGATAGTTTTGCGGAGACCTTATTATGAATGCGATAATCGAAAGGTTAAATTCAGCCGGTGGTTTATTTGTCAATTTCTCTGCTGTCATGCTCGTTCAGGCAAGCATCCTGATTTTGATACTGCTTGCTTTGGATTTCCTGTTGCGCAGAAAGGTAAGAGCGGTATTTCGCTATTGCGTATGGCTGCTCGTTCTGGTCAAGCTGATTATACCGCCTTCAATATCATCACCGCTGAGCATTGGAGGTCTGTTTGGTGATAAACTGTCCGAAATAAAAATAGGCCGGATGGAACCGCCTGGACAAGTTGAACAGGCTGGCCAAATAGTAAAAGCGCCGCGATTAGCAATCACAGAGCCGAAGCCTGAATTGTATAAGCAAATCGACCCTGCGGGAACTCACCTGAGAAGTCTCGAATGGCAGAAAGAGCAGGCAAAAATCATTGAGGCCTCGACGGTGGGAGTCGAGCAGCAGCAAAAACCGGTTGCGGTACCGGTTTCCATTAGCTGGCAGGGGACGGTGTTCCTGGCCTGGGCGGTTGCGTTGCTGATTTTGATATTATTGCTGATTCAGCGGGCGATGTTTGTCAGGGGTCTTGTCGCACAGGCCGATGAGATAACAGGCGGTCTGAAAGATTTGGTTCAATCGTGCGGCAAATTGCTCGGTATGAAGGGAAAAGTCAGGCTGAAAACCTCGCCTAATGCAACAAGCCCTGCGGTTTGCGGGCTGTTTCGGCCGGTAATCCTGCTGCCGCAGAATCTGGCACCGAGTTTGACTAAAGAGCAGTTAAAAGCTGTACTGCTTCACGAGCTTATCCATATCAAACGCGGTGACTTGTGGATTAATCTTGCTCAGGCGTTGCTGCAGATAACATATTTTTACAACCCTCTTGTCTGGCTTGCCAATGCGATAATAAGAAGGGCCCGTGAGCAGGCGGTCGATGAAGCGGTTCAGGTTGCTATAGGCAAATCGGCTGAAAGTTATCCGCAGATTTTAGTGGATGTTGCGAAACTTGCTTTTAAGAGGCCTGCCTTGAGTCTGCGGCTTATAGGCGTTGTCGAAAATAAAAGCGCGTTGAAAAACAGAATCGCCCGAATGTTGAGCCGGCCGATACCTAAAAAAGCTAAGCTGGGCCTAGTCGGTTTGATTTCTGTCTTTATTGTTGCTGCAGTCCTTTTGCCAATGGCCAAGGCACAGAAAGAAAGTGCCACAGATGAAACTGGCGTCCAAAAACCACAATTCAAGGCAGAACTGAACAACGATGTGACTATTGAACTTGTGGGTGTTTGTGGGCATCCTTCCAAAGGCGAGCAATGGTGGCGACCGGATGGGAATGTTTTATCTCAAGCACCTTATCATACAACAGAAGACCGTTCAACCAGTGAAAAAGAAGGATATGTGTATTATGAGTTTGCATTAAAGCTCAATCAGCCGGATGTTAGCTATTACTGGATGATACCCGGAAGTGGACACGGCTCTGATACCGGCTCGCCGCGGGATAAAGAAGGACATCAAATTGGAAGCTTAAAAGCCTACGCCACCAATCTGCCGAGAGACCAAAAAAGCGCAACTGTACGCATTGGTGCAACAGCCGCAGAGTGGCAGACCGTCGCTACGCATAAACCACAGGATAATGAAGAGACTGTTACTGTGGATGAATTTGCAATTGCTTTCGGTATTCCTTATGAGCAGGAAAAGCGAACATTATTACCGGTGGTTCATAACTACAATCGAAGGGAAAGAAAGTTTGCTATTCGACTTGTCGCAATAACAAAATCCGGGCAGGTCAGAATATCCGGAGTCAGCGGCAGCGGTGGAGGCCAATTAAACAGCATGACATATATTTTTAACGGTTTGACATTAGATGAGATTAAAGAATTTCAATTCCAGGTGCGGCCGTACGAGTGGGTAGAATTCAAGAATGTCTCAGTAAAGCCGAACTTCAAAACCAATGTACAAATTGAAATCCCGAATTCCACTGTGAAGGTCCCTTTAATTGACAAGATTATTAATGAATCGGATTATGACAAGCTGGCCCCTTATTTTCTTTACCGGGCATTTGGCGAAATGGGACAGATTTTAGAGAAAGATATAAATGATAAATCACAGGCTTCAATAGAAACAGCTTTAGAAGCTGAAAAAATTCTTAACGAACTGGTCAAAAAAACCAAAGGTACTCAAACCGAACAATACACCCTGACAATGCAGCAGGCATTCAGACATTTCATAAAAAACCTCCGAACAGAAAAATTTGATGAAGCGAAAGTTTATCTCAGGGCGGTAGAAAGCACCTATACCGAAGCAGAGGCCGACTTTCGCAAACTCCACGAACAAAGCAGTGAAAAAGAAAATATCACCCCCGCTGGACAAACTACAACAAACACCAATGTCCAAATCGGAGCTGAAAATCCTGTCATTCAGACCCAAGCGGCAGATGCAGGAAAGAATAGTGAATCAGAGCAGGCCAATTTGCAGCGGTTAATCGATTCCGCCAGGGCCGGTCAAACGGTGACTGTTCCAAAAGGTACTTTCACCGAGCCTATTGTGATAAATAAATCTCTCAGGCTGAAAGGCGAGGATGTAAACGACTGTATCATAGAGGTAACAGCCGATGAGCCTGCGGTTTTTGTAGATACAAAAGGCAAAGGCATGGTTACAATCGAGAACCTTACAATCAAATGGCAGCTTGCAACAAGTGACAAAAATATTGAGCTTCCATTTGCAGCGGCTGTCAAAGACAGCAGGGCCCAAATCAAGAACTGTAATTTTGTGCCGCTGGGTAATTACCAAAGGTGTCCCGTTGCGTTACGCGCGCAGGGATTTACGAATATGGCCGTTAGCGACTGCCGGTTCGAGGGCTACAATTACACCGTCCAGTACGGCGATGGTACCGAAGGAGTTGTACAGGCCTGCGTTGTGGCAAATTCCGGCCATCAGGGAGTGTCACTGTATTCCGGAGCAAACGTCAGGATAACCGGCAACATAATTACGGGCTCGAAGTATCACGGCATACGGAGCACCGGCGGTAAATTGTTAGTCAGGGATAACCTTATAACTAAAAATGAAAACAGCGGAATTTATCTCGGCAATAAAAGCGCAAGCGGAGCAATTACAAATAATATAATAATAGGCAATGGGACAAATATCAGCGCCTTTGCAAATTCACAAGTGTCAATAACGAATAACATCATCGCAGATTCAGCATATGCAGGCGTCTCGATGCGCGACTCGTGCAGGCTTGCAATTGCGAATAATATTTTTCAGAATAACACACGCGGTTTAATTTTACACAAAGAGGCTGGCAAAAATACCAACAGGATATCCAAGAACACCTTCTGGAAAAATGAAGTCAATCTTGAAAATATAGAGCAGTTTGCACCACCAATAGAGGCTGAGCCGGGCTTAGTTGACCCGAACGGGGGAGATTTTTCATTAAAAAGCGGTCCTGTTCTTGAACAGAATCAGGGCCTTAAAAAGCCTGAGGTTTTCAAAGCCCTTTGGGAAAAATTCAAAAAGCTCGAAACTGTTGATAGTGTTTTTGAAAAATAAGGTTCACCACCTGAAGTAACAACTGTAATGGCGATAAAACAAGCCGATAGAACGCATAGCAATAATGGCAAAGACCTGAACAGCGAGATTGACGGCTAACTTGCCTGCGGCCGAGAAAAAATTTTCATCTTCCACGCCCGCAAACTGTCTTGTATTCAATTCAATCACAACAGCAATAACCAGCAAAACAACCGTAACCAAGTAAGGAAAAAAGGCTTTTATTATGGGTGTGAGGATGTAATCGGGCCTTAACAGGATGAAATCCCTGGCAACTGCTGTAACGAGGATGGCTGCGGGGAAGAAAAACAAACACAAAAAAAACAGAAATTTTAATAGTAATGGCCAATCGTTGAAATTTTTCAACGCTTCGGGCGCAATAAAGCCAGCCTTGTAACAGATAGCGCCTGTGATGACAAAGGGTAATAATGTGAAAATCAAAGTGAAAAGGAAGATTAAAAGAGGTTTTATAATATACCACAAAAAAGAGAGAGCTGTTCCGAGGTAGATTTCCGGCAATTTATCTGTATCAAAAGCGGTTTCGTAAATAATATTAAGATAAAACCCGAGCAGCCAGCCCCAAACGGCGATGAAGGTGACGTAGTTACAGCAGAAGACTTGCGCAAGAAAAAAATTGAAGCAAACAATGGCGATTATGAACACGACAGATGTGATATTTTGAGCGTCGAAGAACAGCTTCCAGCTATCGATGAAGACAGCTCTGTGAAAACCTTCGACTGGCTCGGTTTTTTCGATAACCGGCTGAGGTTCGAAAATCCGGGGCGGCAGGTTACTTTCGGCGGGTATTATTAAGGCTTGGCCGCAGCTTATACAATGCTGTTGCGTTTGGGCTTTTTCATCGGCAAAAGCCATTCTGGCGCCGCACTTAGGGCATTCACATTCTATGCTCATAGCCTGGTTTTGGCTGCTCACGCTTCATAGCATCTACGAAGCATTTTATGTCGTTGGCCCACATCTGGGCCTCGAGCAAATCCACAATATCC
>CAYXGT010000066.1:0-15825 GCA_964464635.1 uncultured Pirellulales bacterium | reverse complement strand
TTATCTCATTCATCACCTTCATCGCCTCGATGATACAGACAACAGAATTTTCTTCAACCTTGCTGCCGACCTCCACAAACGGCTCCGAATCAGGGCTCGGTGTCGCATAGAATGTCCCCACTATCGGCGATTTTATCTCAATCAACGCTTGCTCAGCAGAGCCTTCAGCCCCGCCGCCAATCGCCTGCGGTGCTTCGCCTGCCGCAGCCCCCCCCGGGCCCATCACCGACGCAGGAACAGGAACAACACCAAAGCCGCCCTGTCTGCCGAACCGCTTCAACAGAATCTTATCGTCACCATGCTTTATCTCAACCTCTTCAAGGTCGTTGTCTTTCATAATCTCAAGTATGTCCCTTATCCTGTCAAGGTCATTATCCTTATCGTTATGACTCATTAACGTATCCTTTCAAAAATCCTCTAACCCATACTCGAAAGAGGCTTCGATCCGCCCTAATTTACCGGCAAGTATATCTGAACAAAATCTTCTTGTAAACAATTTCCCAATCCCGCCCCAGCTCATATTTATCTCTTTAGAAGCTTTTATCATATACCTTTGATGCAAAATTAGGATAAAATATTAAAAATACTGCTTCAGTGCGTAACGAAAACCGGACTAAATTACATATATTAATGGATGAAAGAAGATTTGAGCCGGACAATAAGCATAAGATTGCTGAAAATCAGGGACAAAGACGCCGTTAAACAATGGTTCAACGAGTTCGCAGACTCACTCTACACCGTAATTTATTACAGGATAGATAAAGACAGTGACCTTACCGCTGATATTGTCCAGCAGACTTTTACCACCGCTCTTTTGAAAATTAAAGAATACCAGCCGGCCCGCGGCGATATGCTTACCTGGCTGATATGTCTCTCGAGAAACATCACCAAAAAGATGCTGAAGGAAAAGAACAGACAGCTCTCCTTCGAGCCGCACTTACACTCAATGAACGGCCGGCTCCTTCAATCGTGCTCGGCAATTGACACGCATCCCCTGCCCGCTGATATTATCGAGCAGGCTGAGCTTGCCGACCTCGTGCGAAGAACGCTTGCACTGCTGGGCGAAAGATACCGAAAAGTGCTAAGGCAATATTATTACGAGCAAAACTCGATTAAACAAATCGCCAAAGACGAGCACCTGAGCACTTCAGCGGTGAGAATATTACTTTACCGTGCAAGAAAAGCCTTCAAAAAACAACTGCTAAAAATTACAGAATCAATTGACCGTATTGACTTATATTGAATAAAGGAAAACAAAATGGCGGACGAAAAAATATTCGAAGACAATCTGAAGCGCCTGATGAAAACTGTCGGCCCCGAAAAACAAATCCCCGACGATAAAAAAACCCGGATTCTCAACCAGCTCATCAGCTCTGCCAAAAAAACCGTACCTGCCGGCAGGACAATCCCTCTATGGAAATTTATCCTGAAAAATCCCGTTACAAAACTGGCAATAGCCGCCGTCATTATTATCACTGTCAGCCTGTTCATTGTTCATCTGGGCCCGAATGAGCAGAAACCGACAGATAAAGATATAATCATCGCAAAGTCGCCGGCCGATATGACCTCATTTTTATCTATGTCTCTTGCTTACAAAAAAAGCGGCCTGGCCGGCCTGGAGGAACATTGCGAAAAAGCTGCTGAAACAATGAACAAAAAAACGCCGAAAATTACCCTCTCCGGCATCCTGAAAGAACTAAACAATAATAGAAACGCAAGGAGATAATTATGAAGAAAACAAAAAATACAAAAAAGTTAATCCTCTGCACCGCAGCCCTTCTGCTCATAACTACTACAGCTTTTGCAAACGAATACCCGCCGGATAATGCAGCCGTCCTCTATTACAAAGCCTTTATGCTCTACAAACCCGATGACACTATGTATGTGCTCTCCGACTATGCAATAGGCAAAACCGCCTTAAATGAAACAATCACGGAATTCTTAACTAAACGACAAACTCAAAAGGTTATCGAGGCGGTAACCGACGCCTCACAAATACAAAATTGCGACTGGGGCCTTAATTTCGACGAAGGCTTCGAAATGGAAATGCCCTATTTAGGCTCCCTCAGAAAACTCGGCTACCTCATCATCGCACATGCTAAAATGCTTGCCGAGCAGGGTGACTACAAAGCCGCTTTCTCGCAATGCCTCGCCTTAAAAAAAATGGCGACACACGCCGGCGATGACACGCTTGTATCTTTTCTCGTCTATATAGCCGTAAACGCGTTGGCAAACGGCGCCGTCCAGGATATCCTCAATAGTGATATAGATATCTCAACACTGAACTGGCTCAGGGAGCAGCTTCTTTTCATACAAACAACACAACCGCAGGCCAAAGATGCACTTATCAATGACCTTAGTATAGCCTTAAAATGGAAAGAACAAGCTATTAAAGAGGTTCCTGTCGAGTCTTTTTCTGACGACCCAAATGACCAACAAAAGTTCAGAGAGATAATTAATAACGATGAACTGCTCGCCAAAAACATCGAATACTTCAGGCGGCATATGAATCGTATTATACAGGCTTTCTCGCTGCCATATCCAAAGGGCTACCAACAATTAAAAGAAATAGGCAATTTTCCGACAGAAGATGCAAAAAGTAATCCTGAGGCATATTTTACAGCGGTGTTTTTCCCTGCAGTCTCCAGGATATACATCGTGAACCTGAGGGCAAAGGCTAATGAATACGCCCTGAATTGCGCCGTTGGTATCTTCATCGAAAACGCAAAGAGCAAAAAGCTGCCCGACTCCCTGCCACCGGATTCACCAAATGACCCATTAAGCCGCAAACCATTCATTTATGAAAAAACAAACAAAGGTTTCATACTCAAATGTGATGAAAACTCCGTGCCCCAGGAGGAAAAAAAGTATATGGATAAATATGAGTTCGAATACGAATTGTAAAGGGTCGTAAAAAAGGCCGGGTCAAAACAAACCCGGCCTTTCCTCTCTCTTCATTTCAAATCGCTTAAATTATCTCAAAGCCAACTATTGTAATATCATCCAGGTCATCCGGATTAAACTGCCGATTCTGAGCTTCCAGGCTTAACCTGTCGTTCAATTCGTTAATGGTCAAATCTTTATAACCGATAAACTCATCTAAAAAAACAAAGCTCCCCTCATCATTAAAACGCCCGATGAATCGCTCCGCTCCGTCGGAATACAGCAACAGCTTATCGCCCTTGTTCAGCTTTATAGTCTGCTGGACAAATTTGGCGTTCCCGAAAACTCCGACCAGCGAGCCCTGCTCCTGGAGCTGTTCCGGCTGACAGCCCGGGCGAATGAGTACCGGGTATGGATGCCCGCCGCGCGCAAATGTAAGCTCATTAGTCTCTATATTCAAAAGACAATAACAACACGTGGCAAACTGATTGCCCGAAAGTTTCTGTTCTGTCATTCGCAAATTAAGTTTTGTCAGTACCTCTTCCGGCTGGAATATCCGATAGCTGTTGCCGATTGTCTCACGCATCATTATAGCCTGCTTCAGGTACATCGTCAGAAGCGCCGCCGGCATCCCGTGACCTACAACGTCAGCCACGTAAAAACCTATATGATTCTCATCCACTCGAGATACATCGTATATATCACCGGAAACAACCTCCGCAGGCAAAAACGTCACCGCCCAGCGGTATTTGTCCGAGTCCGGCAAAAAACGCGGCAAAAAATCCCGCTGAACCTGCCCTGCCATAGTAAGCTGCTCCGCCATAGTATTCGCGAAATTCTCCGCATTCGAATAGTTCTTGGGTATCTCAACCACCGATTGTGTTTCACTGTTCATATCTTCTTCCCCACGCAATTATCTTGTTACTCTAATAGAAGTAACTCCTGCCCCTCTTAATTTATCGGACCTCATAAGGTAGAACAATCCTGCTGAATCGTCCAGGGCTATTTTCGGCTTATTAAGGCCTTGACTTTGTCTCTTTATTTTTTTCTTTTCGCTGGCTAAGGATTGCCGGATTGTTTTTAGTCAAAAAACCTTCTCAAGACACGGCTTGCCCCCAAAGCTATCCCGCAAAAATAGCTGAGCCTATCCTCAATATCGTCGCCCCCTCCTCTATTGCAATCTCATAGTCACTGCTCATCCCCATACTAAGCTCACGGAATTCCCTGCCGACTATACCTTCACCCCGCATTTCCATAAACAGCTCTCTTGTCCGCACAAAGCAGGCCCGGATAACATCCTTATTCCGGGTCAAAGGAGCCATTGTCATCAGGCCGCAAAGCTTCACGTTGCCAAGCGTTTCTATCTGCTCGGCAAGGTGCGTCACCGCACCAACCGGTACACCGTATTTCTGAAGCTCCATTGACGTATTTACCTGCAAAAGAATCCGGGGGCAAATATCAAGCTTCGCCGCCGTAACGCTTATCTCCTCCGCAAGACGAAGTGTATCGACCGAATGTATTAATGACGCTATCGGAAGCACCTGGCGAACCTTATTACGCTGAAGGTGCCCTATCATATGCCAGTTCACCTTCTCAGGCAGATTATTTCCACTACCGCCCTCTGCTCGCAAAAAATCCTCTACCTGCCCCGAAATCCTTTTTAACTGCTGAACGCGGTTCTCTCCAAGCTCTCCTTCGCCAAGCCGAATAACCTCCTGAACCGCCTCAAGGCTCGCTGACTTCGTCACTACTACAAGCTTTATCTCCGAACCGGCTCTGCCCGAACGTTCACATGCTGAATTGATGTTATCCCTTAAATGTTGTAACCGCTCTGCAATTTTAGACATAGCCGCCTGCTTCTAATCCTGCCTTAAAACCAAAAACCCCTCATTAAAACACACATTAAACTATCAGTTTAACTTTCTATTTACCAGCCAAAAAATACCGCAGCAAATCTAAAAATCCGTCTCATAACAAAGCTCTGCTTTGCAAAATACCCTTATGTAACATTAACATCTGGATTTAAAAAATCCAGCAAAATTTCTGTCATCCTGCCACACATTCAATGCAGATTTAACCGCCTTTCTTAGCTGCCCACGGCTTTATTAGTACCTTCGCAAATGTTATTAAAAAAAAATTTAATTTTGACCTTATCAAATTCGATTTACGCCCGAAAATAGCCTGTAAAAGGCCATTATTTCGTTGTTGCTCTTTTGCAGATAAAATAAAAAATTTTTGAATTGATTTCATTTGCAATAAATGTTAAAATAAGGGGGTTAAATAGGTTATAGGTCGGGTGAAATAATATAATCGCGGGCTGACGAGATTATTATATTTGTTTTTTCCTTGACAACTCTCTGAAAAAATCTATAGTTTGTTCTTTCAAATTAAAAGAAAAGCCCCCTTTGGGGCTTAAGAACCTCGGCGAGGCAGCGTGGTATGCCGGTTTCCCCCCCAGCCGGTTCCACCACCTCGCCTTTTTTAATGCGCAAAACGGCTATACAAACTAAAAAAGGCTATAAATCTGCGGATTATAGCGATTAAGTAAAATAGTTAAAAACTACTCACCCCGTATCTGTACAAGAACACGCCTGCTGCGAGGCCCGTCAAACTCACAAAAATATACTCCCTGCCACGTACCGAGCTCAAGTGAGCCGTCCTTTACCAGAAGCTGCTCGCTGCAGCCGATAATTGAGCTCTTTACGTGAGCATCGGAATTGCCCTCGCTGTGCCTGTAGCCGCTCATATTAGAAGGTACAAGCTTCGATAAAGTCAAAAGTATATCACTGACAACATCAGGGTCCGCATTCTCGTTTATCGTAATGCCCGCCGTCGTATGCGGACAATAAACAATAACGTCCCCATTTTTTACGCCAGCCTTGCCGACAACAGATTTGACCTCCTCTGTAATATCAATCATCTGATTGCGGTTTCTTGTGCTTATATTGAACTCTTCCTGAACGATTTTCATTTTATACTTTCTCCATATTCAGAAAATCACAATATCGTTTGAATATTAAAGCATTTACTTCAGGCCTTTGTCAGAAGCTTTTTAAGTTCGGATATTAATGGCGGAATATCTTGTGTTGATGTGCTCCACACAACATCTAAGTTAATGGAAAAGTAGGCGTGAATAAGCCGATGTCTCATACCGATTATCACAGGCCAGGGAATCTGGGGAGTGTTTCCGCGAAGCTCCTCTGAAACCTGTGTTGCGGCTTCGCCAATGATTTCAATAAGGTGAACAAGCGAGTGAACCAGCTTGCGGTCGCTGTTTAAGTCTTCACGCCTTGAAGATTGAACATATTGCTGAACTTCGCTTGCCGCATCCAGCATATGCCGCAACCTTATCTGGTCCTCATGACTGATACTGAATCTTGGCATCTCTAATTACCTCGTCACGAAAATACTGGCTCAAATCCTCAGGAGTCCGTAAATCGACCTTCCTGCCGAGGGTTTTGGTCAGCTCCATCTCCATCCTGACGATTGAAAAAAGTCCAGGCGTATGATTCGCCTCAAATTCCACAAGAAGGTCAATATCACTTTCCGGCCCCAATTGTCCACTAATAGCAGACCCAAAAATCGATAGTTTTCTGATATGATTCCTTTTGCAGAACTCAATCAGTCTTTCTTTGGATATCTTTTGTTCTAATGAATAACCCATTTTACATAAACCTTAAAGCTGTTGTTATGATAGCACAATATCTACATCTGCTCAACAACTTCTATCCCCAAAAGCTCGCCCAATCCGTGCCTTATCGTCTTCGCCGTCAAATCACAAAGCATCAGCCTCGTTGGCCTTTTATCAGCCTCAGCCTTCAGAACCGGGCAATTGGTATAAAAGCCGCTGAACTTCTGCGCCAATTCATACAAATAGCTGGTCAGATAGTTAGGCCGAAAATCCGCCAGAGAGGCCTCGAGCACCTCGCCATAACGAACTAACTGCTTTGCAAGCTCCACCTCAGCCGCCTCTGTCAAATTCAACTCTTTAACACCTGCAAGTTCCCCTTTATAATTCACACTATTCTCAGGAGCTTTTTGCTCAATCGACTTAATCCTCGCGTATGCATACTGCATATAGGGAGCAGTATTTCCCTCCATTGCAAGCATCTTATCGAAGCTGAAGATATAATCACTCGTCCTGTTATTCGAAAAGTCCGCGTACTTGACTGCACCAATCCCCACCGCCCTCGCTATATCAGCCTTCTTTTGCTCGGAAAATTCAGGATTCTTCTCTTCTACTATCCCCCTCGCCCTTTTCACTGCCTCATCCAGCAGCTCCTTTAATTTCACATTCTCACCCTCTCTTGTTTTTAACGGCCTGCCGTCCTCACCCAGGACCGACCCGAAGGTAACGTGGAACGCCTGGCCGTCTTTCAACCAACCCGCTGCTTTAGCCACCGCAAACAGCATCTCGAAGTGCAGTTTCTGCCTCGCATCGGTAACGTAAATTATCCTGTCCGCTTTAAGCTCTCTTACACGATACCGAAGTGCCGCCAAATCCGTCGTCGCATAGAGATACGCACCATCGCTCTTTTGAATTATAAAAGGCAGGGCCTCGCCCTCTTTATTCTTAAAACCTTCCGGAAATACACACACCGCCCCTTCCGACTCCACCGCCAATCTCTTCTCCTTCAATTCCTTAACAACATCTCCGAGCATATCCCTATAAAAACTTTCGCCGCGAATGCTATCTACCGGCCACACTATAACTAATTTCTTATAAACTTCCTCAAAGTGTTTTTTCGACTCCTTGACAATCATTCGCCATACCGTCAACCAACGGTTATCACCGCTGTGCAAACCCGCGGTCGCTTCCCGTGCACGCTCAGCAAATTTAGGATCCGTTTTGTAACGCTCGCTCGCCTGCCTGTAAAATGCTTCGACGTCCTCCAGTATTTGCGGTATCTTGCGTTTTTCCCAAAAAAGAGCACAAAGCATACCAAACTGTGTTCCCCAGTCGCCGATATGATTTTGTCTTATTACCTTATGTCCCTCGAACTCAAGGAGCCTGCATATACAGTCACCTATTATCGTGCTGCGCAAGTGTCCGACGTGCATCTGCTTTGCGATATTCGGGCAGGAAAAATCAACTACGATTGTTTCAGTCCTTTGTGTTTTTTCTATACCTAATCCGGCTGAATCAGAATTTATCTCTAAAAGTCTTTTTTCGAGAAACTCTTTTTTCAGTCGGAAGTTTATAAATCCCGGCCCGGCGATTTCAGGCCTCTCGCATATATCGGTAACATCGAGCTTTTCAACTATTTGTTCAGCCAACTGACGCGGATTTGTCTTTAACTGTTTGGCAAGTGCCATTACACCGTTAGCCTGGTAATCGCCGAACTTTGCATCGGTTGCAGGCCCGACCATCGCAGCGCAGCCGCCCTGTCCGGCAATCCCGGCCATCACGGCACTTACTCGCTCTTCAAGTATATTCAAAACCATCTTCATTTTCTCAGCCACCCTTCTTCGCCCTTCGGGCTACGAAGGGCAGGCAGATAAAACATATTTCTGCGTGCCATTTTACGGCAATTTTTGTTGAAAAACAAAGCCAATATCTGGAAAACGAAGCCAATATTGGGCTAAAATTGGGTTCGTTTTGGGTTCGTTTGGGTTCGTTTTTTCGCTCGTTTTCGGCTAATCCAGAAGGACATACATTTACATATCTGGTTATATTACAAACACTTAGAAATGAACCACGGGCGCCAAATCCGTGGTACGAATTGGCTTTGTTTTGCAGAAAAAGGTTCGATTTGTAGAGCTCTCTCGACAGATGTAGAGGAGGTGAACATTCAACATCGAACGTCGAACATTGAACTTTCAATAAAAAAAACGGATTCGGGATACTGGATTCCAGATGCGCGATTCTCGTGGGCATTTGTAAGTCACCTGCCAAAATGAACTTATGAAATAAGATTTTGACTTGAACTTCTGTTCTTTTCGTGCGGAGCTCCGCGTTACGTGTGTTTTTTAACACATAATGGTATTATACTAATTAAGGCCTGTTTATCAATGAAAAAATAAAAATTAATCACTGATTTCTCTGATTAAACGAATTTTATAACCACGAATGAACACGAATAAACACTAATTATTTAAACGTGGATGGACTAAGATTTATCTTTATTTTTTTCTTCTTAAAAGAATTGCACCGAGTCCGAGAAGTATAATCGTCGACGGTTCGGGAATTGGAACTACCCGAAAAACAAGATCAAATTCTCCAAGATATGACGGGGACTGTGAGAAATCAGAAAAGCCATATCCTCCAGTATATAAATCCGGTTGAAGAATACTTCCATCAAGATCACTGACCCAGTATTCTCCGAATACACCTGAATTTGAATGTGAGACGGTGATTAAAGCTGTATAAACCTGTCCAACCTTCAGAGTCACGTAACTAAAATCAGCTTCAAGAAAACGCGGATTGATTCCAAAGTTCGGCAGCGGCAACGGATCGGAGCTTTGCATCATTGTTTCCACACCAAGCAAAGGGCCATTAATGCCTTCACCTTCGAAGAGCTCAATATTAATCGGCATAAAAGGAAGTTGCGGGTATTGATCAAAAACCGCAAAGCCGATGTATTTGATTTTGGCATCCTCAGCTGTAAAAGTTTGCCCCATCAATGAACCGCTACTTATTCCACAGCCAAAACCATATTGGGATGTAAGTTGAGGTTGAACAATTAGGCCGGCAAAAACAGAAGGTGAAACTAATAATAGCATGATAAATGATATAATTATTTTCCTCATAATCATCTACACCTCATCAAAATGATTGATGAATTTATGTTTTTAAAAAGGAATTAGTGAATGGACAAATGGACTTGCAAGCTCTTCTTTTCTCATCACTGCTCCTCATATCTCTTCTCATCCAAGCTAGCTGCCTGAAATGTACGATTTTTATTATAGACTATATGAGTTTAAAATCAAGGAAAAATTTACGGTTAATATCAATTTTTAAGAAGGTGAAAATAAGTATAATCGCCGTTTCGGCGACTGCTAAACGGGATAAATTCTTATAATGTAAACTATTAAACACCCGCTACTCCTTGTTAAGAAAGAGTTTACGCTTGAACTGCTGTTCTGTTTCGTTGCGGGACTCCGCAGCCCCGTAATGGGGCCTCCCCCAGTTATAGTTCTTATACCAGATAAGAGCGATATATTCAATGAAAAAATAAGAATTTTTTCAACCACGGAGACTCGAAGACACTAAGAAAAAAATCAAAAGGCAAAAGAAAAAATCTAACCACGAATAAACACGAAAATACACGAATAAATTTTAGCCACTGATTTCACAGATTTCACTAAAAATATTAGACACAAAAATGCACGAAAAAATTTGACACTGATTAACACTGGATTAACACGGCTATTAATGGAAAATGCTTATAGTCCTTTTGTTTAAACAAAAGGACTACGAACCTTTTATAAAGTCAGGAGAAAAAATAAAAATTCTTCACCACAGAAAACTCAGAGAAAAAATCCAACCACGAATTGCACGAATTACTTAATCGCTGATTGCACTGAGAACGAAGAGATTTCTTGATTATTCATGATTGAAAAAATATAATTTGCAGCGAATGATTAAAATTAATATTTGGCAGAAAAAAGAGGTGGCTGTCCCTATTTTTTGCTGTTCTTTCATATTTTTTCAATTAATCTTTTTAATTTTACTACTATCAACTATTATCCCGTCTTTCTGTGCTTTCAAGATAGCCTCTTCTACGTCTTTGGCTATATATGTTTTTTTCTCTTTCGACCATTAGATTTGTTATAACCATGTATTTCAAACCGTGGTAGAGCAGGTTGGAATATAGCAACATCTATTCTTAAACCGGGAGTCTGTTTTTTCTTATATGGGATAAATATTTTTGATAATTTTCCTGCGAGTATAGAATTTTTATTGTCTCTTATTTTGTTTGATATTTGCTTAGCGTAATCATTGGGAAGATATCCTAAATGTTCTTGTTGAGTTTTGCCTTGCGGATTTAACCATTGTCCATATACGGCGATGGCATGTGGATACTTTTCCATTGGTTGAGGTATTAAAATTACTCTCCGACTTTTACCAGATATGAAATGAAGGGCATTATCAATTCGATATGATATGCCACTTACTTCAATCCCCCAATCTTCTTCTATCATATCTAACTTATATTTTGTTCCTTTTTGATTATTACTGTGCAAATTATATTCTTGTTTGATTCGTATGACATTCGGTTGGTCTTTAACAAATCTAAAAAAAACATCATTACCAACGTCATTATATGATTCACAAAGAACAACATCAAGTTGTCCATAATTCTGTTTTCCTTTTATAAAATTAAATATTCCCATATTTGTTTTAAGAATTAACTATTTGTGTTTTTTATAATATTATTATTCTATCTGATTTTTTTTGATTGTTAGCATAAAAATAGTAAAATTTAAGAGAATTTCGGAAATTTGTTTTCGAAAACAATATGAGTGGACGTTTACCGATTTTGTGTAAATTTTTCTCTGCGCTCTCTGCGGTTAAAACTCAACCCTTTTTGCATCGCCCCAGAGGAGCTCCAAATCGTAGTAATCGCGAAATTCACTGTCAAAGATATGCACAACGACATCGACAAAGTCCAGCAGTATCCACTTTGCCTGCTCGTAGCCGGCCCTGCCGAAAAGAGAAAAGCCGCATCTCTTTGCCTCTGTGCTAATCTCATCGGCCACAGACCGCATCTGCCTGTCGGAAGTACCCGTTGCAATCACAAAAAAATCTGTCGCCGGCGACTTGCCTCGCAAATCCAGAACTAAAATACCACTGCAACGCCGCTGGCCAGCAATCCTGGCAGCAGCAATGCTCAAATCTTTAGCTAATGTAGCCCGGCTCTTTGCCAATCCAAACCCTCAATATCGCAATAAAATCGGGACAGCCGTTCCCAGCCGCCCCGATAGAGTACACCTTAAAAATAATAATGTCAACTCCACAACAGAGTGCGTCAATCGCCTATATGCAGCCAGCTTCCTATAACAGGCGAAAGTTTGACGATAACTCCCGCGAACACAACCGCAACCATACTCATCAGTTTTATAAGTATGTTCAGGCTCGGCCCGGACGTATCCTTGAACGGGTCGCCGACAGTATCACCGACAACCGCCGCCTTATGTGCATCGCTTCCCTTGCCGCCCAGGTTTCCTTTCTCGATATACTTTTTGGCGTTATCCCACGCCCCGCCTGCGTTGTTCAATGTCACCGCAAGAACAAATCCGCACGTCAGCCCGCCTGCCAGCAGTCCCATCACACCTGCCACACCGAGCACAAGCCCCGCTATAACAGGCACTGATATCGCCAGCAGCGATGGAACAACCATCTGCCTTTGAGCGCCTTTTGTCGATATCGCAACGCACCGTGCGTAATCAGGCTTGCCCGTACCCTCCATTATCCCTGCTATTTCACGAAACTGTCTTCGCACCTCGTTGACCATATCGCCGGCCGTCTTGCCGACCGCCTTCATTGTCATCGCGCAGAAGATAAACGCCATCATCGCACCCAGGAACAATCCGCACAGCAGCTTCGGATTCATTATGCTCAAATCATACGCCGCCACGAAGTCAGCCATCCTCGCCGTCGTAACGTCGATAGCACCTCCCACCGCCTTACCTTTTGAGAAGACGACCTGGCCTACCTGATAAATCCCGCCGTTCTCTTCTGCCAGCCTTCCTATCCAGACTCGAATCGACTCTATCAGCGCCGCCAGCAGCGCCATCGCCGTCAGTGCCGCCGAGCCTATCGCAAATCCCTTACCCGTCGCCGCCGTCGTATTACCCAGCGCATCTAATGCATCCGTCCTCTTTCGAACCTCAGGCCCGAGCCCGCTCATCTCGGCATTACCGCCCGCATTATCCGCTATAGGCCCGTACGCATCCGTCGCAAGCGTAATTCCCAGCGTCGCAAGCATCCCGACCGCCGCAAATCCAATCCCATAAAGTCCTATACCAACATTACTGAACCCGCCCGCAAAACCGAACGCGCATAAAATCGCAATCACAATAGTCACTACCGGCAGACCCGCAGAGTACATCCCCGTAGCAAAGCCGTTAATTATCGTCGTCGCCGCTCCCATCTTCGTCTGCTCAGCAATACCTCGCGTCGGCGAATACTCATCCGATGTATAGTACTCCGTGAACTGGCCTATCAGCACCCCGCTGATAAGACCCGATACAACCGACCCGAAAATCCCCCAGCTTATCCAGTCCGTCGATGCCATCACCACAAGTGCTGCAACAATCAATAACGAGCTGCTCAATGTCCCCGTCAACAAGGCCCGTAAAAGATTCTTCTGCGACGCCTCTTCCCTGCACCGCACCAGGAACATCCCGATAATCGAAAGCAGTATCCCAACGCCCGCAACGACCGTCGGCGCCAGAACAGCCTTGAACGGGTCCATCCCGACCTTGGCCAGTACATTCGCTCCCAGAGCCGCCCCCAGTGCCGCCGTCGCCAATATCGAGCCGCAATAGCTCTCGAACAAATCCGCTCCCATCCCCGCAACGTCACCAACGTTATCGCCCACGTTATCTGCTATTGTAGCCGGGTTCCGCGGGTCATCTTCCGGTATGCCGGCCTCCACCTTGCCTACAAGGTCAGCCCCGACGTCCGCCGCCTTCGTATAAATCCCGCCGCCGACACGTGCGAACAGCGCCTGCGTCGATGCACCCATCGCAAATGTCACCATCGTCGTCGTAATCTCAACCAGCTTATGGTCGGGATTCATTCCCTTCGGCACAAGCACCAGCCCCAAAAATTCCAGCCCGTCTCTCATATGCTCAGCCGTATAAATCAGACTATCGAGAATCCAGTACCATATTGTGATATTCAACAGCCCGAATCCCACAACTACCAGCCCCATCACCGCACCGCTCCTGAACGCAACCTGCAGCCCGCGATTAAGACTCACGCTCGCCCCCTGCGCCGTTCTCGATGACGCGTTCGTCGCCGTCTTCATCCCAAGAAAACCGGTAAGCGCACTGAAAAAACCCGCCGTCAAAAACGCTACCGGCACAAACGGATTCTGCAAACCGAAGTAAGCCAATACAACAAACAAAACAAACAGCAGGAAAAATACAAACGCCACCACCTTATACTGAGAAAACAGGTACGCATACGCACCCTCTCTGACGTGCCCCGCTATTGTAATCATCTTTTCCGTACCCTGCGGCGCCGACATCACCTTCTTATAAAAGAAATACGCGAAAACCAGCGCAATTATCGAAGCCGCCGGAGCAAGAAACCACAAAACCGGTATCTTATCATACTGCTGACTAACCGCCTCTGCCGCCGACGCTACCGCAGGCAGCCCCAAAACCGCAACCGCGAAAACTATCAAAGCCTTAATCTTCTTCACTTATTTTCTCCTTAAAATATCAGCCGATTTTTTACTTAGACACAACAGACAAAAAGATAGCGCAGTTTAACCAAAATCCAACCTTTTGCAAGAATTTATTTACCCCCCGTTTAGCCCCTAACTTTACGTTAGGGGTATTCTTTTGTAGTTATATATAGCCCCCGAATTCATTCGGGGATTTGTCTTTATAAAGAATTTATTGCAGGATTGTATTTATTCGGGCGTTTTCTTTTCCATTTGGAGGGTTTTTCGCAATCCGCAATACTATATACGCATTACGTAATAATAATCGCGATATTGCCGGTTTCATAAATTTTCGTAAAAATTGTAAATTTTTGTCATTTTTCTATTGACAAAGCGGTTTTGTGCTTATAGTATTATATCAGAGACAGACGGGTTTTATAGAATTTATTATAACTTAAAAAGTCATCATAATTTAACCTTTTTTTCATATCACAAACCCATCTGCCGGAAAAAGTTTGTTTTGCTATTCTGTTTTAGTATAGTTCTAATATCTGGTATTTTGCTGAAAAAACGGAATTTTCTTGAAATAAACATACTTTTTCGGTATAATTAATGCTGGACTTCGAGAGAGTTTATATGAGTATTGAAGGACATAACCGGATGAGGGAGGCAGACACCAAAAGCGGAATAATACCTGTCTATAAAGAGCAATTCCTTAAACGTAATAATCTTATATTTTCAATCACACAAAACTTGAAAGGAGAAAAAATGAAAACCAAAGTAATCATAACAATTCTATTTCTGTTGGCTTGTATCCAGCCGGCTAATGCTTACCTTGTAACCATACAAATCGAGGCGGTGGTCGATTCTGTAACAGATGATGGCCCTGACGATGGCTACCTGGATGGGCTGATAAGTCCCGGTGATATCATAACCGGATGGTACATTTTTGAATCTACTACAATCGACACCAATCCATCGTCACAGGTGGGAGATTATTTCCATTACAGTTCTCCTTACGGGATATTCCTGACTGTTGGCGGATTCAACTTCGAGACGAACTCGTCGGATGTTAGGTTTCTTATGGAAATGGTAAATGATTCAACATCTGGAGGGTTGCATGATAACTATGCCTTAATAAGTTATAACAACCTTTCTCTTTCCAATGGAAGCTCAGTAGATCTTATCAAATGGCAACTTATAGATAACTCCGCGACTGCTCTTTCAAGTGATGCCCTGTTAACAACCGCCCCAGATCTGGATGTATGGCAGTCATACTTATACGGTCTGCGTATAGAAGGTGAAAGAGGCGGATATGGTATCGATGCCACAGTAACTTCCGCTGTTCCTGAACCGTTAACTATATTATTATTAGGATTAGGATGTCTGCTTCTTAAAAAGCGGAATTAAAATATTTCACAATATTTTTATTTAAGGAGGATTAATAATGACAGCGAAGAAATATCTTATCTGCATCATATCGTTAATTATTTTTATCATTAGTTTGCCGGCTTTTGCAGATTTGAAAGACGATGCAAAGGTTTTTAAGATTTCCGGCGGAGAGAGACACACACTTGTCCTTATACAGAATAATTGGCCG
>CAYXGT010000065.1:0-15975 GCA_964464635.1 uncultured Pirellulales bacterium | reverse complement strand
TAACCGCCGGCTGCGTCATTTCTGACATAAGTTGTCATAACAATATACGGGTCATCCCCGCCGGGCGCATCGGATTTATAATCTCTTCGCCAGCTGACTTTTACATCCAGTTTTCGAAGTATCACTCCGGCATCTTCATCGTAATCGATATTTGAACCGTTCAGGCTTATAAACATAGGCAGAGTATCAACAAAACAATAATAATCAGCCTCTTCTTCCGAGGTGGTAATAAAGCCCAGCTCAAGAGTTGTAGGGTCATAATAAGGCGAGCCCCCGTTATTTTTCCAGTCTTCGAGTAGTAACTGAGCAGTACGGGTGGCCGTAATATTAGACTGAGCTATGCGGTTATGTACAACTGTATGATACTCATAGCTGAGGGCACCCAAAACAATTATAAAAAGAGTACCGGCCGCAACCATTACCTCCAACAGTGAAAATGCCTTATAACATTTTTTGAGTCTTGGAATTTTCATAATTTCCCTCAAGCCTGCCTTCGCCTAATAAAAGTAATTATTTTTCCCACCAGCGTAACACAAAATATGAAGTCGGGTCGCTCAAATCGCCGCTTTCCTCCGGAGGTATATAAGTGAAATTAGTGGAATTTTTCAGAGTAAGGCTCTTCCCTATAAAAGCACCTGCTATTTCATTTTTAGCATAAACATTAAGGTCGGCTTCAGGAGCATAAACATAACCAAAAAAGACATCACCTTTCGCCTTGAGGTCAATACTCTGACAGGTGTCAAGACCGTAAATCCTCATCGCCTCCGGTACACCGTAGTTGAGATTATCTATTCCGTTTGAATTTTTCGCTTCCATATTCCCGCCGAGATACAGCTCCACCGAAGCGCTCTCCTTTATAATCAGTTCCGCACTTTGTCTCAAAGTAGTAGTCCCAACTACATAAATTTTACAATGTCCCTGAATCTGTTGAATTCCTCCGTTCGGAATATCAATTAAATCGAGCTTAATAGACATCGGATTATTCGGGTCGCCGCTGCCGACTATTGGAGAACCTGGTGAATATGTGTAATACGTCAGCGGTGCACTTTTAAGGTCACCCGGTATAACAACCGGCGGAAACTCTATTTCATTCTGGGCGGCATAAGAATCACCTAATATAGTAGTAGTTGATTTTATATTAATTACCTCATCAGGGTCACCGCCAGGCCCGCAAATTACATCACCGGGGACAACTACACCTGATTTAAAGATGATTGAATTGTCTTCGATGCTGTTGGTCCTTATTACAAAATCGCTGCCAGGCGGAACTGAGAAAGTAACACCGACTTTAGCGTCTATAACTTCCTTTACGCCGATTCCAAACAACAACGACTCTACCATTAACCTGCCATAAACTATCTTTTGGGCAATTCCGGACTCACCCTCGGAAGCTATCTGGTAATAGCCGCCCTCATCAGTGACATTATAACTGTATCTGGCGTTACAACCCGGAAGAACAATGTCCATCGCCGGCGGTATAACTGTTCCATCCCAGGGCTTTTCAGATAGACTTTTGTTCATTAGACGAAGCGCCTCAGCCAAACCACCATCTGCCGCTGCACGTGCTGAAACCTCTGCCGTTGTTCGAGCGGCTGCCATCCGGGCATTTAATCCCAATCTGGTTAGACCAAGCCCTAAAATAAATAAAATAATAACCAGCATTACAGCAAACGGCAGAACAGAACCTTTTTTATTCGTTTTCATTTTCTTTGTTAACCGCCACATTAATTGCCTCCATATCATAGCCGGCCTGTAAACCGCCGGTATATAAAAACAAAATTGCCGGTTGAGTTTAGTTGTGCCTTACGGCAGAGCTCACCATTGTCACAGACTCCCTTTCGTCATCGAGAGTCAACAGCATTTGCACCGAAAGCC
Organism: uncultured Pirellulales bacterium; assembly: GCA_964464635.1. GTDB lineage: Bacteria > Planctomycetota > Phycisphaerae > Sedimentisphaerales > Anaerobacaceae > CAYLMG01. Next base: position 14,100 of record CAYXGT010000065.1, on the reverse strand, counting down.
CCTGAACAAAAAAGTTGACAGCTTTGACATTATGCGAAAGTGTAACAGTGCTTTCGGTAGTAGTTGTTTTCGTATCCCAGTCATACTTGCCGTAATCAACCATCAAAAGCGAACCCTCACGATAAAAATTGGCAAATCTGTCCGGCTTCGTGGAGTTGAAATCCTCAAAGTAATAAACCTCAATGAACTGACCATCAGCATCAACAAGCGACCTGCTGACAGAAGATTTTCTAACAACCTTATCAAAAGCCCTTCTCGCTACATAAGCTTCGGTCGTAACATCGCCATGCACACGGTTATACATCTTGTTCCAGCCTCTCTGACTGTCAACCAATACGAGGCCTGCACCGGCCATTACAATTACTGCCACAAGTGCGGTCAATATTAACTCAACTAATGTAAAACCCTTTGCTTTTTTTATTTTCAAACACATAATCATAAAACCGCCTTTTTAAAAACCAGGTAAATCCGCTTTTGTTGTGAACCGTACCGTCCTGTCGGTGCTGGACAAGGCCCATTTCGGATACTTCTCAGGCCAGGCTACTGAAACATTCAAAATTCTTAGGTCATTCGAAGGCTCATCCTGATATGATAATGCCGCATAATAATAAGCACCATCGACAATAACAAGATAGCTTCCAAATGAATTAAAGCCGGTCGGCATATCAGGGCCTACGTCACTTGTAATCTGAACCTCAGACCCAACCACCGGCAAGTTCAACGGATCATAGTTGTTGTACGGATCGGTAGCTGAGCGCGCACCCATCGCCTTCCATCCCTCAAGTAGAAGCAAACCAATCCTTGTTGCAGTTACTTGAACATCAGTCTTTCGTGCATCGAGCGCACAATAATACCTGAAACCTATTGTGCCGATAACAGCAACTACGATTACAACTGCTGCTACTATTACCTCAATCAACGTCAAGCCTGATCTACTTTTTTTGTGATGCTTTATCATTTTTACTATCCTAATCTAAGAGCATAAGATAATAATTTTTCAAAGAAGCCGGGATGATTATGAAACAATCTTCAGACGTTCCAACAGCTTACGGCACCTGGCTCCAGGTTACATTCCCCTCTGCATCGGCTTCCATAGTTACCGAAACAGGACTCTGAGGTCTGTCAAGCTGGTCGGTCGGCGTACAGGTGATAGTAAATTGCGGCGGATTGACAACCGTTACGTTGATGACGGTGAAGTCGGCATCAGAAAAATAGGTCCCTGTGCAATCGCCCGGCATAAAGCCAAGCTCTGCAAGACTACTCGGCTTTGGCCCGGAATAATCAGGGCTTCGCTCTGCACACCAGGTTCTTACGGCAGTAGCTATAGTTCCCATTATTGCTTTGCCTTCAGACCACTTTGCAGCGTCAACACGTGCTCGATAAATCGGGACTGCAACCGCTGCAAGAATAGCCACTATAAGGATAACCACCATCAACTCAATCAAAGTAAAAGCAGAAAAGAATCTTTGTCTATTCTTATTCACACTCCCCACCTCGCAAAGGTTTACGACAGCCACAACCCCGCATCTGAACAGTCTGTTTCAGTAAGTGTATACGGGGGCAAGGATTACCTTGCCCCCTTCACATTGTATCAATTAAAGCTCAATATTTTATGAACCAGCGGTCCAAACACCAGCCTGGTCAAGCGTCCAGCTCGGTGGATACTCAGGAGCATCATCATCGCCGCCTGCTGTACAGGTAATAGTGAAGGTAAGCGTGCTCATAGCGAGGTCGCTCATCGAGAAATCACTATAGGTAAAGTAGGTACCTGTCAGGTCGGCTTCAGTAAAACCTAAGTCGGTGTCACCACTACCGATGATAGACGCAGGTTCATCTCCCGTCGGACCTTTTTCTGCGTGATAGGCACGTATTGCAGTAGCAATAGTACCCATCATAGCCTTACCTTCCGACCACTTGGCGGCGTCGATTCTGCCTCTGAGAATCGGAATTGCGACTGCAGCCAGAATGGACACAATCAGAATCACGACCATCAGCTCGACCAGTGTAAAGCCTTTCATCTTTCTCATCTTCAATTCTCCTAAAAAACAATAAATAAATTTTAATTAATTAAATTTTCGCCTTTTTTATACTCATATTCACACAATCATTTTTTCTCAAAACACATCCGTCATCAGGTATTGATGTCTTTCATTGCCGGCTATAATCATTGTGCAATATCTGAAATTGTGAAAATCGGCAGATATAATGCCAGAACCACAGTCAACACAATCGCCCCGATAGTCACAATCATTACAGGCTCAACCAAAGACATTAAAGTAGCTATGGTACTCTCGACCTTTCTTTCATAATAATTGGCTGTCTTATCGAGGACATTCGGCATCGAACCGCTTTCCTCGCCGACCTGAGTCATTTTGATTACCATATTCGGGAAAAAGCTGGAACCGGACATGCTGGTAGAGATACTCTGTCCTTCCACAATCTGGTCTCTCGTTTGAGTAACAGCATCTCTTATAATGTCATTTCGGGCCATATCACTGAGTATGTCAAACACCTCAAGAATAGAAACGCCGGCGGCAAGCAATGTAGACATCGTTCTGCAAAACATAGAGACAAAGGCATGGCTGAAAAGTTTGCCGAGCAGGGGCAGCTTAAGTGAAATGATACTGAAAAAGCGATGCCCCTTCTTAGTCCTTGTGTAAGAAAATATTGAAACGGTAACCAATAAAAATATCGAGCCCAGGATGTAGATTATGTTCTGACAAATCGCATCATATACTTTCATAAAACCAACAGTAAAGACGGGCAGTTTTCCACCAATCTGGTCAAATATGACGCGAAAGCGCGGTATAATAAAGGTCATTATTACTATGATAATCAGGATAATAAAGCTGCACACAAAGATTGGATAAGCAGTAGCTCCTTTTACTCTTTTAACAAGCTTGTCGCGATTTCCGTAATACTCCGCGAGCCTTCTCATCGATACCGCCAGGCTTCCCCCCGTCTCACCGGCCAAAATCACCGCCCTTGACAGCTTGTTAAAAACATTAGGAAATTCAGAAACACTGGCGACAAAACTCTCGCCCTTGCTGATTTTATCCGCGACTTTCCGTAAAATCCTTCCAAGATGCTGATTCTCCAAATCATCAGCGATTGTCTGAAGCGCAGTTGTGATACCGATACCCCCTTCAATCATAGTGCTGAACTGCCAGCAAAAAGTTGCAAGGTCAGCGGACTTAATTCTTCTGCGCCGGGCAGATTTCCTGACCGGTCTTTTTGCTTTCTCAGTTACCTTCTCTATAGAAACAGGAATATAGCCCTGTTCGCGCAGATAAGTGAGTACATCATTGGAAGAATTTGCCTGCCTGATGCCAACTTTTCTGGCGCCTGAAGAGTCTCTTGCAGCATATTTATAGGTCTTCATCTGTTCGTATTTCCTTGCACTTTAACCACAATAGAAACAAGCAGCTACAGTTCAACTGCTTTTTGTTTAACGGATAAACTATCGGTATCTTGACCATTCGAGTTCAGGAAAAAACAATTCATATCTTAAAAAGACAGGCGATTTCGATACTAAGTACGACATAAGGTCCCAAAAAAACATAATTCCCTCCACCATTTTTGTTATCAGGACTGCACGTCCTCCATAAAAGCGACACCGAAGACCTCTTCTGCTGTCGTTAAGCCTTCGAGAATCTTGCCCACGCCGCTTTCAAACAAGCCCCCATAGCCTCTCTGACGTGCCATAACTCTTATTTGAGATTCAGTGGCACTGGAGGTAAGTTTGTCGCGCATCTCACTGTCAAGCACCAAAAACTCAAAGATCGGCAACCTGCCCGAATAACCCGTCCCCCTGCAGTTTTTACAGCCCTTACCATGATAAAAGGTAGACTTTTTTATCTGCTCATCTGTGATTTTCATACGCTTCAAAACGTCATCACTCAACTTTATCGGCTCCCTGCAATGCTCGCATATCCTTCTTACAAGCCTCTGAGCAATGACCAAATTAAGAGTGGACGCAAGCAAATAAGGCTCAACGCCCATATACATAAGCCTGCTAAGGGCACTCGGAGCATCATTCGTGTGGAAAGTACTCAAGACAAGATGGCCGGTCAAAGAGGCCTTGATGGCAATATCGACAGTCTCTTTATCACGTATCTCACCAATCAGGACAATATCGGGGTCCTGTCTTAAGATAGACCTCAGACAGGTAGCAAAATCGAGATTTATTTCAGGCTTGACCTGAATCTGATTAATGCCCGCAAGACGGTATTCGACAGGGTCTTCCACTGTCGTTATATTTTTTCTGGGGTCCCTCAGATAATTAAGCGCCGAGTACAATGTTGTACTTTTACCGCTTCCGGTCGGCCCGGTCACAACTATAATACCGTGCGGCTGGGACAAAATATCCTTAAACTTTTTGAGAAGCTTCGGCTCGAAACCGAGCTGGTTGAGATTGTGATTGACCGCTGCTGCATCGAGTATTCTCATAACCACTTTTTCGCCGTATATCGTCGGTATTGCGGAAACACGGACGTCAATAGCTCTGTCGGCTGCCCTGATTTTGAATCTGCCGTCCTGCGGCAGTCTTCTTTCAGCGATATCCATCTTTGACAGGATTTTCACTCTCGTAACTACCGCAGACTGCATTTTCCTGGCAGGCGGCACCATATCCTGCAGCACACCGTCAATTCTCATACGAACCGACATAGATTTTTCCTGCGGCTCGATGTGAATATCACTTGCCCGGCTTTTAACCGCCTGGCTTAAAAGAAGGTCGACAAACCTAATCACCGGTGCTCTTGAAGCAGCTACCTCGCTGCTGATATTGGCCTCTTCAAGGTTCTTTTCCTGCTCCGGTGTCTCTGACTTGTCCACCTCACACTCTACAACAAGGTCGCGCAGGCTCTGTTCCTCGACATCGGAACCGTGATAAATTGTCTCAACGGCACGATTGATTTCATTGACCGAACCAACAACCACCTTAACCTTTTGACCAAGCTTCAGCGTGATTGTGTCTATCGCCACGACATTAAGAGGATCAGACATCGCAACAACAACCTGGCCATCTTCATGGCCAATCGCAACAAGGCAAAATCTTTTTGCAATCGCCTCGGGAAGCATTCTGGCGACATTCATATCTATCTGAGAAATATCGTCGAGGCTGACACACTCAACCGCAAGATATTCAGCCAGGGAGCCGGCAACATCCTTTTCGCTCAGCATTTTTAGCCTGAGCAATACTTCACCGAGTCTGCCGCTGCTGTTACGCTGTTCATTCAAGGCCTTGGTCAATTGCTCATGGTTCAAAAGACCCTTGGAGACAAGGAATTCTCCAAATAGAAGTGTGGATTTTGTGTGGGTAGGATTGTCAAGATTTTGTTCAATTTTCATCATTCTCTTCTCATCACCATTATCGACCTGCAGAGTTTCGCCGAGCCACGAAGCCGGCAAAACTCAAGGGACCAAGCTAATCTCATTAAAAAGTATAAGAAATAAAAAAGCTGAACAAAAAAAATGTCGAGAATTTCCATACCCTCCGATAACGCAACACAAACATCCGATAATTACCTCTGTATAAATAAATATCTCCATATCAATCAAAGTTAAGGGCAATAACCGGCTGGAAATTTTTTTAAGATTTGCAGAATAACAGAAATAAAGGCAGCCTAACAATACAGGCTCAATATGCTGAAAATCACTGACTTCAGATTATCGCTGCTAAGCAGCCCTAATCGAGGCCACGGAGAAAGGCTGATAAAAACCGTCAAAAAAACATTGGAAAAACCGGAAGCGGGCGATGGGATTCGAACCCACGGCTTTCAGCTTGGGAAGCTGACATTCTACCACTGAATTACGCCCGCATAATTACTCAAGATTCAAACACACCTATAATTGATAATTTAGGCTTTCAATTTCACAGTCCAATTATATTATAAAGCCACTTAAATTTCCAGTATTTGTTCCGTTATCATTTTTTGTTATCGCCGGGTCTTGATATTTTCTGTCTCCGCCTTAACAGGCGACTCGGTCCGGCTAAAAAAAAAGAGGCAGGTTTTCACCTGCCTCTTAGTTCGAACTTCTTCTTTTACTACTCTTGGCTGCGCCTTATTTTTTCCTTCTGCGCAATGCAATCAGGCCGCCCAAACTGAGCAGACTAATTGTCATTGGCTCCGGAATAATATGCACGCCGGTGATCAGTATATCACCACCGCCTGCTTCTCCAAGAGCACCATAACTATTTACTGCAGACATAGTACCACCATCATATGTGTAGGTAGCATCCGCAATAAGAGGAGAAACCCAGTAGCCGGTGGCCCCATCCCAACTAAAGCTAATAGTATATTCAAAGGACAGAATTACTGAACCAGCTGTTACAGCTGGCACGGCGGTCCCTGATAATACGCTAAATAAAGCACCCTGATAATTATCCAAGTACCCGGACTCTGATCCTATGGAAAAATCAGAATCAGTGTAAGTTGGAAGGGTAACAGTACCACCCATATCTATCTGGGTGGTGGCGATGGCAGCATCGCCTTCAACCAAGGTACTAAATGAAGCGCCACTACAACCCGAATCTGCAATCAACTCGATAGTAACAGTCTCACCAGCCGTACCTGCGTACTCCTGCGAGCCGTTAATATACAAGCCAATCACACCAGCTTGCGCATAGGAGGTTAAGCCAAGAATTAACATTAACAACACAAACTTTTTCATTACATCCTCCTTAAACTTAAATCAAAATCTAAAACTTTGCACCTCAAAAAATTAAACTAATACTTTTTCAGCAAGTTCTAAAAAGTTACCATACCCTTACGGCCCATAAGAATGGGGACATAAAATCGTCGTCTTCCTGTTTATCGTCACACCGTAGTCATTGAGCCAGGTTGCGATCCTGATCATGTCATCAGTAGTTATCATGTCATCGCCATTCACATCTGCGCACGGATCATAATGCTCGGTGTCGGTAGAAGGAATCGTCGTCTTCCTATTTATCGTCACACCGTAGTCATTGAGCCAGGTCGCAATCCTAATCATGTCATCAGTAGTTACCATGTCATCGTCGGTAACGTCACCATAGCACGCACAACCGCAGGGAACTTCAAGTGGGTCGGGCAAAACGAGAGTAACCGCCGCATTGGGGTCCTCCAGAACTACGCCGCCTCTCTTGCCGTTTTCACCGGTGATAGTAACTAATACGCTTTCACGGCCATCGCAGTTAACATCGAATGTGCATAAAACGCCGCTCGCTGCCGGAGGGGCAGGATGACAGGGGTCAGCCGCCGCATAAAGCGAGGCTATCTCAAGCACGCCACCATTGGCATCCTCTTCAGCAATCGGAGTCCCAAACTGGTCAATGACCGTATTGCCGTCAACAACGGTAAACGTTATGCTGCCGGGACAAACGTAGTAGTCAGAGGTATTAGGGTCACCAGGAAAACCTGCTGAGCCAATAACATACGCGCCATCATTAACATCGATATTCAGCGCAAATGCCCTGACCAACTCACCCTCGTTACAGTCGTAACCAATTGTCACCATGTTTGAGCTATTCTCCAGAGTAATGGTCACTTTGCCCATTGCAGGGATAGTAATTGCGAGAACAATTATAGCCAAAGCTATATTTCTCATAACACAACCTTCCTTTCTTCGTCTTTTCTTCGCCGAGTCACACGCTCAGCATTTTTGGTTTCTTTCCAGCCTAATAATCCTTAACAGTATTTGCTCATCAGGCCCGGTACTAAGACCAAATGAACAAAGATTTCGGCCGACAGGAGAACCGAAAAGCAATATTTGCTACCCTCCAACCTCCTTTCTCGCCAACAGGCGCAAACGCGTGCGCAACTGAGTGCTCACGAAATACTACGCACAACTGTTAACAACACTGGCAAAGGTTATCATCAAAATACCACAAACCTGCAAATAAATCAAGGAAAAACTTAAAAAAACAAAGAAAATTGCAAAAAAATCATAATTCCCATAAAAACCGGTCCTTCGGGCAACCAGCATATACCAAAAAGGCTTTTTTGCTGTTCCACGGGAACAAAAAGTCGTTTTCTGTTTTTTTTAAGTACGAGGCCGGTTTCAAGAGCCCTTATTACTCCAACAAAAAAATTTTGCTAATATTTTACGTACCGCTTTGAAAAACACCCTTTTTCTGCTATTTTGCTCTATTTATGGAAAACATTCTAACAGGACGATTGATAAATGTCAGAGGCATACTGATTATTACCGCCGTTGTGCTGATTGCCGCCGGTATCATAACCATTTACACAATCGGCCACCCCGCTGAGCCGAGCTTGGCAAGCGACTCCGGCCAGCTCGCCAACCTCTGGAAAAAACAAATCATCTTTGCCTTTATTGGTGCCGCTGCATTTATCTTCATCAATTTAATTCATTACCGCCTGCTCGCAAGACTAAGCTACTGGATATATGCAGCCGTTCTTTTGCTGCTGGCACTTTTAATGATCGATAAATATGTAACAGATATTCCTGATTCACTTATTGCCGAGCGCAACAACGCTTACCGATGGATACGAATACCGATTGTCGGCCTGAACATACAGCCTTCGGAAATATGCAAGCTTGCATACATACTGGCACTTGCCTGGTATCTTCGTTACAGAAGCAACTACCGCAACTTCACATCGCTTATCGGGCCGTTCGCATTGACACTGCTTCCGATGATTTTGATTCTGCTCGAGCCGGACCTGGGCACCGTTATGCTTATGATGCCGATTTTTTTTACTATGCTTTTTCTTGCAGGCGCACGGGTAAAGCATCTTGTGATAATAATTTTACTGGCGGTTCTGGTAAGTCCGCTGCTGTGGCTAAATATGAAAAATTATCAGAAAACGAGGATAAGCAGCATCCTTCTGCAGTACGGCTGGTTCCGCGAAAAAGCAGAGCAGAACCCGAAGCTCGCCAACATACTCGTTGACAGCAATTTCAGTATGCGCAAATGGGAAAACGACTGGGGCTATCACCTGATACGCTCAAAATACTCCGTCGCCTCCGGCAGAATGAAAGGATACGGCTTTGCAAAAGGTCCTTTTGTAAAATATGATTTCCTTCCCGAAAGACACAATGACTTTATCTTCGCGGTTATCGCTCACCAATGGGGTTTCTTCGGGTCTGTTTTTATATTAGCTGTTTATATAATTTTCATCATCTGCGGACTGGAAATCGCAACCAGTAACACCGAGCCTTTTGCAAAACTCGCAGCCGCAGGTATTGTCGCTATGTTCGTTGTCGAGGTTCTTGTAAATGTCGGGATGACGGTGGGACTGATGCCCATCACAGGACTGACTCTGCCGCTTGTAAGTTACGGAGGCTCGAGCCTTCTGGTCAGTATGACCGCTGTCGGGTTACTGAATAATATAGGCAGACGAAGGCCTTTTAGCGTCGCCCCGAAACTGCCAAAATGAAATATGATTAAAAGTTTTAAATCAACTGCATCTCTTATGGCGCTCAGCAGGGTCTTTGGCCTGCTAAGGGATATTAGCTATGATTAAAGGCTTTAGACAAATTGCTTCTCTTACGGCACTCAGCAGGGTCTTTGGTATGCTGAGGGATATGAGCTTCGCATATTTTCTCGGTGCCGGAGGCGTTATGGACGGCTGGGTAATCGCATTTAAAATTCCCAATCTTGCCCGCAGGCTCTTCGGGGAAGGTGCAGCCGGCTCGTCACTGATACCCGTTTACAGCGAGCAATTACAAAAAGACCCTGCCCAGGCAAAGGCCCTGGCCAATACGACAGTTACTGTAATATTTTTGCTCCTGACCTTAATAGTACTGGCGGGTGAAGCGTTTATCTGGACTTACTACAAATTTTTTGCCCCGTTCGAGAGCACCAAACAGATGTTCGCACTCGCCGGCATTATGCTTCCCTATATGCTGCTGATTTGCGAGGTTGCAATTATCGCCGGCTTACTAAACGCACACCGGCACTTTGCGGCACCGGCAGCGGCTCCAATCATTCTCAACATCTTTTTGATTGCCAGCCTTTGTATCAGCGGATGGATTTTTGGTATCGAGCCGCAAACGCAAACCTTTATTGTTGCAGCAGCAGTCATCATCGCAGGTATCGCACAGCTCGCAATCCAGATACCTGCATTGAGGGCCAACGGCATCTCAATCAGGCCGCAATGGGCCGTCAATTCCGAAGCTTTCAGAAAAACCATTCTGCTGATGGGACCGATGATTTTAGGCCTTACAGTAACACAATTAAATACGCTGGTTGACGACATCATTGCCAAATGGCTTTCAGGTTCTCTCGACAAGGGCCCGTTTTTCACCCTGTTCGCAAGGCAGATAAATTACCCGCTTAAAGCAGGCGCAGTTTCACATCTATTCTATGCACAGCGGCTTTATCAGTTTCCACTTGGTGTGCTCGGCATCGCACTTGCGACGGCAATCTTTCCGGTTATGAGCTCACAGGCGGCAAAAAAAGATTTGTCCGCCCTGAACAAAACAATTTCACAGGGCTTGAGAGGAACAATCTTTATTGCTCTGCCGGCAACTGCAGGATTATTACTTGTTCGCAATCAAATAGTAGCTGTCCTTTTCGAACGCGGAAAATTCACCGAAGCCGATACAACATCTACAGCAATAGTGCTCTGCTTTTACACCCTGGGGCTGAGCGGTTATTTTCTGCAGCAGATTCTCACTCGCGCGTTTTACTCTATGCAGGATTCCAAAATACCGGCCAAAAGCGCACTTGTGGCAGTCGTTATCAATATTGTTCTCAACCTGAGTCTCGTCTGGCCTATGGGAACAGCCGGCCTGGCGCTTTCGACCGCTATATGCTCATACATTCAGGTCATAATTTTGATTGTCGCCCTTCAAAAAATTATGCAGGGCACATTATTGGACCAGCTTGCAGTAACAATACTTAAAACAGCTGCAGCAACAGCAGCTATGTCTGCGGTGGGTGGAGGATTCTTATATATTTTAAGAAACTTGCCTGACGGCACACGATTTGATATTCTAAGGCTCGCAGTCGTCGTACCTGCTGCAGCCGGCATTTATCTGCTGGCAGCAAGGCTTTTGCATATAAGGGAAATCGCCCTTTTAGGCTCGAACAGACATGATAAGCCCTAAAAGCATAAGCTGATAAGAATACTCAATTTATGCAGGATTTATGCTTAAAGCGGATGTTCAAAATGCCCGAAATAATACTGCAGGACCGTACTCTGTCAGTACATTTGTCTAAAATTATCGGTCTGAGCCGAATGGAAACGTACCGATTGAAGAATCGGAGGGATGAATGTTTAAAAAAGATATTCGCAAAGAACAGCAAGGATATGTAAACACCGCCGTATTAAAGCTGACAGGACTTTTTGTCTTCTCATTTTTATTTTGCGCCCCGATTGCAACAGCTCAGCCGGTTTCAGAGGGCGAGCAGCTTTCTTCAGAATCCTGCAGCCTTGCTTTTTACAACTTAGCCAGTGATATTATTCACAGCGAAAATATAGACCAGCTCAAAGCCGAACAGGCAATAGTCTTGTTAAAAGCTGCAAGAGATTTAAACAATGACGCAGACTACTTCGTTTGTGACCTGATTCAACTAAGCTGGCGATATTCCGAACGCAATCGTTCAGATTTAATATACGAGCTCCTTACAGGCTATCTGGATGAAAAGGCCGACCGCAGCACCTTAAAAATGGCGGCTTCTTATCTGCTGGACAAAACAAACAATCGCGACGAGCGAGAACAGCTCATCGGCGAACTGTTATTAATCTTAAGAGCCAAAAGCAATTATCTAAGCAGCGAACTGCTTACCTCGTCCGGCCTTTTAAGAACCGAGCTGTCGGACCCGAACGCCAGCAGGTTTTTCATCAGTGCATACAATACCAATAAATACAACAGGCTGGCATTTGCAAAACTGCTCGAACTCGTACCGGAACAAGTAAATAGCATCGTATACCTCGAATATCTCAGAAATATTTTCGGAGAAAATCCTCTCGATATCGATGCGGCAGTGAATTTCGCCGAACACGCGAGAAAACTACAAATGTATCAGACCGCCACGGATGCTTACGAATACTGCTCACAGTTGTATCGTTATCTTTATCCATCACAGAAACTGCCTTCCTATATTTATCTGCCGTGGTCAATCAGCGCTTATAACACGGAAAGAAACCAGTACAAGTGCCTGCAAATCACCAACGAAGTCGAGAAGGAAGTCGGCTTTGACTTAATCCTGAAAGCCGTCGCTGCAAAAGCGTCTATGAAAATGGACAACACCGAACAGGCAGAGAAAATATTTGAAGAAGCCGAGAAAAAGGCAAAAGCAAATTATTTCACCAATACAGGCACGCAATCGCAGCCCTCGAAAATCGAGACCTGCAGCAGCCTTGCCTGGTTCTATTGTTTCGCCAGAGAAGATGCAAACCAGGCTCTTGAGTGGGCAACGAAAGCTCATGCAATCGAGCCCAATTCGCCGACAACAAACGGCCTTCTGGCGTATTCACTGGTGATGAAGGAACAGATACAACAGGCAGAAGAAATTGCACAAAAATTTCAGCTAAACCAAATAGCCAATCTGGCACTGGCACTGGTTCAGATTTCACAGGGCCAGAGACAAGCGGCTATCCAATCACTAAAAGAGGCAATCGAAAAAGATGCCGGCTCATTTGAAGCTGAATTCGCCAGGCAAAAACTGTCCGAACAGGCAGAAAAATACACACCGCAGTTCAATGCCCAGGCCATTGAAAGAGTGCTGACAAATAGTCTCAAACGACCTTTAGTTCCAAAATTTATGCCGCCTGATAAGATACTCTCCGTTCAGGCGAACCTTCGCGGTACCAGGTTCACCTACGACACAGATTTCGAAGCATCACTGACAATTACAAACAATTCCACAGAACCGCTCATCATCTCCGATAACGGTTTGTTCAGCGGCAATATAAGAGTCGATGCCAAAATCAGGGGTGATATAAACAAAGATATACCGAAACTGCTCTCTGTCAAATACCAGCCCACTGTACAAATTAAATCGAAAAAAAGTCTGCTGATTCCGCTAAATCTTAACATCGGTGAGCTCAGAAGAACACTTGCCAATCACCCACAGGCCTCTTTGGGAATATTATTCACATTTTATCTTGACCCTTTCATAACGGAAGATAAAAAAGTCGAAAACAGCCTCGCAGATATAGAGCCGTTAGTGTACCGGGCCACCAGAACTGCCGAGAAGATATCCTCTGCATCCCTGCGGCGTCAAATAAACTCTCTTTCAAGAGGACACCAGGGACAAAAACTCAGAACAGCAAAGCTTTTTGCCGCTCTGCTGGCCGAGCAACAGGATATGCAAAAACGACTAATTTCCTATAAACCTGTGTACGCGGACTGGATGCCGGCTGTATTGAAATCCATCCTGCAGGAATGTCTAAAGGATGAGGACTGGAACGTAAGAACACAAACTATGGCGGCGATGGCCGAGATGATACTGGACAGCACACTAACAAACGATGTTGCAGAAAACCTGGACGATAACGAATGGCCTGTAAGGCTGATGGCACTGTATCTGCTCGCAAAAAACGGATACAGCTCCGGCAAAATCCTCGACTGGACAGCAAGGTACGATTCAAACCAGTTAGTCAGGGAAATGGCTGTTGCTTTCGGAGGCACAGCACCTGAGCCGCAGAGCAAACCTGAGCCTGTTGTACCTCTTCTAATCGAGCCGAATCAAATAGACTCCAATTCTGCACAGTAAGCGGCCTGCAGCGAATAACAGCAAAAAACAGAGAACTGCGAACATTTTCCCAGTATCATCAGAATTCCGGAAAAATTAGTGTTGTAAAATAATAATAATTTTGTAAAATCCCGCAGTTCGGCTATAAATTTTCATTTATTTTTGAAAGGGAATAATAAATGCCAGCAAAAGTAGATAAACAAAAATGTACCGGCTGTGAATCCTGCGTAACCGAGTGCCCCAGCGATGCAATAAAGATGGAAAACGGAAAAGCTGTGATTGACAAGGAATTGTGCATTGACTGCGGCGTCTGTGTTGATGTCTGTCCGGTCGAGGCAATCAGCCTCGAATAGCTCTTAGCTAAAAACTCAAAACTAAATACTCATTACTAATGTTGGCCCCATCGTCTAGGCAGGTCTAGGACACCGGGTTTTCAACCCGGCAAC
>CAYXGT010000064.1:0-16454 GCA_964464635.1 uncultured Pirellulales bacterium | reverse complement strand
AGGCAGATAGATTTTGTAAGGGTGAAAGGTGTATCGCCAGATACGGCCGATAGTTTTTGCCGCCTGCTGGTCGAATCGCTCTGAGATGAAGATGATGGCGAGGTCTTTTATTTTTGGCCAGGGTTTCGGCGGTCTCGTTGTTCTTATTGTCAGGACGTTTTTGGCATAGTTTTGTTTGTCCTTTCTCTGCTGGTAAGATATTCTGTCGGATTGTCCGATGGAGGTGTAAAATTCTCCTGTGATGTCGGGGATATGATAGAAATCAGTGAAGAATACGAGTTTTCTGGTCATATCCCAATCGATGAGGATGCTCAGGTTTTCGTTGTAAGGCCCTGTTTTTTCGAGCAGGTCTTTTCTGTGCATAAGGCTGACGTGCAGGACGTGGTTGTAATAGAGCATAAAGTACCGGTCGAAGTCGCGCGATACCTCGACGATTTTGCTTAAGATTTCTCTTGTTCCGTCGGGCAGGATTCTGCAGTATGTTTTGTACAGGTCGCTGTAGGCTGCGCCGCAGTGTGGATTGTTTTCGAGTGCATTGACAAGCAGCTCGATATGGTTTGGATAATATAAATCATCGTCGTCGAGGTAGGCGATGTATTTTCCTTCGGCTTGTGTGAGGGCCTGGTTGAGAGAGAAGGCTTTTCCCCTGTTTTCTTTTCTGTTTATAAAAAAGATTCTGGGGTCATTGGCGGCGTTGATGATGTCGGTGATATCCTGTCCGCCGTCGTTTACAACGATAGTTTGCAGGTTGCTGTACGTTTGGTTCAGTGCGCTGGCAAGTGCCTGCGAGAGATATTTCGGCCGATTGAATGTCGGCATCAGTACGCTTACCAAAGGTTTTGTTGTTTTATCGTAGTTTTGCATTGTCCGGTAATTTTCATTACTCATTTTTTTAGAAATACAGGTTAGACCATTGTTGTGTTTTTTCCGGTTGCATTAATTTTTCGTTCGGGCGGGAGTTGTTCAGGTAGTCAACAGGCTGCCGGGGATTTTCAGGACTTGTCGGCCTGCGAGCATTCAGTTGAGTTTCGAGCTCGTAGAAAATCCGGTTTATTTTTTCAAGCTGATTGCGAAGAGGGTATTTTTGTTCGACGAATTTTCGATATTTTTTCGGCTCGTAATCTTTGCCTGTAACGAGAGAGCAGAATTGCTCTGAGATATTGAATATAAATTCGGAGGGGAAAATCTGTTCAGCGCCGGGGAAGTTATGAATTATGGGTTTCAGGCCGCAGGCCATACCTTCGAGGATGCCCATCCCCTGGCTTTCGCCGATGCTTGATGAGACGACGAAATGTTTGTCAGCAAGCCATGCAGGGATATCCTGCTGCCAGCCGTCAAACACAACCACGTTCTCAAGGTTGAGCGATTTTAGCATATATCTTGTGTACTGCTCGAGCATAGGGTCCTGGAAGTTGCCGGCAAAGAATAATTTGTATCCGGGGTCGATGAAATGCAGCTTCTGCATGCACTGCAGCAGGAACATCGGGTTTTTTCTCATATTGAGGTAGCCGATGCAGGCGATATTTTTGCCGCGGCTTTTTTCTGCGAATCTGAATTTATCGAGGTTAACGCCGTTCGGTATTGTGGTAAGTATGGTACGAGACTCGATATCGGGGACCTGCTTGATGAGCATATCCTTGATATAGGAATTTCCGACAGTAATGAGGACGTCGATGTTTTCCCATTTAACCTGAGCGGGCCAGTTGGTGTATGCCTCGAAGCGGTGCAGCCTGACGATATTTTTTGAGACTTTCGGCAGCTTCGAAGCCTGGACAACAAGGTCAGTGCACCACTCGAAGAAGCAGATGTCGTTGGTTGAGAGCAGCTTGTATAACTGGTCAACAGTTTGTGCCTCGTTGAACTGAACTGGATATCTTGCCTTTGTGAATTCGTAGATGTCGGTGAGGAATTTTACATCTCCTTTCAGGCCGCAAAAAAAGTGGATTCGAGGTCTTTTGCTTTTAATGACGTCGAGCATAGGCGGCAGGACTTTCTGGTCTGGAGCGAGCTGCAGTGAGCGAAGGAGCATTTCGATGGCCTGTGCCTTGTTACCGAGGTCAACAAATTGTTTTGCGGTTCTGTTGAGCAGGTCAGGATTGAGAATATGCATAAGCTCCATATCATCAAAGAGCTGTTCGGCATTATCCGGCCTGCATAAGGCAAGATAAGCTTCGGCAAGATTCCAGGTTATCTGAGGGTTACCGGGCTGAAGAGTTTTTGCCCTGTTGAGAAAATCGACAGCTTCTTCGCTTCGGCTGAGACAATGCAGCACAGCACCTGCGTCGTTCAGGGCCTCGGCGTCTTCAGGATTGGCCTGGATGTGCTGGTGCAGGCATTCGAGGGCCTGGAGGTATTGTCCTGTCTCAGCCAAATGAAGGGCGTTTTCGTATAAGTTATTGAGAGCCTGCTGTGCCATTTTTTTACTCCCTTATGTAAGTTTTACCTATATTTTTTTCACCATTTTGCGGCTATCCTCAATTAGAGATTTTACCGCAAATCTTGTGCCTGCCGGTCAAATCTGCATTTATAAACAATTATGTGGAAATCAGTTCTGTAACTGTATAAAAATCAAACATATCCACCACAAGTTAAAGGCTGTTATTTTTTATCTGCCTATATGTAGTCGAGCAGAGAAGTTGACAGGATTTTTGCAGCCACGGACAGAGACATCTGGTAAAGCACTTCCCTCCTGGACAATTCGATAGCAATCTGGGTAATATCGGCTTCTTCAAGCTCGGTGGTACGGTCTTCAGAACCGTACTTTATCTCTGTAATGTTTTGTTTAAGGTCATCAAGGAATCCTATTTTTGCCCCTATTGAGACATTTGCCTGCAACATCAGGTTGCTGACTTCTTCGAGTGTGCTGATGGCATTTCTCAGAGCCAGTTGTATTTGTTCATCGGAGAGTCCTCTTTCGTTAGTGAAAGTGTCGCGTATAGAGATAAGGGTATTAAATAAATCGTAAGTTCCGGGAACACGGACAAGCTCAATTCCTGTGCTGCTTAACTCAGTGGTATCGACGTAAAGGACCTGACCTGTTCTTGAGTCAGTTACAGCCTGGTTTGTGTCACCGCCTGGGGGGACGGTTGTATAGGTTAGCCCGTCATCGATTGAGATTTGGTAATTGCTGCCGTCGTGTATTACGGTCAGCCAGACGTCACCTGTGGCGCTGGATGTGCCGGTGCCGTTCTTGGCGCCGGTGTCACCGGAAAAGACGGGCTGCTGCCGGTTATCGGAGCTGAAAAGGCTGTCAGCTACGTAATAGATTTCATATTGTATTCCCGGGGCGACCTCAACGTTTCGGCTGGTTGAGGCAGCCTGGTAGTTAACAGAAGATATTTGCCCGTCGGTTCTTTCGGCGGCGTAAGGAGCGGTGCCGCTGGAGCTGCCGGCGAAAATGTATTGTCCGTTATGTTTTGTGTTTGCGAGCAGGAGCATCTGCTCAAGGATATCGTTGATTTGCTCTGCGGTTCTTTCTCTTGCATCTTCGTCATAAATTCCACTTGTGACCTGAGATATCAGAGTCCTGACGTTATTTATGGACTCGGTCATACTATTGATAATGGTGCTTGAAACCTCAAGAGTGTCAAGCACGGTTGAGAGGTTTTCTATATAATTTTCAAGAGTTTTAGTCTGGGATTTCAGCCCGAGAATTTGATATGCATCCGAAGGCGCGTCCGAGGCCCTGTTGACCCTTGAGCCGGTTGCAACCTGCTCCTGCAACTTATTCATAATATCGGTGTGTATGCTCAAAGCGAAACTGATGTTGTCGTAAATTGTGTTCAGTGGTCCACTCATAGAAACCTCACTTGATTTATATATTTTTTATATTATTTCCATAAGAGCCGAAATCGAAGTATGAATGGTATTTAAGTATTTAGCCATTGCCTGAAACATCTGCTGGAATATTAGCATTTGAGCAGCTTCGTCATTGATGTTTACGCCGCTAATATTGCTTTGCTGTGTGCTGAGGTCCTGCAGCATAACCTCGATGCTGTTAGTGCTCATTTCTTTTGTTGCGATATCCTGGCCGATGTCACTGATGAGCCGGCGATAGTAGTCCTGAATAGTCATATTGTTCAGGCTGCTTAGAGACTGCTCGCTTAAAGCGGCGAGTTTTTGTGCGTTTGTGTTGTCGGTCATTTCCGGTCCTGCTGCTGTTGCTATGCGGGCAGGATTATCAGCTATTTCCTGGCAGAGCGCCATATCAGAGGCGGTGCTGCCGTCGAAAAAGGTGTTGATACCGATAGCCGAAAGCAGGCCAGAGGTATCCGTGTCGGCGAATACTTCGATTTCAAAGGAATCAGTGTCGTTGAGGTCACCGGTTGTTAGTGATATTGTTATTCCGTCTGCTACATTAAGGCTGTCACCTGCGGCGTAGCCCTGACCGATGTTTAGTGTTTTTACCACCTCGCCACTTTCATTTTGCACCTCCATCTGGAGGGTACCATTTCCAATTGAGCCGGAGCCGATAACGGTGCAGGTGAAGGTCTGGTTTTCGCTGCCGGTGTAGATTCCGGAGATGGAAATTGTCGGCGGGGACGCTGCAGTTAAGTTACTATTTGTCGGGTCGGGTAAGACGGCAGGTGTAAAGTCGAATTCATAACCGGTCTCGGCCTGAATGTGCAGCCTGGAAGAATTCACGGATGCAGTCAGGCCGGTCAGGTCTTCAAACTTTTGGGCTATTGTAGTCAGCGTGTCGGCAGAGCAGTCAACATCTATGCTGTGTCTTGTTACCTGGCCTGTGGCGGTATCGATAATCCTGACGTAAATTGTTCCATCATTGATGGGCGGCTCGAAGTCGGCAAGAGTTTCCGAAACAATTGTCCATCCGGTCAGCTCCCGAAAGGAACCTGCAGGTCCGACGCCCTGGATGTGTATCTGGTTGACCTGCTGTATAATGGCGGCGGCGAGGTTGTCGAGCTGTGTTTGAATGTCATCGATTATTTCGTTTTTTAACGAGAGCAGTCCCCCTAACCTGCCGCCCTGTATGTCGGTTTTGTAATTATAGGAGTCGAGAACGCCGACGCCAGTTTCGCCGTTATCGTCAAGGCCGAGCTGAAGCTGAGATGTGGAAGTGCCAATAACCAGCGGCATTCCCGCTATGGTGACATCTACGACGCCGTGCTCTCTGTTATGGGTTTCCAGTCCAACGAGCTCCGAGAGTTGAGAGATGCACTGGTCTCTCTGGTCGCGGAGGTTATTAGCCTGTCCGCCGGTGATTTCTATTTTTTCGATACTGTCGTTTAATTCTGCGATTCTTTCGGCCAGGGTGTTGATTTGTTCGATGGTATTTTCGGCTTCGAGCGTGATTTGTGTTTGAAGATCGGATAAGAAGGTTGCGAGGGAGTTGAATTTTTGTGCGAGAGTTTGTGCGGAGCTGACGGCCTGGTTTTGCCAGATAGGTTCGTTTGGATGTGTCGAGAGGTCCTGGAAAGCATTAAAGAAGTCATTGATGGTATCATTGAGCCCTCCGGCATCGGTGAACTCACCGAAAGAAGATTCAACCGAGCGAAGAGTTGATAGTTGCTGAGAAAGATGCCCGAGGAGATAACTTTGCCTTAGAATCTGTTGTTCGAGCAGATTGTCAATTATTCTTGTTACGCCTTCGAAATTGACTCCTCCGCCTATTAGAAGTGCGCCGTCCTGTGAGGCGAAGGCTGGAGTGAGCTCGACTCTCTGTTTGTGATAGCCTTCGGTGGCGGCATTTGCAATATTATTGCCGATTATATCGAGAGTGCTCTGTGCGGCATTCAGGCCGCTAATACCTATCGAATAGTTTGACATCTTTTTAGTCCTATCTGGCTTTAATTAAAGCTTCATATTTAAGAAAGCTGAGTCGAAATACCGTCTGGCAGAACCTTCCGCATCGTATGTTACGGTCTCAGCGTTTTTGTTGTTGAGTAACGTTTTTAAGAGGATGCGGTTGAACCTGGCACATTCGGAGAGGAGCACAGCGGTAGCGTGATATTCATTTTTTAGCTGTTTAAGCAGTTCCGTAAGTTTTTCTTTTTTTTCCGCGATGAGACTCTTTTTTTCTTCGGGCAGCGTTTGTTCGAGAGTTGTGAGCGTTATTTTTTCGGCAGGGCAGCCGAGAGAATCCGCAAGTGCTTTTCTGATTGATTTTCTTTTGGATTCGTTGTTTTTATATCCGCCGTCGTCGGCCTGGATTTTTTTGAGCAATTGAGCCAGGCTGTCGTTATCGCGTTTAATGACCGAGCTTCTGAGCTGATTAAGGGCTGAGAGGTTCTGTCGGATGTTCTCAATATCCGTGTCAAGGACATCAAGCAGCCGGTCAATATTATCCTGAAATATAGTATCGTTAGTTTTCATATTTTGTTATCCGTTACGAGCGGAGCGGTGTTTTTATCAGCAGCGAGGTTCATTGAGCTGTAAATATCCTTCCAGAGTCCGAGGCCGCCGTTTTCAGCGATGTGTTTGCTCAGGTACATATTAAAGATTGCCTGAATCTGCCTGGAGGCGCCGTCCTCATCGCCCGACCAGTCTTCGATTGTGTTTTTCATTTCGTCGAGCAGCTTGTTTATTAAAAGCGACTCGAAATCTTTTGCAGCCTGAATTTTCTTCTCGTCTGAGAGCCGGTTGGTATTCGACATCCGGCTAAGTTCTGCAGGCGGAAGGACAGGTTCGGTCAGTAACAGTTTTGAAGCGTCCATTGCAAAGGCTCCTACATTATTTCAAGCTGTGCCTGGAGAGCACCGGCTTTTTTCAGGGCGTTAAATATTGCGATAAGGTCAGTCGGTGTCGCGCCGATTGCATTAAGTGTTTTGGCAAGCTCGGCGACGGTTACGGTCTGAGGTACGGGAATAAGGTATCCATCTTTTTCCTCGATGCTTATGGCGGTGTCCTCAACGACCTTGGTTTCGCCGGCGTCAGAGAATGGAGCAATCGGCTGGGAGACAATCGGTGTTTCTTTTATTTTTACGACAAGGCTTCCCTGTGAGATTGCGACGGTTGAGATACCCACGTTTTGCCCCACAACGATTGTGCCGGTTCGCTCATTGATAACGACGACGGCGGGATAGTCAACGGTGACCTGTTTGTTTGTAATTTCATCGATAAAGGCAGCGGTGCCGCCGGCGGGGATTTGTTCCGGGATTTTGACTTTAATGGTGCCTGCATCAACGACAACGGCGTGGTCGGGATGTGTCTGATTAATCGCGTCCCCGATGCGCTGTGCGGTTGAGAAGTCGCTGTTTCTTAAGTTTAATGTAATTATTTTGTTTCCCGCGATGTAGTCGATAAAGGAAGATATTTCTTCTCTTTCGACTATTGCCCCGGATGGTATCCTGCCGACAGTCTGATGATTTTTTGTGATAGAGGCATTTTGTCCGCTTGCCGTCCAGCCGCCGATTGAGACGCCGGAAGCAAGTGTTACTGCGTAAACCTGCCCGTCAAGACCTTCGAGAGGTGTCGGCAAAAGCATTCCTCCCTGCAGGCTTTCGGCATCGGCGAGTGAAGAAACATCGACATCTATTCTTGAGCCGGTGCGTGAGAATGGTCCTAATTCTGCCGTCACCATAACGAGTGCTATGTTTCCACCCTTGAGGTTCTCGGGGGAAAGGACAAGGCCGGAATGCCGAAGTATGTTCGTGAGCATCTGCTGCGAGGGCAGCGAGCTGTCACCGGTACCTGCAAGGCCGACGACAAGGCCGACGCCGCTGAGAGGATTGCTGCGGACACCCTGAATGTCGACGATATCTTTGATGCGCTCGCATTTGGCGGTATTGGAGGCGTTGAGCAAAACAGCGAGTACGAGTATAAGACAGTATATATTAAACTTAAATTTATGTTTTATTTTCATTTATTATTACCTCATTAAAATTTAGAACGGCCATATGACATCCAGTATTCGGCCAAGGAATCCGGGTTTTGTATATGGGTCGGCGATACCGGAATTTTTAGTGACGATTTGGAAGTTTGCGACCTGCTCGCTTTTAATGGTATTATCGAATGTTATATCACTGGGTCTTACTATTCCGCTTATCTCTATGTTTTGTATGTCACCTGCTATTTTTCGCAGTCGTGTTCCCATAACGACGAGATTGCTGTTCGGCTGAATGTCCACGACGACGACGGTGATTCTGTCCACGAATTTGCGTTCATCCTTGTAGTCTGCCTTGCTTTTCAGCTCGTTTGTAGAGCTTGCCGAGGTTCCGAATTCGCCGAGGTCGGTGAAGTTGCCGAGCTTTCCGTCGAAGGTTATGGATTTATCCACGTCTTTTTTGAGGTCTCTTTTTGCCTTGTTGTCGACTTTGCTGTCTTCGGTGATTATTATTGTGAGGATGTCACCTATGTTTCTTGCGACGTCGTCGGTATATAGATTTTTCATATTGCAGTTTCTTTTTGCCCAGATTGAGCCGGCTTTTACGGAGGCAGTCGAGGTCAGGAACAGGGCTGTTATTAAGATTGCTGAGAATAGTTTTTTATTCATTTTAACTCCTTTTCAAAATAGGGGTTCGACGGTTCCGTCATCGTTAATTTTAGCGACGATGGTTCGGTTCGAGTCCAGGTTGCGAACTTTTATAAATTGGCCGGCAGAGCCTTTTTCGAGGGCTTTTCCGACAGCGGTTATCAAGAGCGACGGATTTTCGATTTTGATAATGACATTCTGGTTTCGATTGACGAGAATTTCTTTCTGCCGGAGCCTTGCCATATTCGATTCGATGACGGTATTTACGGGCAGCGTTCGTTTTGCGATAAGCCCATAAGGAGGGGTCCAGCCGTCAGGCTCGGGCTCATTTGAAGTAGTTTTTACGATTTTAATATTATCTTCTGTTATGGCGGTTCCTGCCTTTATTTCTTTCAGTGTGACTACTGTGTGAATCAGATATTGCGGCTGGAAAGTTACGAGGCGTTTTCCGATTTCAATGCCATCAGAAAGCAGCAGGACTTCGAGTTTTACCTGATTCGGCCTGCTGGCCGGGAGCAGATTTGTTGAGAGCTTGATGTCGTTACAGTCGGCGGGTGCAATAAAGTCGGCTGGTACCTGCAGTGGATTGAAGCGGCAGGCGGAGACATATTCGGGATTGTTTTTCAGAACAGATTTTGCGAGGTTGATGATTTCGGCTGCCGTGATTATGTGCTCTTTCTGTGTTACGATTATTTCCTCGGCGCCGGTTAAATTTACTTTAGCGGATTTGATGTCACTGCAGGCGAGCCTGCTGAGGATGGTATTTCTGTCGATAATAATTTTCTGGCCTGGCATAGAGAATTTGGCAAGTGTGATATCATTTGCCTTTTCAGCCAGGGGCTGGTCTGCTCTTATTATGCTTACGCTGCCGAGCGTTATGATATCGTTTTCGATTGTAATCCGTCTCGGCAGATAGATTTTTAATGCCGGATTTTTTTCTGCGGAGCCGGCCCCGGCGCAGAGCGACAGGAGCAGGATTGTTATTAAGACTGTGTTTACTATTTTACCGTTCATAACAGCTCCTATCTGACAATCGCATTTGTAGTCTTGAGCATATCATCTCCGGCCATTATAGCCCTGGAGTTGATTTCGTAGGCTCTTTGGGCGGTGATGAGATTTACAAGCTCGGTAACCATCTGGACGTTTGATTTTTCGAGGAAACCCGACTGGATGGTGCCCATTCCGTTTTCACCGGGTGTTCCGGTGATAGGTGTTCCGCTTGCATCGGTTTCAGCGAGCAGGTTATCACCTTCGCTTGACAGGCCGGAAGGATTCGAGAACCTTGCCAATTGGATTGTTCCGACGACCGATATGTTTCCGGACGAGTCGGTGACATTTACGGTTCCGTCTTTTCCTATGTCAACAGATGTTGCATCGGTCGGGATGGTGATAGCCGGCTCGAAGGGGTAGCCGGTAGTTGTTACGAGGTTTCCATCGGCGTTTGTCTGGAGTGTACCATCTCTGGTGTATCTTAAGTCACCGTTCGGCAGGGTTACCTGCAGGAAACCTTCACCCATAATTGAGATGTCGAGGTTTCTGCCGGTGTTTTGCAGCTCGCCCGGCGTATAGACCTTTATGGTGGCCGCGGTTCTGACACCGCTTCCCACTTCGATTCCTCCGGGTGTTTTTATACCTGAAGCTACTTCTGTGCCCATCTGTGTCATTGTTACATAAAACAGGTCCTGAAAGTTAATCTGGCTTTTTTTGAAGCCATTGGTGTTGATGTTTGCGAGATTGTTGGCAATTACATCGACCATCATCTGCTGAGCGCTCATACCTGTTGCTGCAGTTGAAAATGCCCTTAACATAAAAATATCTCCTAATATTAATTTTTACGTATTTAGTTTTGTTACTGTTTAAATTCTTAACCCATAGCTACGCTTATCATACTGCTCGAGGCCTGGCTTTGAACCGAGAGCAGCTTCATATTTGCCTCATAAAGTCTTGTGACCATCATCATATCAACAAGCTCTTCAATTATTTGCACGTTCGAGGCTTCCTGAAATCCCTGCTTTACAGCGGTGTTTTCAGCATCGGTCGGTTGGATGTCGGAGTCCGACATATAGAAGCAATTCAGGCCGGCCGGTAAAAGTTTGCTTTTGTTTTGGCCGAAATCAACGAGCCTGAATTTTCCGATTGAAACCGAGCCTGCGGAGATAGAGCCGTCGGCTGAGACGTGTAATTGAGAAGTGGCCACATTTTCCGGTATTGTGATGGCGCCGTTCTGACCGGCTACGATTCTTCCTTCTGAATCAGTTAATTGCCCGTTCGAGTTTATCTGGAAGATGCCGTTGCGGGTATAAAGTGGGCCGTCGGTTGTCTCAATTACAAAGAATCCATTGCCGTTGAGGGCAAAATCGAGTGTTCGCCCGGTCTGAATGATGTGGGCCTGGGAGAAGTCAAGAGTGGAATTCAATTCAGTGCTGGTTTCGAAATCTAAGTCTGCAGCGGTTTGGCCGGCCTTGAGTACATTAGTAAAGGCATTGCATCTTCTTTTGTATCCCGTGGTGCTTACATTGGCCAGATTATGTGCAATGATGGTGAATTCCTTTGTAAGCGAATCAATGCTCGAAGAGACCTGTTCTGTAATTTCTGCCATTTTTTAAGCTTCCTTTGTTATGTTCGATTGCTGGTTGTCTTCGTTTGTATTTGTATTGTCTGTGTTATCGTTATTTTCCTGCGGCTCTTTGGTTGGTGCGGTGTTTGTTGCGTGTACCAGCTCTTCGATAAGCTCATCGCTCATGCCAAACATCTCGACAGCTAAAAAGTTACCGTCCTGGGTTTGTTCTATGCGTCTTACCCCTGCGATGTCCTGTACGATTTTTTGTTCACTGAGATTCAGGATGACCAATATTCTGTCACCCTCTCGAGCCTGCAAATCGGTTTTTAATTTAAGTCCGGGCCCGCCTATTTCTGTTGCGGTTGCATTGAAAAATTCCGGGGGGCAGAGAACGGGGGAGCGGTCTGTTTGTGAGCTTTCAGTTGTTTTCGTATCGGTTTTGTTGTCGAGATTTTTGTCGTCCGGCGATATGTTCTGTGGAAACAGCGCGACAAGTGCCTGATGTTCTGCAGATGTGCGTAAAAAGCGTCTTCGATTATAACATCGCACATTTTCGCTGTGATTCAGAACAAGACAGTTGCCATCATAACTGATAATAGAAGTATCGAACTCACAGACAAGGCCTTCGAAGCTGTAACGTCCCTTCCACTGTTCTGTGAAGTTGATTCGGGGATGTTTTGCGAGCTTTACTGTCAGTTCGGTTTCAGTGTTTTCTATAACAGTTGATTCAATTGCATCGTCCTGAGATGCTGTGGCCTGTATACAAAGTATTTTACCTTTGGGTATCTGTTTCGTATTTGTTTTTTGAGGCGGTTCTGTGCCGGCAGTGGTGTGTTCGGTTTCATGGAAGCCGAGTTTTTCTCGCAGCAGATTGAGTTCAGCCTTTAATTTTTTTGTTTTTTCGGCGTTTTTCTGCTGCTTTTGTTTGTCTATAATTTTTTTTGTGCTGTCGTCAAAGGTTTTTTTTGAAGTAAAGATTTCAGTTGTATTATTACTTCCTGAGTTGTCTGCAATATCTTTTAATATTTGTACTTCATGGGGACTTAGGCCTTTATGTTGTGCAAGATTTGCTGCAATCAGGTTTTCGGTCTTGTGTTTTTGTGAGCTTCTGTACAGGCTTGTGATGAGAATGATGGATATTAAGATTGTCAGTGTTAGTAGTGCAACAATAATGAACCATTTTTCCGTTATCCAGCTGCCGTCAAATCGCCTGGCGGACTGCCACCGCTGGACAGGGTCAAGTGTCATAATGATTGCATTAAGGACTTCTGCAATTGCATAAGTAGCTGGCATTTTGGGCTCCGATTACCTGATGAGGTTGCTTAATTCTCCGAGAATTTCATTCGCTACCCTGATAGTCCGGGCGTTTGCCTGATAGCCGTTTTGCGCCTGAATCATATTTACAAACTCGGTAGCGACATCAGCATTTGATTTTTCGAGTGAGCCGCCGTGAATCGTTCCGGCGCCGCCTGTCATAGCCATAGTAGCGACGGCTTCACCGGAGTTTGCAGAAGGTATGAAATAGCCGCCCCCCATACTTTCGAGGCCGGCAGTATTCTGGAATAGTGCTATTTGAAGTGTTGCGATGTTTTTCTTGATACCGTTTGAAAAAGCACCTACTACGATTCCTTCGCTGTTCACGGAAACGCTGGAGAGCCTGCCGGAGCCGTATCCGTCCTGGTCCCTTGCAACGGCAGTGGAATTTCCTGCGAATTGTGTTAAGCCATCGAGCTTTCCGACAGTTCCAAGAGCCAGCTCGATATTTTGTTCGTTTGCCGTGTCATGAGCGAATGTTATTTTGAATTCAGGAGTTGCTGGGCCGATAAGTCCTGCATATGAGCCGTTAGTGGCGTCAAATGTTGCGCCGTCGATTCTTCTGTCTGTCATATTTATCGAGTAAACGTCCCCCGAAACGGAGGTGAGTATCAGGTCCCAGGTGTTTGGCGTATCAGTTCTGACAAAGGCAGCAGAGAGTGTGTGCTTTCCGCCGAGCGAGTCATAAGCAGTGATGTTTACGTTCTTAACCTCGTTTCCGCCGACGGTAATCATTTCGAAATAGGCAGGTGGTTCAAGTGTGCCGTCACCGGTATATGAAAGAGTAAGGTCAGTTTTGCTGTATCCCCCATCGTTGTCGGTTATTCTTATTTTGCCGTTTAACAGCGAGGCGGTGGCGTCTGTGAGGACATTGTTATTAAGATGGTCAACAAGGTCACCGAGTGTTGTAGTAGAATCTATTGCATAAGTTAAACCGCTGGTCATGTCCGTTCCATCTTTATTGTAGCCGCTGATGGTTATTGTGCCCGAGGTTAGAGTTCCTGTGTACTGGTCGAGCTGGTCGATTTCGGTATCTGTGGTTGCAGTAGTGCCATTGCCATAAGTGTAAGAGATATTTGAATCGAGTTTCTGTATCTGTGGTGTTTCGAAAGAGGCATCCGAGCTGAGATTTCCCGATACGGTGATGTGTGATGTTGCATTTGCAGGCATTGTTATATCATATGGAATGTTAATATTACCATCGCTGGGGATTTGAAATCCTTCGAGCTCGCCTTCTGAGCCGATTCTCTGGACAAGGTAGCCCGTGGAAGGGTCAACGAGCGTTGAATTCTCATCGACCGAAAATGCACCGGCTCGAGAGTAGATGTACTGCTGGCCGTCACTTAAAACGAAGTAGCCTTCGCCGTCAATTGCCACATCGAGGGGATTTCCCGTCTGGACGATGTTTCCCTGTGACATATTTGGGGTGATGCCCGAGACGCCTACACCGCTTCCCATTTGCTGTGGATTTGTTCCGCCGATATTCGATGTCGGCTGTGTGGCTTTTTTGATTGTCTGGCTTAGCAGCTCGGAAAAGTTTATTCTGCTGGACTTAAAAGCTGTAGTGTTGACATTTGCGAGGTTGTTTCCTGCGATGTCCAGCATTTTTTGATGTGCCTGTAAGCCAGTGACTCCTGCTGATAATGCGAAACTCATTTTATTTCTCCTGTTAATATATTGTTAAATTAATTTTGTTTGCTTTTCCGTTATTTAATTTTGGACAGCAACTATACCTTCAAGGTTTACGTCATATCCACCCGCAGATAAGATTATGTTGCTGTTTTCATCTGTATAAATCTTTTCAACAATTGCATCAACGATGTCTATTGTGCCATCTGAAAGTTGTGCTACGAATGAAATATTCTTGCCTATCAGCGAGCTGGCATAGTTCATTTCAGTTGCAGAAAGGATTTTTTCGAAATTTGAATTCATAGACTCGAGCTGCTGCAGTTGTGAGAATTGTGCAAGCTGGGAAGCCATCTCATTATTATCCAGGGGCTCAAGCGGATTTTGATTTTGAAGCTGTGTTACTAGCAGTTTCATATAATCTGCCTGAATACTGCTTGCTGATACTGAACTCATATGCTTTTAGCCTTTCTTTTTTTGAATTATTAACCTGATTTTATTTTCAAACAGCGATAAGTTTTCATTAATTAAGGACGCCAAAGAAAAGTTTAGCAATTGTCGTGCCAGATTTAGTTGTCTTAATGGAGGTGTTGTTATAAGTCTTTATTATTGCTGAGCATAGAAAGATTACAAAACTGAGTATTTTTTATTAGCCGATGGTTTTTGGAATTGGTTTGGAAAGGATTTTCCTGTTTTGTTGAAAATTTTACCGTTGTCTGATTTAAGGATGCGTGGCGTTTATAGTATCTCATAAAACTCTTCGGTGACATTCGAAGGTCCTATAAAATATGATTAGAGTTTACTTTGTTGTTTTTGATTTTTTATGTATAGTCCGATAAAGAATATTATAGAAAAATAAACTCTAATTTTATTTTAAAACCGAGTGACATTATTGGCCGGTCCCATAAAATAATTAAAGTTTTGTGGTTGCCGTTGTCGATTAGCTTTCCATTGTTACCGGTTAAAATTTTGTATTTGTGACTGGGGGGACAACAATAATGAGGTTACCGATTGAAAATGTTTCTGCGGAGAGTCGTCGCAATAAGCAGACAGGTGAGTATTCATCAGTTAGCCAAATCGGCAGCGAAAGAGGTGTTTGTTGCCGATGACCTTTCAGAAGCCTTGCAGATAACCCAGACAGTCAATCCCGATTTGATTTTATTCGACCACTATTTTACAGCAGAGCAAGTTCGTAAATTTTTAGATACGCCCGATAATAAATCGTCTCGAATTCCTGTAGTTATAGTTTTTGATGGTGAGGACGATACGGATTTAGCGGTCGAGGAATTCAGGCGGGCAGGGGTATATGATTATTTGCGGTCAGACAGAGACTACGGTCGTTTAAAACAAATCGTTGCACGCCTTAAACAGGAATCGGATAGAACTAAAGGTTCGGATGAAAACTTCTCATATTTTGCGGATGATTTTGCCGGGAGTGCATCTATTGTCGGCAGAAGCGAAGCAACCATCGAACAGCTTAAGATGATTAGACTTGTTGCCCAGAGCCGCTGCAACCCGGTTTTAATACTTGGTGAAACAGGAACGGGTAAGGAGCTTGCGGCCAGAGCGGTGCATAATCTTAGGTCGCCGAAAGAGAGGTTTGTAGCGCTGAATTGTGCGGCTTTGACGGCAAGTCTGCTTGAGAGTGAGCTATTCGGGCATATGAAAGGCTCATTCACCGGGGCTGACCGTGAGAAGATGGGGCTGTTAGAGTTGGCTGGGACGGGCAGCGTGTTTTTAGATGAGATAAGCGAGATGCCGACAGGACTGCAGGCTAAATTGCTGCGTGTTTTACAGGAGCGGGAATTTCGAAAAGTCGGCGGCGTGGAGACGATTCATTGCAAGGCTACGATAATCGCATCAAGTAATAAGGATTTGTACAAAGAGGTTGAGGCAAAAAGATTCAGAAGAGACCTTTATTACCGGCTGAACGTCTGTCCAATCAGGATAGAGCCGCTGAGATCACCGCGCAGAAAAGAGGATATACGAATACTGGCTGAGTATTTTCTGAAGACGTCGAGTCTTTGCCCTGAAAAACAAGGCAAGATTACAGGGATAACCCAGTTGGCGATAGAGGCGCTTGAAAGACATGACTGGCCCGGCAATGTACGCGAGCTTTATAATGTTATACAGCGGGCCATACTACTTGAAACTGCCGACAAAATCGGTCTGAGCAGTATTATGGTTGATTCGGTTGATTCAGACAGAGAGCATATAAGGGAATTTTCTCTTGCAAAAGCCGAACGAGAGCTTATTGCGCGTGCCCTGCAGGAAACAGGCTGGCAAAAAACGCAGGCGGCGACACTGCTGGGGATAAGCAGAGCAACTTTGTATGCGAAAGTTGAGCAGTATAATATAAAAAAGGATTCAGGCAGACAGAAAGACGCACAATCAAGTTACTCAGAAGAAGATTTGCCGGAAGCAGTAGCTGTATAACAATAAAGTGCGTGGATTCTGTAGTGTTTTTAATTTATCGACCTTCCATTATTAAATGGAACATTTCCACGAAAATAAAGTAATGAT
>CAYXGT010000063.1:0-17341 GCA_964464635.1 uncultured Pirellulales bacterium | reverse complement strand
TAATATGTTTTTCTTATATCTGTTCGGAAATAACGTCAGCGATAAGCTCGGGACAGTAAAATATCTGATTTTCTATTTTGCCGGCACAGTTCTCAGTGCTTTAGGTCATATAGCGATAGGAGAACTTTACGGCTCGGCTTCCATAGCTGGAAATGTTCCCCTGATTGGTGCGAGCGGGGCTGTCTCAGCGGTAATAGGGGCATACCTTGTATTTTACCCCCAGACTTTGGTAACGGTTTTTTACTGGTTCTTCTTTTTCGGGACAATAGAGGTACCTGCACTTTATTTAATAGCTTTCAAATTGATTTTTGTCGATAACATGCTTTTCCGCGCAACTCACAACGTAGCCCATGATGCCCACCTTGCCGGTTACGCCTTTGGCATCCTGGCGGGTTTGATTTTGCTCGCAACGGGTATTGTCTCGGTCACCGGTTTTGACTTGTGGTCGATGATAAAACAGTGGAACCGCCGCCGTCGATATCGTGATTCGGTAGCCGGCGGAGCCGACCCTTTTGCGGGCCGGCAGCCTGCAAAACAAGTAAAGGTTAAGGAAGTAAAAAAAACAGCAGCCCAGCAGGAAAAAGAGGACAAAATCGCCAATATCCGAGGCGAAATAAACAGCCGGGTATCTCAGCGAAACTTTTCTGCCGCTGCTGAGCTGTATATGCAGTTAATCGGGCTCGACAGCGACCAGCTATTGTCCCGCCAGTACCTGCTCGACATTGCAAACCAGCTTGCAACCGAAGCAAGATACGAGGCCGCAGCCCAGGCCTACGAAAAATTTATAAGACATTATGGGAACTACGAATACATCGAGCAGGTAGAGCTGATGCTGGGCCTGATATACAGCCGCTATCTGCAGCGGACAGAAGCGGCTTTGCATTATCTCGAAGAGGCAGAGAAAAAACTTACCGACCCCGGTCAGCTGAAAATGTGCAAAGATGAGCTTAAAAAGCTGTAGAGCTGTCCTGCCGTTTGAGTCCGGTATTCAGATTAATAAAAAAAATTTGACAATAACCGAATCGGCTGTTAACTTTAACTTGTTAAATTTTGGGTATTTTGTTTTTAAGAACAAAACCTCTTTTTGGGAGATAGTAAAATGAAATCACTATTTTCATTTCTGATGATGATTTTTTTAATAAGCCTGGTCTCGACTGCTTTTGCCGAACAAGCCGCCGGTTCAGACGAAGCTGTTGCCGGGCAGACGCTTTCTTTTCCTTATATTGCCCAGGTTACAGGTGATAATGTTATTCTTCGTTCCGGGCCCGGCACGAACTATTATGTTTGCGGCAAGCTGAATAAAGCTGACGTGATAAAAGTGGTCCAGCAGAAGTACGGCTGGTCCTGCGTGGTTCCGCCGGAAGGTACTTTTTCCTGGATATCGAAGCAGTATATAGAAGTTGACTCGACCAATCCCTCGGTTGGTATAGTCACCGGTGACAATGTTCGTGTCAGGGCGGGCTCGGCTGACAATAATCCTCTTCATTCGGACCAGGTTCAGGGTATGTTCGATAAGGGTGACAGGGTAAGGCTGATGGGTGAGGAACAAAGTGATTACTATAAAATTTATCCACCGTCATTTGCTTATCTGTGGTTAAGCACGCAATATACGAAGCCGCTCGGCTCTGCACCTGAAGAGGCGGTCAAGCCTGCCGAAGAAGGCAAACAGGAGACTGCTGTTGAGACAGGCGGCTTATTTGCACCGGACACTGTTCCGGCTACAAAGGACCTTCGACAGTATTATGCGCTCGAGCAGATAGTCAAGGCCGAGCACGAAAAACCGCTGCTTGAGCAGGATTATTCTACGGTAAAAGAGGCCCTGCAGCTGCTGTCTGAGAATAAAGAGGCCGGCAAAGCCGCGCGTTATGCCGAGTTTATGGTCAAACGGATAGAGAGTTTTGAGCTGGCTGCTGAAGTTGCAAAAGTTGTTCATCTTCAGGACCAGCAGTTACAGCAGACAAAAGAGAATATTCAGAAAGCCTGTGAGATAAAACTCGAGCAGCTTCCGAACCTCGGAAGATTTGCAGTGATTGGCAAAATCCAGACTTCTAGCGTCTATGGCACCGAGCCTGTACTGAAGCATTATAAAATCCTCGATAGCGCAGGCAATATTATTTGCTACGCGCTGCCGGCCGGCTCGGCACCGGAAATGAACGTCAGTAAATATTTCGACAAAAAAGTCGGACTCGTAGGAACCATTGAAGCGCACTCTGCTACTTCGAGTGCCCTGGTAAGGTTTACTGAAATAGCCGAAGTGGATAAATAAAACTTAAAAGTTGAACATCTTATCGTCGTTATTTACTAATTCACATCACGATTTGCGCTGCCGATTTTATTCAGCAGTTTCCACCCCGCCGGCAGTAATGCCGCAGCGATAGCTATCTTAATTATGTCGCCAATTATAAAAGGATATAAGCCGACCGCGAGAATACTTTTGGCGTAAGTCAGCTTACCTAAAGACGCCAGAACGAACAGCCAGCTCAGACCAAAAGCGTATATAATCAGGTTACCCACCGCCATCGTCAGGATTGTGGTCTCTATTCGTCTGTCGAAACCTTTTTCTGCTAATAATCCGACAGCATACGCTGCAAAGATAAATCCGATAAGGTATCCTCCGGTAGGCCCGGCTAAGGCTGAGATGCCCGCTTTGCCCTGGGCAAAAAATCCAAGTCCTGCAGCTCCCTCTAATATATAGGTCAGAACCGCGAGGCTGCCTCTTTTGCTGCCGAACAATGCTCCTATTATCAGAACCGCGAAGGTCTGGCCGGAAATAGGTACAGGCCAGCCGACGGCTATCTGGGCTGAGGCGGCGATGACCAGTGAGCCGATGATTATTAAAACAATATCATAGATTAGAGCTCTTACTTTTTCTGCAGGTCTGAAGATATCGGCACATACGGCATTCGTTAGCATAGCATCTCCACATTTTTCCAAATCATAACAATTTGAATTTCAGTAACGGTAGTGCTCAGACTTATAAGGCCCGTCAACGGAGACTCCGAGATAATCGGCCTGTTTGGGATTTAGTTTTGTCAGCTTCGCACCCAGCCGGCCGAGATGTAATCTTGCAACTTCCTCGTCGAGCTTTTTGGGCAGGGTATAAACCTTCGGCTCGAGCTTCTCGGTCGCAAGCATAATCTGAGCCAGGCATTGATTGGTGAAACTGTTACTCATAACAAAGCTTGAGTGTCCTGTCGCACAACCAAGATTAACCAGCCGACCCTCAGCCAGCATGATAATGGAGCGGCCGGACTCAAGTGTCCATTTATCAACCTGTGGTTTGATATTTTCCTTTTTGCATTTGCTGTTGTTCTCGAGATAGCTCATTTCGATTTCACTGTCGAAGTGGCCTATATTGCAGACTATCGCCTCGTCCTTCATCTTTTCCATGTGCTCGCCGCGAATAACGTCACAGCAGCCCGTTGCCGTGATGAATATATCGACGGTGGAAACGGCTTCTTCCATAGTTATAACCTCGTAACCTTCCATTACCGCCTGCAGTGCGCAGATAGGGTCTATCTCGGTAATCAAAACTCTCGCACCCAGCGCCCTCATAGACTGTGCACAGCCCTTGCCGACGTCACCGTAGCCGAAGACCGCGACTGTTTTGCCCGCAACCATAATGTCGGTCGCACGTTTGATACCGTCAACCAGTGACTCGCGACAGCCGTAAAGGTTATCGAACTTACTTTTGGTAACGGAATCATTTACATTAATTGCGGCGAACCGTAGCTTCCCCGCGGCGGCCATCTGGTACAATCTGTTCACACCCGTGGTCGTCTCTTCGGATACTCCCCGCAGTTTTGAAGCGACTTTTGTCCATCTTTTCGGGTCTGTTTTAAGGCTCTCGGCGAGCCTGTTCATCACGATTTGAAGCTCCTTGTTATCATACTTTTTCGTAACTAATGAAGGGTCTTCTACGATTTTTGCGCCCTGGGTAACAAACAGTGTCGCGTCACCGCCGTCGTCAACAATCATATCGGGTCCTGAGCCGTCGGGCCAGGTAAGGGCCTGCTCGGTGCACCACCAGTACTCCTGCAGCGTTTCGCCTTTCCAGGCAAAAACCGCTGCCAGGGCTTCTTTGGCTACGACCGCTGCCGCGTGGTCCTGAGTCGAAAAGATATTGCAGGATGCCCAGCGAATGTCCGCTCCGAGAATTTTTAAGGTTTTTATAAGCATCGCTGTCTGAATGGTCATATGCAGACTGCCTGTAATCTTCAGGCCCTTGAGCGGTTTTTCATCGGCATATTTTTCACGAATGGCCATCAGGCCGGGCATCTCGTTTTCAGCCAGCTTCATCTCTTTTCTGCCCCACTCAGCAAGTGAGATATCGGCAACTTTATGCGCTAGAGCCGGCTCCAGTTTTAGAACAGATTTATCAGCCTCTTCTAACATCTCCATAACCAACCTCGAAAAAAACATCAATCTTCATTAAGTATAGGAAAAAATCGTTGTCTATCAACCTTTTATTTTATCTTGTTAGCTGAAAATTATCTTCACCCACGAGCTGTTTCATCTTTTTGCAAAAGTCCACGTCCGGGTTGACGCATAAGGACTGGTCGGTTTTTGTCTGGACTCTGCCCCTGTCGGTCCTGACCGAAACGTAAACAGGGCTGTTACCTTTGTGATGCAGGCAGATACTTTTAATCTCCAGGGCTTTTTCTTTCGTAATATCGTCCGCTTTAAGCTGAATTTTTACCTTGGCTGCGATTTTTTCCCTTACATTTTCGAGCCTGATAAGCTCGTAGGCGAAGATGTTCGGATTCTCTCTTCTATGGTCAACTTTGCCTTTTACGAAAACCACACTGTCCTCGACGAGATAATCCTCGTATTGTTTCAGAGTGTCCGGGAAGAGGACGACCTCAACCTGTCCCTGCAAATCTTCGAGGATAAAGACAGCCATTCTCGAGCCTGCATTTTTTCCTCTTTTTGTTATAAGTGTTCTTTTTTTTGTTATCATTCCGCCGATAACTATCTGCTGGCCGTCTTTCGTGTCCGAAAGCTGCGAGGTGTTGAGTGTCGAGTAAATATTTATAATCTCGGCGCAATGGCTCAACGGGTTGCTTGTTACATAGAATCCGAGCACCTGCTTTTCGAAGGCGAGCATCTGCTGTTCAGCCCAGGGCGGAATTGGGGGAAAGCGATTATGGTCAGTTGAATAATCGCTTGTCCCTTCTATTTGGCCGAAAAAGTTCATCTGCCCGTTCTGCCTGTCAGCCTGGATGCCGGCGCCCGTTTGCATCGCCTTCTCAAGGCCGGCAAGCATCTGGGCGCGGTGCCCGCCGAGATGGTCGAACGCTCCCGCTTTTATCAATGCCTCGATTACCTGTTTATTGGCGGCTCTTAAGTCAACGTTCTCGCAGAATTGAAACAGGCTCTCGAATCTTCCTGCCCGTTCTCGGGCGGCGATAATCTGCTCAACAGCTTTTCCCCCAACACCCTTGACCGCTGCAAGGCCGAATCTTATCACACCCTTTTTCTCTTTACCGACGCCCCTGTAAAGAGGTGTGAAATCGACGCCGCTTTCGTTAATATCAGGCGCCAGAACCTCAATGCCCATCTGCTCGCTCTCGGCTATGTATTCGACCACCTTGTCGGTATTACCCATCTCGTAAGTAAGAAGAGCCGCCATAAATTCGAAAGGCCAGTTCGTTTTCATATATGCTGTCTGGTAGGCAATAAATGCATATCTGGTGGAGTGGCTTTTATTAAAACCGTAACCGGCGAAGCGCTCGATAAGTTCGAAAATTTGCCCCGCCTGTCCCTTGTTTAGGCCCTTTTGAACACAGCCTGCTATGAAATTTTCTTTGGCTTTTGCTATCGTGCGGCCCTTTTTCTTACTGATGGCCTTTATCATCGTATATGCCTCACGCAGCGGAATGTCACCGAGCCGGTTTGCTATTCGCATAACCTGTTCCTGATAGACCATTATCCCGTAGGTTTCGCTGAGCACTTCGTTCAGAATCGGGTGAGGCAGCGACCATTTTCCGCCGTGTTTGCGGTCGATATAGTCCTGTATCAGAATCATCGGTCCCGGCCGGTACAGTGCGTTGGCGGCAATCAAATCCTCAATCCTGTCGGGCTTCATTTTCATCAGCAAATCCTGCATCCCTCCGGACTCGAATTGGAATACACCTTTGGTTTTCCCGCTTGCGAAAAGCTCGAATACCTTTTTGTCCTTGATATCGATTTTCTCAAGGTTGATATCGATACCGTGTATTTCTTTAACCAGCTTTCTCGCTCGCTCGAGAACACTGAGGGTCTTTAAGCCAAGAAAATCCATCTTCAAAAGGCCGACCTTTTCGACCATAGGGCCTTCGAACTGGGTTATGATGTCATCACTGCCCGACGCCTTATAAAGAGGGATAAAATTTGTCAGTGGTTCGTCTGCTATTACCACTCCTGCCGCGTGAACCGATGCATGACGTGCAAGGCCTTCCAGTTTCTTACAGATATTGATTACGTTTTTTGTCTGCTCGTCTTTTTCGTAAGCGTTCCTTAGCTGCGGTTCGGTCTTTATCGCATTTTCGAGAGTAACACCCAGAGTGTCGGGGACGAGTTTTGCCAGCCGGTCGGCCTCTGCGAGCGGAACACCTTTGACTCTGCAGATGTCCCTGATAACCGCCCGCGCCTTCATTGTCCCGAACGTTATAATCTGTGCGACGTGGCCGTATTTACGGCGGACGTAATCGATGACCTTCGGGCGCTGTTCCTGGCATATATCGATATCGATATCCGGCATCTCGTTACGCTGCGGGTCCATAAAGCGCTCGAAGAGCAAATCGTACTTTATCGGGTCAACGTCACATAAGCCTAAACAGTAGCCGACAAGAGTTCCCACTCCGCTGCCGCGTGCGCCGACCGGGATGTTGTTTTTATGTGCGAAATCACAGAAGTCCCACACAATAAGAAAATAGCTCGCAAAACCTTTCGATTCTATTACGTTCAGCTCCCTGTCGAGCCGTTTTTTTATTTCATCGGTAATTCCGCCGTAAAGCTGCTCCGCCTTTTCGTAGCAGAGTTTTGTCAGGAACTGCTCGGCTGTTAGCTCGCCGGGCGGTTTGAAAACCGGTGCGTGACGCTTTTTCAGGTCAAGCTCGACATTGCACATGTCCGCAATCGACAGCGTGTTGTCACAGGCCTCAGTACAAAAATCGAAATCCTTTCTCATCTCGGAAGGGCTTTTCAGATAGATATCAGAAGGGTAAATCATCCTGTCCGGGTTGTCTGCCATTTTACCGGTGCTTATACAGCACAGACAGTTATGTGCCTCGAAGTCGTCGGCATCCAGAAAATGTACATCGTTTGTTGCAACAAGCCTTAGCCCTTTTTTCTTTGCCAGCTCTATAAGTGCTTCGCGAACGTCCGGTTTTTCGTCGATGTGTTTTTGAATCTCGATGAAAAACCTGTCTTCGCCGAATATCTCAAGAAAGCTGTCCGTTACCTGAATTGCTGACTTTTCGTTACCTGAGGCAAGAAGCGATGGAATCTGGCCTTTAATACAGGCCGACGTTGCAATCAGGCCTTCGTTGAGCTCGGCTAAAAGCTGCTTGTCGATTCGCGGGCGGTAATAAAAGCCCTCAAGGTAGCCGGCACTTGCAAGTTTCAGCAGATTTTGATAGCCGGTATTGTTCTGGGCTAAAAGTATCAAATGATAAGCGGCATCGCTGATAGCGCATTTTTGCCTGTCGAGTCTGCTGGCAGGGGCGACGTATGCTTCAATACCTATGATTGGCTTGATATGTGCTGCTTTGGCTTTTGTATAAAATTCGACGGCACCGAACATATTGCCGTGGTCGGTAACAGCAACCGAATCCATTCCCAATTCTTTACAGCGCACGAGCAGCTTATCGAATTTAATGGCCCCGTCCAGCAGCGAGTACTGACTGTGAAGGTGAAGATGTGTAAATCCTTTCTGCGACATAATTTAGGACATCCTTTTCGAAAGCTAAAATCAGTCTGTATAATAGGCGCTAGCGACCGCTATGTCAAGAACTTGCATTGCTGTCAGGGCCTATTTTAGAAAAAACTTGCAACAGCTTTAATAACGAGATAATATAACTCATTAAGAAATGAAATAGGCCAGGGGAGCTTAAAGGGCTGAAAGGCCCAAGCTGAGATATCTCGAGATAGTCGGGGTGACCCTACGAACCTGATCGGGTTAGGACCTGCGAAGGAAGGCTGATAAAAATTTGGCACTCTCTTTGCGGGAGTGCCTTTTGTTTTAATATGAATGAATTCTACGAAAAACTGAAAAAAGCAACGGTCGGCATTGCCGGCCTGGGCGGGCTCGGCTCGACAGTCGCCGTCGCACTCGCCAGAACTAACATTAGCAGTCTTGTAATCGCCGATTTCGACACTATTGAAAAGAGCAACCTGAACAGGCAGCAATACTTCATAAATCAGCTTGGCGAATACAAGACCGATGCGATGATAAAAAACTTAAAGCAGATAAATCCGCAGGTCAAGGTTGAAGGGTATAAACAAAAACTTACAGCCGGGAACATACCGGAAATTTTTGCAGATGCCGATATCATCGCGGAATGCTTCGACAGGGCCGAGCAGAAAAAAATGCTCGTCGAAACAGTTCTTGCAAAAATGGAAAGGCCGGTAGTTGTCACTGTCAGCGGCCTTGCCGGTTACGGACGCAGCAATGAGATTGTAACCAGGCGTATTTCAAATCGCCTTATAGTCATTGGCGACGGCGAGAGCGGCACGGACCTGGATATGCCCCTGACGGCCGGGCGGGTCTGGCTTGCTGCAAGCCATCAGGCAAACGCAATCGTTGAAATATTAGTTGACGAAATTATAAAATAAATGATGAGATTAAAATGAGTGTGTTGAAAATAAATGGTACTGAAAAAGTATTTGATTCGGGGCTGCCGGCAACTTTGGCAGCTCTTTTGGAACAGCTTGACGTCAATGCTGAAACTGTTGTCGCTGAAGTTGACGGCCGAATAGTCGAACGAAGCGAATTCGAAAAAACTGAATTGCATTCAGGACAAGCAATCGAGCTGGTTAGGTTCGTTCCGGGAGGATAAATTATGGATTCTTTAAAAATTGCTGATAGAGTATTCAATTCCCGACTGCTCGTTGGCACGGGTAAATTCGCATCCTGCAGGATTATGGCGGAGGCTATCGAAGCGTCCGGCACCGAGATTGTCACCGTTGCGCTTCGCAGAGTTGATATTGAAAACAAAGATGACGATATGTTACGTGCTATCGATCGCGATAAGTATTTGTTACTGCCCAATACATCCGGTGCAAGAACAGCCGATGAGGCGGTCCGCCTCTCAAGGCTGGCACGAGCCGCAACGGGTATCAACTGGGTAAAACTCGAAGTGACACCTGACCCTAATTATTTACTGCCGGACCCGGTGGAAACTCTCAAGGCTGCCGAGATCCTGATTAAAGACGGCTTTGTAGTTCTGCCTTATATTAACGCGGACCCGGTACTTGCAAAAAAGCTCGAAGATGCCGGCACAGCGACCGTTATGCCTCTTGCAAGTCCCATCGGCTCGAATCAGGGTTTGAAAACAAGAGCGGCTCTGGAAATTATTATCGAGGAGGCCAATGTCCCTGTCGTTGTCGATGCCGGCCTGGGCCTGCCGAGTCACGCAGCAGACGCTATGGAGATAGGAGCAGATGCAGTCCTGGTCAATACCGCAATTGCAACAGCCGATGACCCGGTCAAAATGGCGCAGGCTTTTAAGTTGGCTGTGCAGGCCGGCAGGATGGCTTACAATTCAGGACCGGAAGCCGCAGGGAAAAAAGCAGTCGCCTCGAGTCCACTGACAGGTTTTTTAACAGATGAGTAATTATGACTGATTTTAATGGTGACATTAAGCGCATCCTTGCAGAAAAAAAGCTCGACACCGGTTCGCATTACCGGCTGGAAAAGCTGGATAAGGTAACCGACGAGGATGTACGAAATGCGCTGAATACTACTGCGGGGACATACAGCCTGCAGAAGCTTGCCGCTCTTATTTCTCCCGCTGCACAAAATTACCTCGAACAGATGGCCCAGTCAGCTCATAAGCTTACCGTCCAGCGGTTCGGCAAAACAATCAGGCTCTATGCGCCGCTTTACCTGTCGAACCATTGCGTGAATAGCTGCCTGTATTGCGGCTTCAACAAAGAAAGCAAAGCTGACAGAATCAGGTTAACCGTTGAGCAGGCCCTCGAAGAAGCCGACATAATCGCTTCGGAAGGTTTCACCGACATACTGCTCGTCAGTGGCGAAGACAGAGAGTTCATTACCATTGATTACCTCGTCAATCTTGCCCGCAGGCTGCGCGGCAAATTCAACTCCATCTCGATAGAGATATACCAGCTCAGCAGGGATGAATATGCCCGTCTTTTTGATGCCGGCATCGAGGCTGTCACTATTTACCAGGAAGTCTATGACAGGGACACTTATTCAGATTTTCATCTTGCCGGCCCCAAGGCCGATTATGACAGAAGGCTCACTGCACCCGATGATATAGCGAAGGCCGGCATGAGGGAAATCAACCTCGGAGCTCTTTTGGGGCTGGCAGATTTCAGAATGGAAACTCTCGCACTTGCCGAGCACGCCCATTATCTTACCAAGCATTACTGGCAGTCGCATATATCGTTTTCTTTTCCCCGCTTGCGGCCGGCTTTTATGGTGGGCGAAAACAGGTTTAAACATCTGCTGACCGATGAAAATCTTGTTCAAATGGTAGCCGCACTCAGGTTGTGTTTTGCCGATGCAGGACTTGTGCTCTCGACCCGTGAAAGGCCGCTGCTTCGTGACAATCTCATAATGCTCGGCATTACAAAGATGAGTGCAGGCAGTAAAACCAATCCGGGCGGCTACTCCGGAAAGTGCAGCAGCCTTGAGCAGTTTGAGATTGACGATAAAAGAACTCCCGCCGAAATCGCTGAAATGATTAAACACAAGGGCTTTGAGCCTGTCTGGAAGGACTGGGACAGAGCCTTTCTCGAAGTTTAAGAGGCTGTACTTGGTTATGAATGTTTTTCTTTAAGCTGCTTCCAGCTCGTTCGCCTCGTCGCAAGAAGACCTGAAATAATCGTGGCAATTAGCATAACTGCATAAACGATTGTCGTAAACCAGTTGCCCCACATCGCCTGCTGAACATGAGCCATCTTTATAACTACCGTCCCTATGGCGAAGGATTGAAGGAACATCTTTACCTTGCCGGAGACCGTCGCAGCAAAATTAATCCCTCTTGCTTCAGCTATATGTCTCAGCGCAGTGACATAAGCCTCGCGCAAAATTAGAACTGCCGCTACCGACCAGTGAATCAGCGCTAACCAGCCGGCAGAAAGACCAAAAAATACTGGTTTACCCAGCAATGCAAAACAGATAAATGTCCCGCACACCAGCAGCTTGTCTGCCAGCGGGTCAATCATCCGTCCGAACCTGCTCGTAACATTGAGCATCCGCGCAACCTTGCCGTCAATAATATCCGTAAGGCCGGCTATTACAAAAATGATGAATGCCCAGTCGAGAAATGAGGGAAACGGCAATTGGCCTTCGGCATAATACTTTGGTGAGTACAAAATCATAATTAGAAAAATCACGGTCAGGAAAAGCCGGCCAAATGTCAGGATATTTGGTATAAATCTCAGCATAGAAAAAGTTTACTTACCTGCCTGCGATAATTCAACGCTAAATTTCTTAAACTTAGAGGTTTTCTTGCAGGCTTTTTCACAATAAATCCTTGTGAAGCCGTAGGCAGGTATTTATTGCTTCCGTCAGGCCCGCCGATAAACGGTGCAAAAGAAAGTCCAATTATCCGTAACGGTTGACCTGGATATCCAGGCGGTCACATATATTTTGGTTGGGTTTTTGACTGCCGGTAGCAGCTGATTAATTCGCAAGTACTGCCATATTGAGCTGGAATCGGATAATCCATTTTCTTTGCAAAAGACCTGGCAATATCAGAAAAGACCGTCTTGTAGCAATTTAATGTCCGGCAGTGACGATTTATACCCGTATTTTTTGGAAAATAGTGCGGCTTTGAAAATATTGATTTTATAACATTTTACGCCGTGTACAATTGTATCGCTTTGTATAATAAGGACTTATAAGGTTTTTATGCCGCTTCCTATGTTGTCATACACAAAAAGTGCCATTTGAGTGACTAATATTTCAGAAAATTCTTCGAAAAACCGCTAAATTTGAGCCTTGTTTTATGCTTGAAAATTGAGTCCGAATATGTTATAAATAACGGGCCGTATATTTGAAACATTAACACTTTATATGAAGGAGGGAGAAAGTTGAAGAGCAACTTATTTTTTTATTTCTTTCCTTTGTTTGTAATTCTATGCATATGTACTGTAGCGCGCGGGGAGCTGGTCCATCGTTACAGCTTCACGGATGGTGACACTATAGCGGTGGATTCTGTAGGTGGCCAGAATGGCACTCTCGAAAATGGGGCCTTAATAAGCGGTAATGCCGTTCAGCTCGATGGGGATAACGACTTTGTTGATTTGCCGGGCGATTTGATTACCGGTTTTAACAGCGTGACATTCGAGGCCTGGTTCAATCATACGGCCAACAGTACCTGGACACGTGTTTTCGATTTTGGTGATATAAGCGGCTCGGCCGGTCGGTATTATATCTTTTTTACTCCAGACGGCGGGAGCGATCAGGCACGTTTTGTTATTTCTGACGCCGACCCGGGAAATAACCATGAAGAGATTGCATATACATCTACTATTGACTTCGGCGTACCGGTTTATGTTGCCTGCGTTTACGATGGTGTCGCCGATACTATGAGCATTTATGTGAATGGGCAACTGGAGCATTCAATCTCAGTAACTATTCCACTTTCATCGGTTGATAACGTTTACAGTTACCTGGGCAGGTCTTTATATAATAATGATCCTTATCTTGAAGGCTCGATAGATGAATTTCGCATTTATAGTTCTGCATTAACACCCGGGCAGATTGCCGAGAATTACATTAACGGCCCGGATTTAATCGGGGAATCTCTGTTAGTCATAGAAGAGTCGGGTGGTTCGACGGAAGTTATTGAAGGTGATGATATTGGCGATGGATATACAATAGCTCTTGCATTGCAGCCTGATTATAGTGTTACTATTACGGTTGACCCCGATGAACAATTGGATGTCGGCAATGGCCGTGGTAATCCTGTTGAAATTATTATTGAGCCGGAGGATTGGGATTCTCCGCAGCCGGTTACGGTAAAGGCTTTTGATGATGACGTTCTGGAGGAGGAGCCGCATACAGGTGTTATCAGTCATTCTATTTCAAGCGCTGACCCTGATTTCGATGATAAACCTTTGCCTGTCGTCAGTGTTTCAATTTTTGACAATGAATGCGGCGCATGGGGATTTTATTATTCAGACCTGAACTTTGATTGTATAGTTAATTTTTTAGATTATGCAATCTTCGCTACCTACTGGCTCACCACGCTTGAACCTGTAACTCTGGAAACGGTAAGTGAAGAATGGCTCAAAACCACTCAGCCTTACGCACCCGGTGCTGAGCACGGCCCGGTTATGGATTCGCCGAACCCGCTACTTATAGAGCCTGATGAGGTGGTTGGAGAGATTGATGAAAAGATCTACGGGCACTTCCTCGAGCATATATATCATTCTGTAAACGGCGGCTTATGGGGTGAGCTGGTCTGGAATCGCAGCTTTGAGATAAGCGGAGGCGGCGCTGCCATCTGGTCAATAGAAGGCGATGAGCTCGTTCAGTCGAGCCTGGCGACGGATATTCACATGGAGTTCGGTGACACGGCCTGGGACGACTATGAACTTACGTTAGAGGCCAAGAAAGACTCAGGAAGCGAGGGATTTTTAATTATATTCCGTGCACCAGACAGTGACAATTTCTACTGGCTTAATCTCGGCGGCTGGGGAAATACCCTGCATGCTATCGAAAAGGAAATAAATGGCGGCCGAAGTGTGGTAACATCTCAAATTTCCGGCAGCATCAACACAGGCCAGTGGTATGAGATACGCATTCAATGTGAGGGTAATAATTTTCAGGTCTGGCTGGATGGCAGCCCGCTCTTTGATTATACCGACACGGCAAGTCCTTATATGACCGGCGAGGTAGGCGTGGGAACCTGGGCTACGGCCGCCAGATTCAGAAACATTGTAGTGGAGGACCTTGAAGGTGCCGTATTATACAGCGGTCTGCCGGATATCGAGGACGATGAGGTCGTTGCCGACT
Organism: uncultured Pirellulales bacterium; assembly: GCA_964464635.1. Lineage (GTDB taxonomy): Bacteria > Planctomycetota > Phycisphaerae > Sedimentisphaerales > Anaerobacaceae > CAYLMG01. Next base: position 3,144 of record CAYXGT010000063.1, on the reverse strand, counting down.
ACTGGGAAGGCTACGGAACGGGCTCGTTTTCCCTGGATGATACAGATGCTTTGAACAGCGATTTCTGTTTGCAGATTGATAATGATGATGGAACTGAGACCGGCATAAAGCAGACGCCGTTTAATATTACAACTCAATTATACACCGGCTCTATATGGGCACGCGGAGCCGCACCCGGCGGAATGGCAGTCAGGCTCCTGGATGGCGAAACTGTTCTGGCAGAGGAAACTTTGCCAAGTCCAACCGGTAGTTGGGACGAGTATCCCTTTAGCTTCACACCGATAAGCTCGGCGCAGGATGCTACGCTTCAGGTTGGAGTAAGCGGTGTCGGTACTGCTTATCTTGACCAGATTAGTATGATGGGCCAGGATTCTATCAATACCGGCGGCTATAGGCCCGATTTGCTCCAGGCTGTCGATGACCTGCATGCGCCCTGCATTCGCTGGCCCGGAGGCTGTTTCGCATCTCTGTATTTATGGGAGGATGGAATCGGACCGCAGCACGAGCGGATTAAATACCCCGCCTATATGTGGGACGACCAGGATATTAATGCCTATGGAACTGATGAGCATCTCCGGATGTGTGAAATTCTCGGTATCGAACCTATAATCGTTATCAATACCGGCTGGACTGACAGTGCCTGCGGCGGTACGGCTCAATGGAAGCTGCCGGATCCATGCGATTATTTACCCTACGCTCTGGACTGGATGGAATACTGCAATGGAGACGCCAATACAACGGAATGGGGTGCCAGGCGTAAGGACAACGGCCATCCGGCGCCTTATAATGTCACATACTGGGAAATCGATAACGAGACCTGGTGGATGGGCAGCTCGAATTATTGTGCTGTGGTAAATGAGTTCGCACCGGCTATGCGAACAAAAGCGGCAGAACTTGGCGTTCCGGTTAAGCTTATTGCCTGCGGAAGCGGCGGTTATGATACGAGCTGGAATGAGGATATAATCGATGGTTGTGCGGAACAGATTGATTACATCAGTGTTCACTATTACGAGGGTGACGATTACGCTTCCCGCCCATTTGAATATGAAGATTATTTAATTAATCTTGGTAATTACATTGCAGACTCTGCCAATCCGGATATGAAGATTGATAATTCGGAATGGAACTTCCAAACTACTGATTGGCGGACGGGTTTGTTTGCCGGCGGGATATTGAATGTTTACGAGAGAACATCAGATTACTTCGAAATCGGTGGCCCGGCTTTATTCCTGAGGCACACATCAGCTTCAGGCTGGGACAACGCCTTTATTAATTTCGACCATACCGGCTGGTTCCCCGCTCCGAACTATGCGGTGATGAAGCTTTGGCATGATAATTATGCTCCTTATAGAATCACTATGACAGGCGATACCGGCAACCTTAATGCCGTAGCGACCCTTTCTGATAACGGCAGCGAGATTTATTTCAAGGTTGTTAATCCTACTGACCAGAGCGTTCCGGTGAAACTGGTTATTTCCAATACGTTTGATGTCGGCAGTGCAAATCTGCAGCTTATTGCGCCGGATTCTTTATATGCTCGCAATACCCTTGAGAATCCGAACGCGGTGCATGCACAAGAAATCTATGTGAACCTTAACGACCAGATAGTACGCTTTACTATGCCTCCTATTTCAGCCGGCGTGGTTGAGGTTAGTCTTAAGGAGGAGTGATAAAAAACTTGATTTTTTAAGAGAAATGCTGAAAATTAGGCTTAAAACTGATACTTAATACTAACGATATATAGGATATTGGTTAGTATCTAATAAAATCAGTTTATTTTCGTAAAGGAGATTATTATGAAAAGAATTATTCTATTTATGCTGTTATTTTTAATGGCAGGCCTTGCTTCTGTGGCCTTGGGGGGTACAATTGTAGACGATGACTTTAATGATGGTAATATCGAAACCAACACCACGGGCATCGGTACGGGGTTCAATTACTGGGACATTGGATTTGGTGGAAATGTCACGGAAGCGAACTCAATAGTAACCCTTAATGGCCCGACTCACGGTGGGTCCCGATGCTCGATTGCCTCCAAAGAAGGCGCCGGCTTCGGGTCCGGTACCTCTTGCTTTGAGTTTCAGGGTGTTAGCTTTGCTGTGGGTAATTCAAGCGCTGGACAGACAGCTCGGGATTGTGTAGGTGTCAAGGAAGGTAATGAAGCCTGGGACTACGACGCCGGGCTGCCGACCGGTTTCTGGATTCAGTTTGAAAACAATTCGCTCACGACAGCGGGCGGCAGCGGTGGATGGAATGGGACCTCTGTTTTGTTTTACGAAGCCGGCGACGATACCAAAACAGTGTTGGCGACCTGGACTTTTGATACACTTAACTGGGATTCCGGAACACAGGACCTTACGCCGGTACTGGACATTACGCTGGATCTTGACGCCACCGGTTATGCGCTGTCCATTGCCGGAGACACGATCACCCTTTTGTCGGGTTCGCTGTCCAATAGCTATGCCGCGGCCGGGATTACAAACGAATTGGCCACAGGTTATGCGACCGCTTATATCCAATCGGAAAACCCCGGTATCGACATTTTGATTGATTCAATTATCATTACAATTCCTGCAATTGCCGGGAAACCGAACCCGGCTGATGGTGCCACTGATGTGGGTGCTAACCCTACCCTTAGCTGGGAGCCTGGAAAGTACGCTGCAGAGCACCATGTATATTTTGGCGACAATCTCGCAAATGTAGAAGCAGGCACAGTCGACACAGACAAAGGCATCGTAACCGAGCCGAATTATGTTCCAATGCCCCTCACACACGGCACAACCTACTACTGGCGGATCGATGAGGTAAATGATGCCTGCGCCCCGTATCTCTGGAAGGGCGATATCTGGAGCTTTACGGTTTCGCCGCTGTTTGCCTCGGCTCCTTCACCTTATAATGGCGAGGTTGCTGTTTCCTACGATCCTTCTACAGAAGTAAGCTGGAAGGGCGGTGGTGCGGCGGCTCAAAGCAAGTTGTTCTTGGGTATAAACCCGGCTTCCTTGCCTGAGATTACTACAATAGGACATGACGGCAGCGAGCGATATAGCTATACATTCGAAGGTGGAGAACAGCTTTCCCCTGACACTGTCTATTACTGGCGTGTTGATGAGGTCAACGATGGCAACACATGGCCAGGCGACCAGT
>CAYXGT010000062.1:0-18104 GCA_964464635.1 uncultured Pirellulales bacterium | reverse complement strand
CTGACTCAGCCGATGGGCAGCGACTGGACCCAAATATACCTCTACATCGCTGGCCAGAGCTACAAGCGATGGAACAAGGGTGAAATACCGGCTGATATTGCTGTAGATTCTATCAGCGACTACCAGATAGGAGAGCTAAACAGGCTTAAATCGTGGCTCTATCGCCAGAGGGTTAAAGCGAGAAAAGAGAAGGACAGAGCAGAGCAGAGACAGAAAAGGGAAGAGGCCAAAAGCCAACGGGAAGCGGAACAGCCAGCGCTGTTTGAGTTCTAGCCCCTCCAATATCTAGCAAAATAGGCCGTGGGTAAATCCACGGCCTATTTTTTGTCTCCAACTTGACCGCATATTGACATATATGGGGTGAATAGGTTAGCCTCAATACAATGACCATGAAGGAGGTGACAAATGCAAGCCTACTGTATGAAGTGCCGCACTAAGAGGGAGATGAAGGATGCCAAGAGTATAACCATGAAAAACGGCAAGCCAGCGACTCAGGGCACCTGTCCAGTATGTGGCACCAAGATGTTTAGAATCGGCAAGAGCTAGGTCTTTACTGATAAGAGCCGCTAGACATTAGAATAGAAAAGGGCTGGATTTTTCCGGTATTGGGATGTCCAGCCCCTCTTTTTATTCGAAGGTAATGAAACGATTTCTTATTAGGTTATAATTTCTAATAATTCTCTTGGCGTGTTGATAATCATGTCGGCTCCCGCTTGGGTCAGTGCTACCTCATCATCAGCTCCCCATGAAGCTCCAATCGCAAGTACTCCAGCCCTCTTTGCAGCCATCATATCAACAGGCTGGTCCCCGAGATAAGCCGCCCCATGTGCTTTCTTTCTTATCCGTTCAAGAGCGATGAATATACAGTTTGGGGATGGCTTTGCTGCGCGGTAGTGGCCCCAGGTTACCACATCATCCATATAATGCAAGATGCGGGAGGCGTTTAATAATACCGAGGTGTCTTTACCGTTACGTGAAGTTACTGTTCCTATAGCTAGCCCGGTTCTCTGTAGTCCAGCTAGGAGTTCTGGGATTCCTTCGAACGGCTGTGCATCCTGTATATGCTTGCTCCAGAAATAGGAATATAGCTCGCGAGCTTCATTAAGATGTGCGGAAAAAAGTTCAATTAATATTTGCCGAGGTGGCTTGTTGATGGTTTCTTTGAGCTTTTTTTCGGATGGGGGCATTAACCCCAACCTCTTACTGACTTCAACGCAGGTCTTCTTTATAATCGCCGAGGTATCCACTAGGACACCATCAAGGTCAAAGAATATCGTCTCTAGCTGATACCTCATACGACCTACCCTCGGGTCAATTTCGTGTATTTCCAGAGAAATGTCTTGGTCTTTCTGGGCGAGAATTTTATTGTTATCTGGTAGTCATCCTTAACCTCTGAGATATTTATTATGCGGCCTCTTCCGAAGGAGGGGTGAATTACTTCATCGCCCACATTATACTCAAATATTCCGGGCAGATCGCTGGTGGACGTTTTCCGGCTTGGTACCATTGGAAGCTGCAGCTGTGTTCTATCCAGTTCACCTTTGAGAATTTTCCCATCCTCCGATTTTGGGGATTTCTCCCGCCTTTTTGTTGTGGATCCTATTTTCGGTGCCTTAGCAGAAATCTTTCTTGGCCATATTTCTTGAAATATCTTATCTGTATTATTCGTTGCAAAAGGTACAAATCCTCTCGAAGCTTCAAAAAGGGATTCGTAGTTACTTTGGTAGACTTCAACAGCAAGCCGCTTCGAAATAAGCCAATCTCCCCCAGAATTATCTACGCTGCTATCGTATTTAAATGAGAACAGCGGCTTCCTTTGCTGAACGGCGAACCTCGCAGCTATCATGGCACCGCTTTTAATCGGACATTCTGCGATGATTACTCCGTCAGAAAATGACACAATAGTCCTATTGCGCTTCCTGAGGTTCTCAGACGAAGGTCTAACACCAAAAGGAAATTCAGATATGATTAGGCCCTTTTCAAGTATTCTTGTATACAGATCGCTATTAGCATTTGGATATCTAATATCTGCACCGCAACCAAGTATCGCTATGGTCGTACCCCCTGCATATAGCGTGCCTCTGTGTGCCTGGGCATCTATACCTAGCGCTAGGCCACTCACTATGGTGATACCTTTTTCAGCGAGGTTAGCCGCCAATTCTGAAGCTTTGCCACCCCCGTCGGCCGATGGTCGTCTGGTACCGACAATGGCATAACACCCGGCCTTGGGCATAGCTCCATTGCCTAATACGTGAATCAGCGCCGGAAGAGCTCTTTCTCCTTCATGCTTGCTATAAAAATTATTATAGTAGGGATCATTGCTAGTTAGAATGCGCCCTCCAAGTAACTCGGCAATTTTGATCTGTCCTTCTGCCAGTCGCTTGTACCTATCGATGTTGGCTTTTGCACGAACGATATTAGATACGATATTTTCCTTTATGCCACTAATTTTCGTAATCTCCTCCGGCGTGGCACGGAAAACGCGAATTGGGATCTGGAAGCTATCAAGTAATCTCTTTGATATAACAGGACCGATACCCTTCACATCTGTTAGCCAGTACCAATATGCCAGCTCGTCTATGTCCATTATTGTTACTTACCTTTTCCCCTCTGCAATCAATATTTCATCTATCTATAATGAACAGTCTTCGCTATTGTCACTGCGTAAACACTATCCGCACCATTTTCTGTCAGTACATCAGCATGTAGCGATAGAGTCCTGCCCCTAGTAGCAACATCATCTAATATTAGAATTCGTCTACCTTTTGATATATTTCGAGATTGACCACTCTTGTATCGTATAAGCTTTTTGCCTTCATCGTAACCCATTTCCCTGAACCTGCAATCCATTGGTTCTACTAAGAATAGCTCATAGTATGGGATAGCTAGACACCCACTGAGTTCCTTGGCTATTAAAAGGCATGGCGTAAAGCCCCTTTCAGTTTGATTATTTGGATTCGATGGTAATGGTATTATTAGGTCAATGTACTTTAACAGACTAGTCCTATACCTGATGAAGTCGGCAAGCAGCCAGGCGAATGGCATCGATAGTTCAGAGTTACCTTGGTATTTGAATTGGCGGATGAGATTACTAAGCAAGTGGCTACCCAATTCAAGGCGACGATAGATGCCTATGCTATAATATTCTGTGACGTGCTTTGCTTCAATTAAAAGCTCTTTAGGTTCCTCAAGGAGACCGTGATTTTCTGCAATAGCCAAGAACGGACTCGGGTGATTTCCATATTTGCCTTTTGTAAAACCTTCCTTCACCATAGCCCTGAATTTTCCTATGTTATCAGCCTTCCTGTAACTTCGATATCCTCTCAGCAAGTTTACCCTCGAAAGTAACACAGGATCATCTGGATCAGTTTCTCTAGCCCTTACGAAACAACGCAACGCATCTTGTAATCGCCAATCGTGTTGGAGCTGCATACCATGCCCATAATAGGCTCTCTTTATCTTCGGTTTTATCTTTGTATCAAAACCCGATAGGTCCTTGATGGAGTCGAAAAGTTTGACGGCTTCCCCATAGTTACCTTTTTCACAGAAGTCTAGTGCAGAATCAAGGGCTTTATCACGCAGAACCTTTTTAAGATCTCCTAACGAACTAATTCGCCTTGACATTATTAACCTCTGACAGGAGTAATAATGAAAAAGGTATCTTTTCTTGTAGCTATTATAACATTAAATACGGAGTGGCATAGCTATGTCTGATTGAATGCATCATATTTATCAGAGGTTAATCGGGAGGCAATTTTTGTGTGATTAGACGGATTTTACTGACTAACTTTGTGGACCGGATATTGACTAAGGAAATATTGGCAATACGCTAAGAAGGATAATGAGATAACAAAATAAGCTTTTGGGACTCCTTGCACAACTGGCTTAAGGGATGGCTCTGGTCTTACAAGGGCTTGGGGAGTCCCCAGACCCTTATATTTTGTCTCCAAAAGACATGAAGGGCTCGGCAATCATGGGTGGCTCACGAAACTGCATTGTGTAGCTAATGGGCAAGACGTATGAGATGGACTACGAGCTGTGCAAACCAAGGCTGCGAAATCTATCATAGCCCAGTTAAGTTCTTTAGCGGACCTACGAGATAAAACTTCTCTAGATAGTTCTTGAAGATAACTATCATAACGGATGTCAGCCAAGTTACGAGGACCAAAAAACCTTTCGAGAAGTCGCGCCATGTTAACGTCTAGGAGTGGCTCGCGTCTATTGTGGCACATGGTTAGCACAGCGTTGGCGATATATTGACCTATAGCTGGTAAAGATTCTAGTTCTTCCCGGGAAGCGGGTAATTCGCCCCCACGCGTCACAACGGCTCTCGCAAGTGAAATCAACGCAGCGGTTCGTCTCTTCCATAAGCCCACCGGCTTTAGGAACTCCTCCAGGTCAGCTTGTTCGGCGAAGGCAAGGTCTTGCCACGACGGGTACTTCTTAATGAAATCGTTGAAGAAATCAGCCACCACTGAAGCGCGGGTCCGCTGTAAGAGAAGCTCAGCTATTATTATTTGGTATGTATTACACTCTCTAAGTCGCCATGGGAACTGCCTACCCATCTTCTTAAACCACTTAAGAAGATGCGCTCGGAAAAACCTGACCTTTTCAGGATGTATTGAGGCAGAGACACTTTTTCCCCCACTCTGGCTTCCGCTGGTTGAAAATATCCTTCTTCTCTTTTGTTTTTTGGATGTTTCGTTACTCACACGCTGATCCAAAGTTCACCAATAAGTCAATTATTACTGGCTCGGTGATGAAAATATTCTCGTGGTTCCGCCGTGTTTAGTTACTCTTGGCCGTACCCTAATCAGCTGCGGCCGTTGGAATATCCCGTTCAGGGAGTCAGAAGCTGAAACCAAGCATTCACCACGCCCAATATTCAGGAGGTCAACGTCACGGAATTCAGGTGCGAACCGGTTCATGTCCTCGACGTTCTGCCTGCTCCCAAGCCCAAACACGAACTTGTTGCCAATCCACCTCGAAACGCTTTGCGGAACTGAGCGAACGTCCTGAGTAGCAAACACGTAGGTCATCCCGTTATGCCGCATGTACCTCAATCCTTCATCAATCTTTTCGGCAAACAAGTCACTGAGGTACTCGTGGGCCTCATCGAACACTATCATGGTATTGAATCGTGCCTCCATGCGCCTTACTTGGTTAGCGCACACCAGGAAAAACCGCATGGCATCTAATTTGTCGAACATTGGCTTTCTCAAGTCCAGTATCAGTATCCGTCCAGACTTGACCAACTCCCTGAAATTCGTCCCGCCTGCTTCAGACACATAACGCCGAGCGAAGTCGAGTCTTAAAGTTGCCGCTGCACGGCTAGTACTTGGTAATCCAGTTATTCTTTGTGAAATGTTTTGGAGGGATACTTGGCCCGAATAGCTCAAATCTTCTAGTGTCTGGCGAATTGCCTGCGCATACACGAGATTAGCTCCTGGCTGCCCCATTAGGAGTTCCCAGTCTTCCATGTCAAGGTCAGAAGCACGGAATAGTAACTCTGTAGAAGGAATCGCACCATACTCTTCATTACGTTGTCCCTGTAGTTCACTTGGTAAGAAAGGTAAGCGTAGTATATGGATGTCGCCTACCGGTTGGGGATTGCCCCTAAACTCTCTAGCGAGCCTGTCTAAGTCATCTGGGTTTTCATTCGGGAAAGCTAAGGATGATAATTCAAACCGCTCTCGAAAATTGCGCCTGTAGTTGAAGATGACTATAGCTAACGGCGATGGCAGCAGGTTTATTCCTTTGATACCCATTACAGCTGACTCAGCAATGGCGCCCAGAAGGTAGCTTTTCCCAGTACCCATATAGCCAAATATCCCCACTGCTTTAGGTTGATCAAGGTCCAACCCCACATCCTCAGGAGAAGAAGACAATTTGCCGAGTATCGTCCACCGGGTACCATACGATGTTCGACCAATGAGATAAGGGGGAGGAATAATGGCTTTCTCTTTCTTGGCTAGCTCTTTCTCTTCGGTTTCAACTTTGGGAAGTTGTTCAGAAGGCTGCTCGGCTTTATGTATTGGTGATTCACCACGAGGTTGTTCAACTGTGACAATCGTGGGTTGTTCCTGTGAAGTAATCTCAGTAGTGACTTCTTTCCCTTTGTCTTGGTCCTGTTGGGGTGGTGTTAGCGTTGCTATCGCCGTAGCTTTCACACCTGATTGTTGGAGCCAATCATCCAATTCCTTGTCCATTTGCGAAGGTGAAATACTTTCGGATAATTGGCAGGCCCCAAGGCAAGAGGCGATAGCTTGGTTCAGTGCAGCACTGGTAGTACCTTCGTTGCCGGATGGTGTTGAGTTCGACCACAGCAAGCCCGGTATTCTCAATGGGTCAATGAAGACCTCGCTTATAGCGGTGGACCCTGATATCTGGTGAGTGTTAGTCGAATGGGCAGCTCCACCAGATGCGGTAGCTCCAGCACCGAACCAAGCCAGCAGAGGCGAGCCAACGCCGGCTTTCATCCTTCCGTGCAAAATGTCACCAATTATTTGGCTTTTATCTTGGGTTGATACCTTGCATGGTGTCAGGGACAGGGCCAATTCGACCAAAGCCGCAAACCCGACTTTGTATAGGTAACCTTCGCTGACTGTGGCAGGAGAATTAAGATTGTTGGCCATCACTGACAATATGGTATGCGTGTCTTTTAGCTGGCTCCTGGCTCTTCCGAGCTCTGGGTCTGTAGAGCCGGGAAAGACTGAAGGACTACCGGGGGTGCCATGATGCTTGAGTTCTATTGGCAAGATGCAAAAAGAAGTGCCCTGCTTTGCATGGCTGGCGACAATGAAAAGCAGGTCTGCTCTCTTATCAAAACGTTGCCCGGCTAAGGCCTCTATAAAAGACGCCAAGGGATCAATCGGCAACACCGCATAAACAAGGGAACCTTGGTTTGCACATGGAAGGTTGCTTTGCCAGCCAACTTGCTGGTTAAATCCTGTGTCTGGAGCAAATAGGCGAAGTGCGTAGAAGAAGCCCAACGCTGCAGCTTCACGTGTACCCTCCGTGGCTATAAGGGAAGCCAACCCAATCCCCTTCTGGCCAAGTTCGCACAGCAACTCCTGTACCTGGGTTGCTCCCAATCCGTGCCGCTTTGACAACCCTGCAGATATCGAAGGAGGTACTTGGGCCACAACAAAATACGGTCGATTGCTTAGGTCAGGCTCCTGCCGGCTTCTCTCCCTTAACCACGAAGGATGCCATTCCCAGAGTACTCGAGGCTGAGAACTTGGTAAACTCGAGACAAATTGGGAAAGCTGAACAGGGTCGAGGTGGAAAGTCCCCAGAATTTCCCATTGAGACTTTCCGCTCAATCCTAAGGCTCCTGTGCTTGTACTCGAGCGCATCAAGCAAATTCCATTTTTCGGGTGGCTTTCAATAAGTTGGAGACAATCACTCAAGCCTAAAACATCATCACCCATAGGAATCATAAAGTGCTCGTCCACGCCGCTCGAATTAATGGAGGTAGGGAAGAACCTCCTGACCGGGATGGGCCCAACCGCTCCCTCGTTTGGACCAGATACGAGCGATAGATTCATACTTGAATCTTCAATAAGTGCTATATCTGCATCAGGAAGCTGGGTCTGAAGCGGATCGTATTGTATCCATTCAAACGGGCTACTCGATTGGCTATCAGACCGCAGGATGGCTAATTCGTCACGCGATGGTGGAATCCCCATCCTGTGTTTCGAATCCCACACCCTCGTACCTCCGCGCAATTGCCCTGCTGTCTTGCCATCAGGAGCCCCCAAAATTGAAAGAACCGTTTTGTCCACTTGCTGGGATCTCCCACTCGGGGAAATGCTCCGTAAATCCAGGCTCATTGAAGTTAAGTATGGATGTGTCTGGAGATAATCTTGCACTGCTCTGGCCACTGTATGGTCATTTATTCCCGTGCGTCCTGACCATGGTAGAGGTAAACCAACTGCCAGTGGAGGCAAAGCTGGCAAACCATTGGAGTCCAAGACTGCTAACGCGGCCCAACCTAAGAAATCGCGCTCGTCGCCCGGATCCAAAGGAACAGCAGCCAAAGGCACTAAGCTCTTTCCTGGTCCTAATGTAAACCCGCATGCCGGGATATTCCAACCTTCGAGCAGTCCAAGAAGTCGACGGCTTAGGTCCGGGGCTCCGGCCAAACTACGACCCAATCGTGCCACCGCGAACGTCCATGCGATCCTAACTGGGTGCAGTGGCGATAGGAGGATGGAATATAGCCGCCCTTGGGAAGCCCCTTGTTGACCTTCGACGACAAAAACAGAAAACGGATATTTGGCCCAAAACTCATCTTCGGGACTAATTAGGCGGGCGGCATTTATCAACGCGCCGAATGAAGTCAGATAATTTCTCAGCGTGCTAATGTCCAAGGCTGAGGGATCCAGCCCCGAGAGCCATACGGAATTGGATGTGTTCAAACCCAACTGCAGTAATACCAGCTGCAACGCTTGGTTATAAGCTTTCCATTCGGCTGAAGTGGTTAAAGCTTGGCTAGGACCGTTTCCGATCCACGGCAACGTGATGGAATTGCCGACAAACTTCGTTGATGGTGTTCCGTCATGTTCGGGCCACGACGCTATAGTTGAACTGGTAGGCACGATGAACTGGAAAAGCGAATCTGGCGGGGAAGAAGTCGATGCCTTCTTGAGGAAGTTAGTTATATGCTCTTGGTACTGTCCCTGTAAACTAGCTTTTGATTCTTGGCTCGGCGTTGCGTGTCCAGCAGGTTGATTTCGAATAGCAGCTACCACCCCTGATGAAGGGCCGATGGTGCGCTGTGTAAGTGATAAAGTAACCACGGTCCACTGCCCCGTTGTAGAAGTGGCATCCACCGAATCCCCATCGTCCAGATAACTACTCCCACTGAAATGCCCTAAGATATTTGGTGTCTGGGTCAATCCCAAGGGTTGGGTAGATTGCACGAGTACTTGTGTTGCCACGGGCAGGAAAGAGACACTTCCAGAATCCAGCCTACCGTCGTAAGCCGTAACAAAACAGGTTTCACACTCATCCAGTTGTAAGCCCAGAGACGTGTCTGGGGTCCAAGGCTGCGAGGGCACTATCGTGTTTGTAAATTGGTCATCCCGGCCCGGGCTAAACAACACCTTTGAATCGGGTCCTACTACGACTAGTGTAACTTCAAACGGAGAAGGAATAAGTAGTTCTTTGGATTCGCGGATTTGCCTATTTTCAGACCAGCTCGTCCCTGTCCACTGCTTTAGGAAAAACGCTAGTTTAAGGCGTCTATCTGGATTCCATCGTCCAACAATGTCATTGTTACTGCGATTCGCTGGGTACTCGACCTCCATGTCAAATGCTATTTGCAGGCGTTGCCCTAAAGCTACTGACGGCTTAAGATTGAGGCATCGAATGTTACCCTGAGTGACTTCTATTGTCACATTGCTTGGGTCAACCCAGGCGTCAGAAGCCTGAAGTTGACCGGGTGAATGGGGCTGAACGTACAACTGCCCCCACTCTCCCCTGTAAGTGACCAAAAGCCCTTTGATTTCAACCCTCGTGCGCCACCTATGGGCTGTATGCCCTTGGGATACGGCCCCTTGCCTTGTCGCGAGTAGCATTATCTCTGGAGCGCCGAGCAACGGCTTCACTAGTGGGTCCGGCTCCAATGTTAGTGGTATGGGCTGACGCAACCGAGAGAGTGCCTCATCGAGGTCTCCGATTGTCACTGAACTCCATGCGGCGGTCGATACCTGCGAAAACACGCTTTGTCCAGGCAGAAAAGCAGGCCGGGTCACAGAAGACGAAGTGGATTTTGGCCAACTAAAGTTCCACCACGGGTTCTGCGTAGTAGTATGTGCGCTCAGCACCTGGTCGAGCACTGTGAAGAGAAGCGTAGACCCGCCGGGACTAAGTATGTAGTCGTTAAAAATACTATCCCAAGTACTGACCGCGACTTCCTGTTCGACCAAATCGTTTAGATCCGGCGCGGCCGAAAAAGGAGTCGCCCCACCTTGAATATGTACGGGAGCAGGTAATCCCCCTAGCCTGAATATCTCCCAAGCGTGGGCTGGAAGCAATCCTCCGGTTGACTGGTAAACGGCCACGGTCTCATCAAGTTTATCTAATAAGTAGGCGATGAAAACCAAGAACCGGTCACTCCAGGAATCTAGCGGGCCGTTTCCATTCTCTTCAAAAGCGTACCTAGCTGCATCGAAGAGCCATTCGAGTACCTCGAGGAACTTGTCAAAGAGAGCTTGGTTAGCAGGAATAGCGCGACGTATCCAAATCTCTTTCAGCACCATCTTGCCTAGTTCCTCGATTGGTAGTATCGATGTACTACCGCCGGGGAACTGCCCGTCAAGGAACTTACGAACGACGCTTTCGAAAGATGAATCAGGTTGACCACTTCCTCTGACCCAAGCAAAGATGCGGTTGTGCCCGGTGCGCCATGAAAGCAAATCTTGCCAGATAGTGGTCGGTATGCCCGCGACAGGTTGATTGGTAACCAATAAGGCGGAAGTTGGATGTTGAGGAGAATTGCACGCTTTCACCAGATCACATAGTTCGTCATGTAATTGGGCAGGCAGCTCAACAGAAAACTGTCCACCTATTCCTTTAAGGTAATTACCAATCGCAGTTCCTAGTACTCTCATCCAATACCCCTAAAAGCCTGACTGTATTACAAGTGCGTCGTCGGCGTCTGGGCTATCGGTACTTAAACCGTAGTTTTCGAGCATTTTCACGAGTATCCCCCGTTCCACGCTGATCCCCAGTAATCTGAGGTCATTGCGCAGTTCCCTGAGCGTGCATGTCCCATGAGGCTTGCCTGCACACAAGCTAACGGCTACTACCAGCCATTCTGGTCCAGGCTCGAACCAGAGATATTTTCGAGATTTGTCAGCTCTCGCTAGATAGTAGAAGTCAGCTTGATCCCATGTATCATCGTCTGATGGTCGCTGGAGCAACGTGTAACGGATGAATTCATAGGTATTCTTTGGTAGCTGAAAAGCATCTCGAGGGCCAAGGTTTGGTTTGCCAGACCCGGGTTTCCCCGCGGTGTTCAGCCAGTTGTCTATTTCACCAAGGAAATCGGAAGACTGTACAACATTAGTCTGTATCGCCGTATTGAATTCGTCTTTCAGCAGTTCACGTGCGGCTTGGCCATCCTGAAGAACTTGCCGGATCCCTTGCGCACAGTTCTTCTGATTAGCGGGCAACGATGGATCCTCAAATCTTGCCAGAACGTAATCTCCTGAAAGAAGGCCAGTTAGACTGGACCACGAAGGACCTCTGGGTCCAGCTGCGTGTTCTCTCGCGGCCGACTCCATCCGATACAAAAGTTGAGCCTCCCACACGTAGGACAGGGCAAGGCTAGTGCGAAGAAGGCATAGTGCCCAATCTATCCAACGCCTTGATGGTAACACATCGAACCATCTAGCGTGCACGTCACAAAGTCGTGTCCAGTATTTCCAAAACCATCTGTACGGTGTTGGGTGCGGACTAAGCAACGATTTGTAAGGTCTCGCTGAAGGGGTATGCGGGTTCAGTAGTGGTGTCTTCGGCCAAGTCATCGGGGGAGAATCCGACGCCACTGGATACGCTTGCCAAGCCGTATCGGCAAACAGCGGTGCGACAAGGGTCAGCAGTCGGCTCAGGCCACCTGTAGCTTGGACACCATGTTCGAAAGGCAGCAAGAAAGAATAAGCTGCGTCGCCGTCACCGGATGCTCCACCATGCCAAGCCGCAGTTTCAACGACCTCGGCCATGTTAGGAGGGGCTTTCTTGTTTGCTAAACCATGGAGGGTCTGCAGGAGCACAAGGTTTGGGTCGATAGGCACGCATGCGCCGCTCTTGCTCCCCCTGGCACGCGGCGCCGCCAACGACCCAATGATGGGCAAGAACGGATTCTCCCCGGTGTTGTTATTAAACAAGCTCGCCTGGCTGGTCTTTTCTAACAAACCACGGGTCTCAAACGGTAACATTTTGCCAGTTATGGATTGGAATACCAGGCGTTCCATGGGTTGCCCCTGCAATGCTAGGCTGTGCAGATTACTCAATTCGTTTTGCGCACCGAGAGAAGACCCGTGGGAACGCCAGAGTAGGTCCGTGAGTATTCCTTCCGGTTGCTTTACGTACTCCGGTCTGTCAAGCAAGATGTTCTTCTCTAACCAAGAAGCCATGATCGACACGCTCCCTATATAACCTGAAAGGGCACGTTCCCGGCCAAGTTCTGCTTTATCACACGAGCTTTGCCATCTTTCCCGAGGAAAAGCACGTTGCCTCGGAACAACCTTTCTCTACCTATCAGCACAGCTCGAGTTCGTTCGATTCTGGCAAAAGTAGCAGGCCCGATTTCAGTAAATCCGACTCCAGAAGAGCGAGATTGGGCCATAGCTTCTCGGGCAATAGAAAGATCTACTGGAAACCTCGCTAACCGGGTAAACTGATTATTAGCTAGCAGTTGGATTTCGGCTGACATGGTATCTCCCTCGCCGACAGGTAAAACGCGGATTTGAGAAGGTGTTAATCCAACCACGATGGTGTCCGGCGGGAGATTCTTTAGGGCGTATGTCCTTGGCCGTATAGGTGCCAGCAACATTTGAAGGCCTCCCCCGATTGTTACTGTCTGGATAACCAAGGAGTGTAGCCCGTTTCCCAGCTCGGTTTGAGGCGCAGTGCCATTTAGAGCAGCTAGTTGTTCCTGTAGCCAAGATTCAATTGCAGGTCGGAAAGCGATCATGTTAGACGCCAATCCGACTTGTCGCAGGAGAACCACGCAGCGCCAATGAAGTAACGCCCTACGTCGTGTGGTATCCTCGTTAGTCGGGCCACTGTGCACGGAACCCAGCTCTTGTGTCAACAACTGGTCAACTTTCTCTTCCAAAGCTGCAGATGCAGCAGCTGGCATAATGCCCAGATTGGACAGGGAAATTGATGGAGATTCAAGTTGAATGCCGTCTATCGCATCGAATACCGGTTGGCGCCACGGCCCAATGTCACGAGCAGGGTCAATTTGTTCAAAGCCCATTTCGAGGGGGTGCGGACGACCTGTGCTCACTGATTCTGTTCTTCGGTGATAAAGCGCACTATGCAAAGGCGCGCCACTTTTTTCTTTACCCAGGTCATTCCATATACCCAAGTCCCTACCGGAAAATAGGTTAGAATAGATTCGATGCTCGAGGAACTTGATAAGTGCATGTGGTTTGACAGCAGTATTCTGCACGATTTCCTTGTGCAAACCCTCAATCCAAGAACAAGGGTGTACACCCCTAAGCCATTCCTCCTCCAGTCTGCCCAGAATGGCAAGCGAAAGGTGCCCCATTAAGTCTCGGTAGGTAAAACGCCTTCCTGAGGCAATTTCTGCCGCCCGAATGGTTGCCAGAAACCTGTCGACAAGATTAGGGTCACGAAGCCATTTCGCGTTAGCCAAAAACGGGCAGTAGTCAGAGGCTTCGCATGTTTTCATGGAACTGCCATCCGGTTGTGCGCATCCGTTCTTTTCCCATTTCTCTTCATTCGACACCGAGCTAGTACGTTCGCCAGCAATCGTATTGAGCCGGCAATTTGGCGTCGGCAAGAGCCCCCCGTCTGGGTTATATTGCGCGACGTCCGGGGGCTCCTTGGACAAATCAATAGTCAGCCCATTTGTGTCAAGAAGGGGTGTAGGTTCTAAGAGAGAGAGCGTATCAAGAAAGACTGCGTGCACGATAATATCATATGGGTACTTTGTTGCAGCCGCTTTGAAACGCAACTGCCCATAGTACGGGGATCTGGCCCCAGGCGCAAAGGTTATTTCTTTGAGCGAGCCCGTTGAGGCTGAACCGACCTTCGGCTCTACGAGCCAGAATATTGTTTCTCTGGCCACTGTATCGGCGATGTTGCTGCTTGCTGCAGGCAGGCTATGACATTCCTCTATCAGTATACCCCGGTTTACGTTGGCGAAGATCACGGCCGGGTTCTTATTGGCCAGCTTAAGGCAAATGTCTCTTATGTCTTGGAATAGCGAACCACCTGCGCCAGAAGCAGCGCCAAGTCTAGAGATAGAAGCATCATTGATGAATATAGCTTCCAGCTTTCCGCAAATAGGGAAGCCATTTTTAGGCCATGTGGGAGGGACCGCCCTCGGGGCTTGTTGATTTTCAGTGATTACTTGCAAGGGCAGAGCTAGTGCTCCAGCAAAGGTCGTTAATGCTTGCGATTTTCCATTACCTGGGCCGCCAACCAGAAACAGCCACTCTACACGCTCTTGGTCTGCGGCTCCAGTTCCCCACTTCGAGTATTCATTGATCAAGTGGTTAAGGACGTCGCTGACACCTGAAGGATATTTGCCTTGTCCAATTGCTGGTGGCACTGCACTTCCAGGAATGGCAACGGTGCCTTTTTGGCCATATCCAAGAGAAACCAGATCCTGAACGAGTTGGCTCTTGCAATAAGCCATACATTCTCCATCGGGTAACAATCGGTTACATTAGTCTGGTTAGCATTCAATCGTTTCTCTTCATACACCCGCGGTGGATACGCTCAGCTCCTTTTGCTGGTGGACCACGAGTGTTGGCAGGAGAACCCCACGAATAATTGATTTCAAAGCCAGTCCTAGAGCTTCCCCGAGAAGCGGGGGGACTGAGTTTCCAACCTGGGTATATCTGGGACATTCGTCCTTACGTTGCTTGCCACCTGTTGTATATTTCCCTTTCAACTCGAACCAGTCAGGAAATGATTGAATCCTGGCATATTCTCTCACGGTGAAAATACGGGGCTCGGCATAGTGTATACAATCATCTGGTAACGTGGTCAGGGTATGACATGGTTTATCCAAGGCTAGCGGGATAGTATCGTGCTTTCCAATACCAAGGCGCTCGCGTTCTTCAGGGGACAACTGCACACCCCGTTCGCATTTCATCAGTTCTATGAAGTTTTCAATGGTCGACTCCTTGTGATTTGCAAACCTATGGCTGTCAGGGACCGTTTTTGAGACTGCCGACCCGTCCCTGTTCACTCGCATGAGCTTCTGGTAGCAGCCGGACATCGGCCCGTACTTTCCCTCTTGAAATCGGGGAAACTCGACACTCTCTTGTTCTCCATGCTTTCGCTCAAGGTCGGAGAGGGCGCCTTCGGCTGATATAGCCTCATCGGTTGGCAGTCCTTTTCCGGTCAGGAAATCCTCTCGGAGTTGTTCAAGTAGCGAGAAAGGAGCGTTAGCCATAGTTGCGAAACTCGACTGTCTTAAGAATGACTTCTTGACCCCTATCATGATATAGCGGGAACGAGATTGTGGTACCCCGTAAAGTGATGAATCTACGAGATCGCTAAAAAACCTATAGTCGAGCTTGTCGAGTTCTTCTGCAATCTCCTCGGCCACCGTTAGCTTAACCTTCTTTTTATCGTCACTTCTGCTCTGTCCAAAAGGTAAAGCAATTCCGTGGACGTTCTCTAACAATACTATTGTAGGCGAAATCAGGTCGACGACGCGAAGATAATGTTCAAACAGCCGGTTCCTCTTATCACTGCTGTCCCTTTTCCCGCGTAATGAAAATCCCTGGCAAGGAGGTCCACCGGCAACCATGGTGACGGTCCCCCGCAACTCCTCTAGTTCGCGAGCATAATTACTGGCAAGAGTAGTAACATCGTGAGTTGATACAGGAAGCCAGCTAGGCCACTTGAACTTAAGTTCATCATTGTAATCTATCAGGTTATGCTTCAGTGTTGAAAAGGCGTTGGCTTCTTTCTCTATCCCGAAGAGACCCTTCCAACCAGCTTTCATAAGGCCGAGCGAAAGACCACCGCAGCCAGCGAATAAGTCTACATATGTGTACGTTTCTGGGGCGAGATTATTATTCATTTTGACCCTTTTGCCATCCGAATGCCCGGAACATCTTCCAGCCATTACCGAGGTATATTTCTTTGAAGGACCTTAGATAGGGATCCAATTGCGGCATTGCGGTCGAAGTCGATTTCCCACCGGAGAAGACCCCTTCAGCCTTCGCAATGTCAGTGGCCGTTGTTTTTGATGAAAGGGTGATACCAATTAGCACAGTACCGTTAGCTGAGACAAAGACGTCTACGCTTTTGAGTAACTTGCTTTGGGTGGAAAAGACATTATCCAAGTTCTTCAAGGCATCAAAGGCTTTTCTTCGACTCTTGTATTCGTACGTTAGCTGTCTAGATGCCGTACTGATAGCCTGGTTCAAGGGTACACCTCCCCTTTCAAGCATATTAGCATGTTTTGCCACTCAAGTCAATATTATTTTGGGTTCAAAAGTAATATAAATCTCAAATTGCTTTGGTTGTATTTCTGGATGCTGGAATACAATAGCGGTATATAATGGAATAACGGTATCGAGCGAGGGGCCAGAATTGGGGATTACTTATAGAGCAAATCTCGCGAGGACTCTCGGGAGAGCAAGGCACTCAAATTAAACGTAACGTTGAAATCTTTGACGGTTCTACCTATTGATAGCCTTAGCTTCATCTTAGTGTAGTCGAACTAACCTTCGCTGAGACTATAGTTCGCTAGCCGTTGCCGGCTGTGGCTTACCTTATGGAGCAGGCCACGTAAAGGTTATCGAAAAGACTCTATCCAGCAATTCTTGTTTGGAATGTCTGGTTCTAGGTATTGTCCCCTTTGGTGGACCTGAGGGGACTCGAACTCATGACCCCTAATATGTAACGGACAACTCTAAAAAAGTTTGAATTTATGGGTGTTGAATAGTTTTACCTGATAGGCCGTGCAGGTCAAGAACCTGCGACACACTGATTAAAAGTAATCGACACACGTATCCCAGACTCAACAATTATCAAGAGCGTTACTTTTTACATAAAAGCTTGAATAATTACCTCATTGAACAAAATGCTATATTGTTGGATGGGCAGATATCTGCAACTGTTGAGAGGTCACAAAGGAGCGGAATAATGATAACCCTAAAACAACTGAGAAGGGGTTCGAGGTTAGTGAAAGCCCGACAGCGGACAAGGCAAAAGAGGCGGAGAAAGGCACAGAAGCCAAGGAAGACCTGAACGGCGGCCGGGTGCGGGGAAGCCCTTGCGTCGTCAGCACCATTCGCACCTAACGATACTCGTTGGGAGCCGGCTAGTGACCCCCTTCTGATTTTTCACCTCGGGGTTTGGCGCTAGCAAGATCCTTCTGATATTCTCTGACCTTGGTGATATCTCTTACCTGCGCCACCTGTATATCCTCAGGTAGTCTGGACAAGATATCATGGTAAGCACCGATAAAGAGGATGCCCGTGTCGCCTTCGCCTAAAGTCACTTCGATTCTCTTTGCAATGAAATCATCGCGTTGCCTCAGCAGTCTGCCTTGAGCTACTTTGTACCTGAGAGCCCAAACCTCTTTCTCCTTCGGCGATTTGGAGTGAGCTATTTTCGCTATATAGGCATACTCTTGCTTCACCAGAACGGGGTCTTCGGTCTTTACCAACACTGCCCCTCGCTCCAGAAGCTTTCCTATAATCTCATAGTTCTTGCTTCCCTGGCTGATACCCTCTCTAATAATCCTGAGCCCGTCTGCGCCATTGGCCACCATTCCATCCTGATAGATTTTGAAACCTTTCACATCTAGGGCATCAAAGAATTGCCTAATAGAGTCCCAGAAACTGGACACAGCCTCTTTGTGCTTTTGCCATACCTCCTGCCCGAGTTTGGCCCTTGCCGTTTCATCCAGAGTTGAAGCCAAGGAACCCATGTCGGCACTCATATGAACGATAGGGACAAGGTACAGCTTCCTCATCCTTTGTCACCCGTTGTCTCTTTAAGGCATAGCCCTCAGCTCACTACCTTGCGGTCTGGCTCTGCTTACCCTGGATATTGCCGGGCTCTTCTACTGCAGTCCCGCAATCGGGACAGAATTTATGAAATTTCCAGAAGCGCCAGCTTGCTCCGCATCGGGAGCACTTTACCGTCCAGGGTTCACCACAATTGGGACAATAGTCAGCGCTACTGCTGATGGTAGCTCCACATCCAGGACACTTGTTCCATTCTGTCATCTGTCCCTCCACTTTAGTCTTCTTCTGTTTCACCACGCTTACGTAACTTCTTTCTTTCAAAACCAAGGAGGTTACCCTCGCCGTCCAGCCGGACTTCATACAGGCCTAAGACATCCATCGTATCCGGGATAGCCTTTC
>CAYXGT010000061.1:0-18538 GCA_964464635.1 uncultured Pirellulales bacterium | reverse complement strand
GCTCATGTTGACCACGGCAAAACGACGCTGGTCGATGAGCTTCTGTATCAGTCGGGTATGTTTCGCAACGAGCAGCTCGACAAGCTTGCCGGCGGACAGCACGGCCTGATTATGGATTCAAACCCCATCGAACGAGAAAGAGGTATTACCATATTAAGCAAGAACTGTGCTGTTATGTACACCGACCCGACCGGACAGGAATACAAAATAAACATAATCGACACTCCAGGCCACGCCGATTTCGGAGGCGAGGTCGAAAGAGTTCTCAAAATGGCAGACGGAGTCCTGCTGCTTGTTGATGCCTTTGAAGGGCCGATGCCGCAGACAAGGTTTGTACTTGGAAAAGCCCTGAAACATAACCTCAAACCTGTTGTGGTCGTTAACAAGGTTGACCGTAAGGATGCACGTCCGGCTGATGTCGTTAATGAAGTATTTGACCTGCTTGTTCAACTCGGCGCTGATGACAACTGTCTCGATTTCCCGATAATTTACGCCTCCGCAAAACAAGGCTGGGCAACTACAGACCTCAAGCTCAAAAACGATAATATGCTGCCTGTCTTTGATGCGATTATAAAGCACGTAAAACCTCCCTTTGCAGCCCCCGATAATCCGCTGCAGATGCTTGTTACAACGCTGGACTACTCCGATTATGTCGGAAAAATCGCGATAGGCAGGGTTTTCAGCGGCAATATCAGAAAAGGTCAAATGGTAACCGTTATTGACAGGACTGGTCTGCACACACAGCAAAAAGTGCAGATGCTTTATCAGTTTCAGGGCCTTGGCAAAATTGTGGTTGACTTTGTGCCGGCCGGGGAAATTTGCGCAGTAGCAGGGCTCGAACCCGTCGATATCGGAAATACCATTGCCTGTCCAGACAATCCGACCGCTCTGCCGATTATAAGTGTCGATGAGCCTACGATGACGATGACCTTCAGAGTCAACGACGGACCATTTGCCGGAAGAGAGGGTAAATACGTCACCAGCCGGCAAATCGGCGACAGGCTCGAAAAGGAATTAAAGCAGAATATCGCCCTGTGCGTCGAAGCAGGAAAAACCGCCGACGAATACAAGGTCTCCGGAAGGGGACTTATGCACCTCGGAATACTGCTCGAGAATATGCGGCGGGAAGGCTATGAGATTTGTGTCGGCAAGCCCAGCGTCATTTTTAGAAAAGCTGACGGCCTGACTCACGAACCAATCGAGCTGCTCGTCATCGATTGTCCCTCTGACTGCCAGAATGCCGTTATGGCTCTTCTTGCCACCCGATGCAGCGAATTAGTCAGTGTTAACGCTAAAAGCGGCGCCGACGACTTTATTCATATGGAATTTATGATTCCGTCGCGTGGTCTTTTCGGCCTGCATACAAGACTGCTGAACGCAACGCAGGGAAGAGCCGTTATGCACCACAGCTTTGAAAGGTATGAGACGAAGCGAGGCAATATCCCTCAGAGACAGGCCGGCGTTATGATTGCGACGAATACAGGCCAGGTTACAGCTTACGCCCTTGACGCCCTCTATGACCGCGGAGCTTTCTTTGTAGAGCCGGGTGAAAAGGTCTATGAGGGACAGGTCGTTGGTGAGCACTGCAAAGATAACGATATACCGGTAAACGTCGTAAGGATAAAGCACCTGTCAAATATTCGCGCCGCTGGAAAGGATGAAGCTGCCAGGGTCAGGCCGGCAAGAAAAATGAGCCTCGAGATTGCAATGGAATATATCCAGGATGATGAGCTTGTCGAGATTTGCCCGAAAAGCATCCGCATCCGAAAATATTTCCTCACCGAAGCCAACCGCAAAAGAGAAAGAAGAAAATAATACCTGATTAAGTGGAAAAAAATCGAAAAAAGTTTCAGTTACAATTACAGACAGCTGCGAAGGCAGCGAAAGAGATTATTGTTGAACATAAATCGGTTTAAGATTAAATTTAATGTAAATGAATCCCGGAAAAATTATGAATATTTCTGATACTAATCCTGAATCTGAAAAGGTTTTGATTGATATACTGCGGAATATGCCGCCTGCCCGTAAAGGCGATCTTGTCTTCGGTATTCTCCAGATGGGCAGGGACATCGAAATAGCCGGGCTTCGCTACAGGTTCCCCAATGCTACCGAGGAGCAAATCCGTCTGCTCCTGGCGAAACAGCGCCTTGGCAACAAGCTCTTCAAAGAAATCTATGGAGAAAAAACCAGTGAATTACCCGAATGAGATGGAAATATTAAAGGATTTTATAGAGGTACTCGAAAAATTCGATATCCGATACGCTATTGGTGGCTCCATTGCGAGTTCATTTTATGGTAAAGCCAGATTTACAGTCGATGCTGACATCAACGTCGAACCTTTTGAATCCTCGGCTGATAAACTGCACAGCACTCTCAAATCAAATTTTTGCATTAGTAAAGACGCTATGAACCACGCCTTGAAAACCGGAAAAAGCTTTAATATAATTCATATGGAAACATCTTTTAAAATCGACGTATTTATCCAAAAGCAAACACCCTTTGAAAAACAGTTATTCGCTCACAGCAAATCATTGAGACTTTCTGATTCAATGGAAAAAATCTTCTTTGTGCTTTCACCCGAAGATATTATTCTGATAAAATTGGGATGGTTCGCAAAAACCGGACAAAATTCGCAAAAACAGTGGGGGGATATTCTGGGCGTCCTGTCTGTTCAGTCAGGAAGACTCGATTACGACTATCTGAATAAATGGTCAGCAGAGCTTGGATTAAATGACCTACTTAAAAAGGCATTAGCTGAAATTGAAAGGTAAATTCAAATTGGCTTATGAATTCTGACATTTTACAAAAAGCTGTCGATTTGATTAAAAGGGCGGGCAAGGTCATTGTAACGACCCATACCAGGCCGGACGGCGACGCCTGTGGATGCGTCGTGGCAATAGCTGAAATGCTAAAGGCCATCGGCAAAGACGAAAAAATCATACTGGCGTCAGAGCTGCCCGAATGGTACGAATTTTTATTCCCTGAAAAGCCGGCTGTCCTCGATAAGGATTTCAATATCGAGCAATTGAAAGACGGCTCATTTTTCCAGCCGGACTTAATTATCATCGCTGATACCAACAGCCGCAAACAATTGGAAGGTTTAGCCGATTTCATTGAACAAAATAAAACGCTTGTCCTCGTATTCGACCACCACTTAACCAGCGACAGCCTCGGCAATGTCGAGCTTATCGATACGAAGGCCGCGGCGACGGGACTTATCATATATGACTTGTTTAAGTATGCCGGCTGGGAAATAACCGAGAATATCGCGCTGGCCTTGTTTGTAGCCATAGCGACCGATACCGGCTGGTTCAGGTTCGCAAGCACCGACAGCAGGGTGCATAAGGCAACAGCGGAGCTTATTGAATACGGTGTAAATTCGGCAGAGCTTTTCCATAAAATGTACCAGAGTTTTTCTCTGCCGAGATTCAAACTTATGACGACGATGCTGAATACTCTGCAATTGCATTTTGACGGCCGATACGCTGAGCAGCATTTATTATTGAAGGATTTCGAGGATACAGGCGCAGCGTATAAGGATACGGAAAATCTGATTGACGAGTGCCAGAAAATCAAAACCGTAGTGGTCTGCGCACTTTTCGTCGAGCAAAAAGACGGAAAAGTGAAATGCTCATTGCGCAGCAGGGGAGGCGTTGACGTTCGCGAAGTTGCACAGAAGTTCGGCGGCGGCGGACACAAAGAGGCATCGGGTGTGCATCTGCAAGGAACATTAGATGATGCAAAAAAATCGATAAAGACAGAAATCGAAAAGCAGTTAAAATAAACCCAATATTGCAACCACGGATTACGCGGATTTGCGCGGATTTCTTTATATTTAGCCTGCCGTTTCACCCCAGGTATTTGTCTTTTTTTAAACCACAAATTAACAAGAAAAGACACGAAATTTTTAGCCACATATTTCACGGATTTACATAGATTTACACAGCAGTTAACGCTGCTGGCTGCACACCATCCCCCAGTGATGTGCTCCAAAGTTAAAATTTCCTTCCTTAACGGGTGATAGACTTTACCTATTTTAACATTATTGGGTTTGAAATTGGGTTCGTTCGTTAAAAACAAAGCCAATATTGGGCTAAAATTGGCTTTGTTTTGGCTTTGTTTGGCTTTGTTTTTTGGGGTGCTTTTAAGCACATAAATTTTGTAAGTACTTGTTGTATAATCAGTTATGAATTCATACAGTTGTTTTAAATTGGCTTTGTTTTGCATAAAAAGGTTTGATTTGTAGAGCTCTCTCGACAGATGTAGAGGTGTTTTTTGAGCAATTTGCTCAAAAAAAGTCGCTTGTCGCTCGTCTCTCGTCGCTGGCCGGTGGAATTTTACCTGAATTAAAGGATTTTCGATACTGGATTCCAGATGTGCGATTCTCGTGGGCATTTGTAAGTTCCCTGCCAAAATGAACTTATGAAATAATATTTTGACGTGGCTTTCTAGCTCTTTCTTGCGGTTTCCCCCGCGTTACGTGTGTTTGCTAACACACAAAGGTATTATACAAATTAAGGCCGTTTTATCAATAAAAATTAAAAAAAGAATACAGAAGACGGGGATAAAATCCGAAGTACTAAATCCGAAATACGAAACAAATCCAAATCACCAAAATTATAATTATAAAAAAAATAGCCACGAATAAACACGAATTGCACGAATATATATTTTTGCCGCAGAGTAATCTATTTTATATTAAGCCACCGAGGACAAATCCAGCATTCATTCCTGCTGTCAGATTGATGGCCTCCTGTATGGCTGTGTCCAGAATACCCGCTTGTGTGGCCGCTTTTAACCGAGCAGCCGTGCAGTCAGGACAGCCTTTCGTGGTAGCCACCGCCAAGCCGATGAGGTGTCTTTCTCTCTCTGTTAGTTCTGTGGCAGAGATACTACCCAATATCGGGTCTCCTGCCGCCTTCTGAGCATGAATCAAAGCGAAATCAGCATAGTCCATTTTGTCCATCCTTTCACATATCAACACACGACTATCAACAAACAAAGATTAAGAAATTGACACGGATTTTATGCTACTATTATTCTAATATCAACAAGGAATTTATCTTGTCTTTGGCGAGAATTGGGGGGATAATAACCCGCAGTGTGACTAGTTGTTAGTATTTATTGCTAACGCTTAACGAATAATTACTAATTTGGTACGGGGTAAACAGGGACGGTTAGTATTTTCTTATATAGTATTTTGTTATTAAAATGGCTACTGATCAAAAGAAATGCCGATATTGTCAAAAATCTATCTGTATAGATGCGAGAGTTTGTCACTATTGCGGTAGGCATCAAAATATATTTTGGCAACATTTTCGTATTGAGCACATCGGACTATTAATTTCTATAATCATGGTAACAATAGCTTTGTCACAACTCAGAGAAGCTCGCAAAGAGCGGATTGATGCCTCTAATACATTGAAACGAGCACAAGAAGCTGAAAATTCTGCTTCAGAAGCATTAAAAATTACGGATTTATTGGCTGAAAAGAATAAATTAGCGGAAGAAAAACTAAAGGATGTTGATAGCACTTTAGAAAAGGCGGAAAAAAAACTTGGGATTATTGAGCTTTTAATTGTGTTTAATACAACTGTACTTAATGCTCAAAATGATAGCAGAAAATCTTTCGATAAACTCGGAACTTGGATGAAAGACGAGAAATTTATTCTTGCGTCTGAAGCTTTCAAGGCATGGACGAGAATTCTAGATGAACATAACCAGCCCCCAGTTAAAGAACTTCCTCCTGTACCATGGCCAGAAGGCACTGCCCCATCAGAACTAGACTTGTCAGCGCTAAAAAGCTATTACAAGTCCATTAATTGGTATTTTAGGCCAAGCATTATTAAATATATTTATGAAAGAAAAGATTTTTCAAGATATGAGAAAATGGAGTTTATGGCAGATATTATAAAAAATGACGACAGTCTTAGAGCGGTTGAATACGCAGGGCGTTGCTTTGAAAAAGAGACTAGTTTGAAGAAGAAGACCCTTGCAATAACAGAATACCTAAATTGGTGGGAAGAAAACAAAGATAAGATAGATGAATAACACGGTATTTAGAATGATTTTTTGACATATTTCTTTTCATGCAGATTATGAAATAAGAATTGGTGGGAAAAGTAAAAAAGTGTGGAGTAGCTTTGCGGAGATGTGAGTTTCTGCCGGAGGCCGCCCTTCGACCCCTTCGATTTCACTCAGGACAAGTTCGCTCAGGACAGGCAGAAACCGCATAGATTTTTGACACGGATTTACGCGGATTACCCAGATTCATCGTCTTCAACGCAAATATTGTGTCTATTCTACTTTCCTTGGTGGCAGAGGTGACGGCGGTTTGGAGGTCTAGATCGTTTGCTGACAATAGTTGATTCCTTTGTTATGGATCTTCTCTATCGTTCATTTTTCTAAAGTAATCAATTTCTATATCGGACAAACGTTCAAGGTCACCTTTCTTAGAAAAAAGTTTCATGCTTTGTTCTGTTAATTCATCTGTACCAATTACGGCTCTAGACAACAGAGCAACTTTTGTTTCTCTAGCAATTAATTCCCTCAAACAATCTTCGGTTACACTTTTACCCTCGTCATAATCAGCCAACATCTGCACCATTCCGTCGTTTAGCTGTTTTACTTCAATCCATAATTCAGTAGGTAATATAGCAGCTGCTTCTTCTTGAAGTTCAGAAAATTCCTTTAAGCATTTGCCTATATCATCACGAGCTTGTTCCTTGAATCTATCATCACTGCTGCTAAGGATAGTTGCAAAAACTCTGATACGGCCCTGTTTGTGAACGATTTTTGTAATGAGTTCCAACTGGTTATCAAAAAGAGCTTCCCGAAGTGTCCCACTTCTTGCCTTGGCCGTGAAATAAAGGCCTAGCCCACTTGCGATTAAGGTAGATATTATTCCAACAAGCCCAACTATCAAAATTACAATGTTTTCGTCCATGATATACCTCTTTTTGGAAGAAAAATAATATCGCTGGTTACCACCATAGAGTAAAGGTTTCTTATAACGTACTATTAGGAATCTCGGCTAGTTCTGACTTTCCATAGACTGCTTCAAGAATATCACGTTTGTTTTCATATACTTTCTTTAGATGATTAAAAATATCACCTAATATTATAAATGAATTTTGGTTAACCTTTGAAAACTCCTGAGTCTTATTTTTGACTATTTGCCTAGCCAGATCACGAACTTCTTGAATTAAATCTTTTTCCCCTTTATAAGGACCCTCTGACGTTAGAATAGTGTAGAATTCAAGTTCACGAATATCATCTTCAAGGAATTGTCGTTCATGAATGATAGTGTTTCTATCATAGTAGTAGGGTTTAATAACCTTTCGTAATTTTTCCAGTTTCTTAGGGATGGATGTGTTCTGAATATGTGAATTGCTTATTACTAATTGGTGAGAGATCATATGGCTA
The DNA here is from genome assembly GCA_964464635.1 of uncultured Pirellulales bacterium. Taxonomy (GTDB): domain Bacteria; phylum Planctomycetota; class Phycisphaerae; order Sedimentisphaerales; family Anaerobacaceae; genus CAYLMG01. Next base: position 11,113 of record CAYXGT010000061.1, on the reverse strand, counting down.
GGATTGTATACCTCAAATACTCTATCAATAAGTCTTAGCAATCTATCATACATAGATTGAGTTCGGACAATATAGTTTTCAATGCAATATAGGAGATAGCTCTGCTTTGTTATGCCTATTTTCTTCATTTTTTGGGTTAGCGAAAATGAAGAAAAGTAAAATACGGATTGCTCAAGCTGTTGACAGATTGTAAGAACATGAGCTAACGTGTTTGCCACAGAAATGCAATAGAATTCTGCTTTTGAAGGAAACCGTTTATATTCACCTTTTGCCTTTAGAAAAGAGTGACTATTTTCAATTACTGCTAATATTCTTATGCCATAATATAAAGCTGATGAAACAAAAGGATGATTACTGAGAGCATCATAAGTAGAGTATCCTTTATTTTGTTTTTTGTTACTCATTATTAATTTCCAACATAATATACAACCGTTCAGAGTAGAAAATAACGAGTCAGGCAACTAATGTCAAATCAGAAACCCCCCACATCATCTGAGCGGGGTTTATTATCTTCCGATGATTGCTATTCCGAGTTTGTCGGCGAGGGCGAGGGTTTCGGGTTTGTCGAGGATTAAGACCTTTCCGGCTTCGACGACGAGGCATTTACCGCCATTTTCAGAAAGAGCTTTTATCGTGTCGGTGCCGACACAAGGAACGTCAAAACGCATATCCTGGTTCGGCTTGGATACCTTGATAAGTGTCCAGCCGCCTTTTTTGCAGAGCTTGCCGGCCCGTAAAATCATCTCGGCTGTTCCTTCTATGGCTTCGACGGCCAATATTTCACGCTCTTTTACCGCTATGGCCTGGCCTATATCAAGACCTGCGAGTTTTTTGACGATTTGCAAACCGAACTCGATGTCGCCTTCGGCCAGCATAGGCGGTTTGTGTTTGGTCATAAGGCCTTTATCGGCGAAGTGCTCTTTACAGTATTTTGTCGAATCCTGCAGTGTTATGCCTCCCTTTTCAAGCTCATCGGCGAGAGCGCAAAGAAGAGTATCGTTTCTTTTGTCTTTGCCTCTCAGTTTCCAGTACCATATTTTCAATGCTATCCAGTCCGGCAGGTATTTTAAGATTCGAAAGGGCGTAAAGATTTTCGATTTTGCGACGCGGCCGACCATAACGGTTTCAGTTACACCATACTTTCGCAATTTGCGTATCCAGCTTCCCGGCCTGGCTACCGAGACGCGAAAGAACTTATCAACCTGCCCGGCCAGTGAGCTTTCAGCAGAATCGCCGAGTCCTGCGCAGATTACTTTCAGGCCGGCATCTCTGGCGCCTTTTGCGACCATAAAAGGGAGCCTGCCCTCACCTGCGATTAAACCGAGTACCTGCTTGCTACTGGCCATATTTCAAAAAGATATTATTCAGCTTTCTTTTTCTTTGTTTTCTTATCTTTCTCGATTTCTGCGATTTGCTTTTCGAGGTCGTGGATGCTCTTTCTCATATCAGGCAGGTTCTTGATCATGCTATAGGCGCGCCTGGCTATTTTTGCATCGATTGCAGGCGAACCAAAGATAACTTTGTTGTCCCCAACGTTATTTATTACGCCGGACTGAGCACCAATCATAACAGTATTGCCGATAGTAAGGTGACCTGTTATGCCGACCTGTCCGCCGATAATGCAGTGATGCCCCATACTCGTTGAACCGGAGATTCCGACCTGCGCGACGAGCAGGCAGTGAGGGCCGATGCGTGTTCCGTGACCTACCGCTACAAGGTCGCCCAGCTTGGTGCCTTTTTCTATTATGGTATCTCCGAGCGTGCCTCGCTCAATTCCGCAGCAGGCGCCGATTTCGACATCGTCTTCCAGAATCACTATCCCTACCTGAGGTATTTTATGATGCAGGCCGTTATGACTTGCAAAACCGAAGCCATCCTCACCTATGGCCGAGTTGGCGTTGATAATGACGCGGTTGCCTATACTGCAGCCGTCATAAATCGTAACGTTGGCGTAGATTATGCAGTCGTTTCCGACCTGCACACCTTCGCCGATATATACGCCCGGGTAAATAATGCATCTGTCTCCGACCCTGGCATCGTCGGCTACGGTGACGAAATTATGTATATCGCAGTCGGCTCCTACTTTTGCACTGTCCGAAATATAGCACATCTTGCTGATTCCGACTTTTTTGTGCTTACGATGGCCGTGCAGCAGGACCATAATCTGCATAAAGGCGTAATAAGGGTCTTCCGCCACCAGGAGAGGTACTTTCGAATCGGTGATTGTATCTTTTCCCACTATTACGGCACTGGCCTTTGTAGAGCGCAGCTGCTTTTCATACTTCAGGTTTGCTAAAAAACTGATATCGCCCTCGCCGGCCTTATTGAGGGTGGCTGCAGAGCTTATCTTTGTATCCGGGTCGCCAAAAACGTGCCCGTTCACATACCTGGCCACTTCCTTTAATGTTTTTGTCGGCATATTCACTTCCTGTTAAGCTGATGTTATCAAAATCATTAGCACCACATTATACCAGAATGCGGTTTACGGTCAACCTTGCAAAAACAGGTTTTATTTGCATCTTTCTATCCAGCCGCCGCCGATTACCATGCTGCCGAAGTCATTGTTAATATAGAATACCGCGAGCTGGCCTGGTGTTACCGCTGAGACTTTTTTTTCAAACTCAATTGTCACATTATTCGCCTGCGGGATAACCTTAGCCGGGACGGCGTTGCTGTTATAGCGGATTTTGACGTTCGCCATAAAGGGCGAGCCCGGCCTATCCGCAAGCCAGTTCACCCTGCAGGCCCGCAGAGTGGTGCTCATAAGCTGTTCTTTGGGCCCGAGCGTTACCGTGTTACTATCTGCGTTTATATCAGTCACATAGTATGGCAGTCCCATTGCAACTCGCAATCCCCGCCTCTGGCCGATAGTAAATCTGTGTGTGCCGTTGTGTTCGCCTAATACCCGGCCGCTGCTGTCAATGATTTTGCCTTTGCGGACTATTTCAGGACATCGACTTTCAAGGACGGCTGCATAGTCATCATCAGGTATAAAGCATATTTCCTGAGATTCCTTTCTGCCCTGGATTTCGAGACCGAATCTGGAGGCGAGCGTGCGTGTTTGCTCTTTGGAATATTGGCCGAGCGGGAAAATGAGCTGTTCTAAAGTTTTTCTATCGACCATCGCGAGGGCGTATGACTGGTCTTTGTGCGAATCGGCTGCGGCGTATAAACCGGATTCGCCTGTGCCGTCTTTGAGAATCCTGGCGTAATGGCCGGTTGCGAAAAAATCGGCGCCCTTGTTCTTTGCGAATTCAAATAATGTTCCGAACTTGATATACCTGTTACAGTAAACGCACGGGTTCGGTGTTCTGCCGCTTTTGTATTCATTTATAAAATACTCAAGCACCTTCTCGAATTCTTTGCGTAAATCCAATATATAAAGCTTTATGCCCAATCTTTTTGCGATAGTTTGGGCATCGGCAGGTGATGATTTGTCACTGCTGCCTGTAATCATAAATATGCCGGTGCAATCGCAGCCCTGCTCGATAAGCAGTGCAGCGGCCGTCGAGCTGTCAACGCCGCCGCTGAGCGCAATAAATACTTTGCCTTTTTTCGAGGACATATTTTCCCGTCTCTGATATCTATATTTGCGGTCTCAATAAAGTTTTTTGTGTGCAACCGCGGATGTTTCGAAGTTAATCCTGGGGATATATAATAACGCGGTCGTGAATTATTGTTACCAGGTCATTTTTGCCGTCTGCTGTAACATCTGCAACCTTGAGCCACCTCGGCTCAACCGTTGTTTTAGTCGCCTGCTCACGATAGTCCTTCTCCTCGAATATTTTGAACCTCATTCCGACGACCGGTTTTCCTTCTGCATCAATTGTAAGTATTTCGATATGTTTATTTTTGCTCTCGACCATAATAATATCCGCAACATCGTCAGAATTTATGTCACCTGCTGCGAGATTGCCGTATATTCCATCCTTTATTTTTGTTTCATAACTGAAATTTTGCTCCGGATGCTCGAAGCCGGCTGCTTCCGTCTGCGGGGTAATGAGCGCAAATTTTTTGCTGTCGAAAAGAATAATGCTCCTGTCCTTTTTCCCTGTTAACGGTTCATAAAGAATCTTGAGATGGTCTGCCGATTCCCATCTGCCGACGTCTATTTCCTTTTCGAAACGATAAGTCTTATCCTCGCCCGCGGTCAGCATCTGGAGCTTTCCTTTTTGACTGTCCAGTAAAAAGATACCCGGCTGAGCGTTCGAACCTTTATCGTCAATGTCGAAAGCGGCTACCGCCGATACCTTGCTCTCAGTGCTCTTGGCGTTATACTGGTCCACAATGCTCCATTTCTCCGAATCCGCAAAAACGAGGCTCCTGGCAAAGTTACTTTGAGCAATCAGCAGCTCCTCGCCTTTTTTGCCGTCTATATTACTGACGGCTATTGAGCTAAGGGCAGCTTCTTTAATCAGGCTGCTTTGCGCTTTCGGAGAATCGATTACTTCAAATTCGCGTTTTTGTACCTGGCGAACGAGTATCGGAGACTGATATTTAACAAAAATCAGGACATCATTTAAGCCGCCCTGGTCCACGTCCACAATCTTTATACCGTCCGGATTAGAGGTTAGCTTTTCAAGCTCAAGTGCGTCCTCGAACTCGTTTGTTTGGGCTGCAGTTTTTTTGCCGATGTTGTATAAAATCTTCAGGTATCTTTTGTCATCCGACAGTTTGGATATGTATATACAATCGGTATTGCCGTCGCGGTCAATATCAGCAAGCTCCATAGCCAGCGGCTCACCTGTCAGATCCAGCGGCTTGGGGAAAGATAGTCTGTTATCCTCATAGTTCACTATTCCTGCGATTTTTTCCTTGACACTTAATACTCCAATCTCGGTTTTTTTATCTTTGTCGATATCCGCTGCCGACAGGTTAGTAATATCTGCGAAAGCAGGAAACCTGACGGGCTCAGCCAATCCGTAATTTTTCTTCTGACTGTAAAGAATCAGCTCTGCAGCTCCTGTGTCACTTATCAGGACATCAGTCAGGCCGTCACCATCAAAATCACCCGTTACTAAATCTCTTTTCGTGTCCGACTCTCCGGCGGCCAGCGGATAGAATAAAACCTGCCAGTCCTCGGTTTTCTGGTTATCGGCTACGAAATGATAGCAGAGCAGGCGTCCGCTTTTTGCATCAATCATCAGTATCTCGTCGCCTTTTTTGCCGTCGATGTTACAGAGTTTAAATACCCACGGCTTTTCGATAAAGAACTGTCTGAGCGGGCCGAGCTGTCCTGCCGGGAAGCCAAAACGCACCTGAAGAGGTTTTTCACCGTCTGTTGTTATCAGAATCAGGTCATTGATACTGTCACCATTTAAGTCGCCGACATCGACTCCGATGACCCTGTCTGTGCTGGGATATTTTACCGGTTCCGCCAGTGAGCCGTCCTCCTTCTGCTCAATGAAATAAACCCCATCATTAGCGGCGAGTGCCAGGTCCTGCCTGCCGTCATTGTTCAGGTCCGAGCAAACCAAGGCGTTTGAGCTTACAAAGCCGTCGTTAATTTCGATTTTTTTTCTTGTTCTCCAGCTCAAACTTTTTGTCTGTTTATCCGTTGTTTCACTTTTCTTTTGAAGTATCACATAAAGGCCCTTCGGGTCTCCGTAAAATGCCAAATCCACCATTCCATCCCCGTCTAAATCTCCACAGGCAAGAGAATATATCCTTTGAGATACCGAAACAGACTCGTTTTTAAAGCGTGTAGCAAGGCTGTCGAAAATGGCGTTCACATCCTCATCTTCGGGCTCGACTGTTACATAAGTTTCGTCAACGCTAATCGTCTCTTTCTGGATAAGCAGCTCTATCCTGGATTTGCTGTTGTTGATAATAATAATATCGTTTCTGCCGTCACCGTTAAGGTCGGTTATGCTCAGGTCGGCTATACCCCAGTCGAGTTTGATAATTTCCATCTCGCCGAAACCGAAATATTCACTGAGGTCGTCAGTTGTGTCCTGTTCGACGGCAGCAGCAGTAAAATGTATCGATAAAACAAAAATTATAATTATTCTTATCAGCCTCACTGTATAATCCTCCAAAATAAAGGTTTCTCCAGTTTGCATCAGTATAAATACTTACAGCACGAAAATCAATAATTTTTAACACGCAATTACCCGTTTTGAGTTGAGGTAATGAAAGGCAGATGAGCTGTCCTTCTGGTTCAGGTGCATGGTATCCAACAGTAGAGTATATGCCTGACGGCAAAATTGTAGCCGCCTGGTCATCACGCTCTGATGACCGGGTCACAATTGCAACAGAGACAATTGCTTATGCAGGAGACTTTGATTTTGATGGTGATATTGATGTAGATGATCTTGAGACGCTCACAGCACAATGGCTGCAACCACCCACAGAACCATCAGCCGATATTGCACCTTATAAAGCGGGTGATGATTTTGTAAATATGCTTGATTTTGCCTTCTTAGCCAGAAACTGGCTATGGTCCAGCGAATAATTAAATACATCTGCTCTGTTGTGATAGTAAATCCTAATCCATATTTCCCCCGAAGGAAACTATGTAAGCCTGATATCATTCGCAGGTGTAGAATTGCTTTCAGCTCTTTCTGTATCTATTCAGTAATAATATGTCAAATTTGACTCTCAACCAATAAGGGGATTATACCAGCGAGCACGGTTGTAATATTGTTGTCTATTTGCTTGTTAAATAATTAATAACGTTATTAAGCGAAGCAAAAACAAATAGAAACATTTCCTATGAGAAATTTTAGAATTTTATTTATGAAAAGAGTTTTCAGTAAAGTCTATAAATATGTTGATAATAATAGGTTTTTAAGAAAAACTAATCTTAAATTTAATTATAAATCCTATTATGGCTGACATAATAAAGCCTATAATGCCAATAGAAAAAAGTGGTTGAGGGTAACGAAATAGGTAAAACTGTACAGGATCTTTTATCAATATGGATTTCTTGCCAACAGAATTGATTTTAACAACTTTGGGCGACCATTTTGGATTTTCAATTGCATAAGTATTACCAAAAGCATCCTTTGTTCTTAAGCCTGATGCTTTCCGTGCCAAATACTCATCTTCTTCAAGAGATGCAATTTTAGTTATTTTTAATAGCTGTCCCTCAGCGTTAAATATTAGACGCTCACCTTGTCTTACAGCTCGTACATTCAAGTTATTTTTGTCATCAATCCAAATATCAAATAATCCACCTCCGGCATTTATAAACCAACCTTTAAGAAAAACACCCTCGCTATTGTATCGCTGGATTCTGCTGTAGCCTCTGACACCTAGATATATGTCCCCTTTTTTATCAACGGCAATTCCGTTAAGATTGCCAAGCGGAAATTGAACCTTTGAAGGGAAAAAACGCGATCGCATAGATTCGGATAACAAGCTTGTACTTCCAAACCACCATAAGCAAAAAAAGACAATACTAAACAATATTGAAAAAAGAAATGATGCAGCTAAAGCTTCGTTCCCAACACTTTTCGGAGTAATATTTTCTATAAGATCTGATATAAGATATAGGGCTAAGCTTATGCACAACATAATAATGGAAATTATGATAGATATTAACATTAAAAACGTGAAAAACCGAGGAAAGTTTAGCATCGTAAAGCCAAGTACACTAGGAAGTATCACACAAAACAAGACGAAACCAAAAACCACAACTACGCATTGAACAATACGGCCCGCTAAGCCTTTATCCCCTAATAAATCAAAACCATCTAAACAGTTTTTAATTGCCAACAAAATTTTTACCATTACAAAAGCTTTCTAAGCCACACAAATACATTTTTTTAACGATACCGAAGGCAAAATAAATCTAACTGACTTTGACCAATAATAAAAGAAATTATTATTCTATCAATCTCAATCTTACCTTATTGCAGAAAAATATTACAACTGGGCTGAGCTACACAAATAAGAACCAGCCCCCTAAAATTCAATTTAAAGAATGGCTTTACCTAATAGCCCCATTCCCAGAACTTTGTGTATTCCAATATAGAAACTGAAAGATCAAGACCTTTTCCTAAAGTTCCGCTCACTCCTATAGAAACCCCTCCGACTTTTCCTGAGGGATTAGTAAATACGCTTATTATGGCATCATTTTTCAATCCTATTGCTTGTGCAGCTGCTCGTGCTCCCCGTCGAACTTCCGCAAGTTGTTCTGCTGCGTCTGGTGCATTTGGCGAAACTAAAGTCAGTTGCGATATGAAATTTGTGAGCGCATTTTCTATTTTTTCCTGTAATTTATTCGGAAGACTTCTGAATGCAAAAGTAACGGAATAAAACGTTCCCGTATAGTAATCCGGACTTTGGGCTCCATAAACTAATCCTCCATATAATGAACCAGTGACTCCAGCGCCTCCGCCGCTTATCATAAGTCCTGCTGTATATCCTGTAGCATGGTAAGCGGCTAATTTTCTAGCCCCGGGAAACCACAAACCTTCAACAAGCCCCGTAACACCCCCTCCAATTCTATAAGCACCAACTGTAGCAGATATACCTCCCCCACCCATTAGGGCAGACGGCGACTCTAATAAAATCATTGACTTAAACCAATCTGGTATGAACGAACTTATTACCTTACTTATAAGAGGAGCTACAACTGGCATCACAATCCTGTTCATCATAGCGCCAATTGCCATGCTGACCACCATCGAAGTTAGGCTAAATTGGCCAGTGGGATCAATACCGTTAATTGGATTGTTGTGGCAGTAGAGGTATTTGTGCAGGCTCTGCGGGTCTTGCTTATTTCCGGAGTATGGATCAGTTCTGTTAAACAGACCATTAAGAGGATTATAGTATCTCGCCCGCAAATAATACTGCTGAGCATCGGTATCAAACTACCCACCTGTGTATAAAAGGTTTCAAGATTTAGTTGCGGATAGATTTTTTAGTAGGCGCAAATTTATAATGAGCAAATCTAAAAAAAACGATTAGATCAATTTGTAATTTTTCAGACTCAAATTAATTTTTGAGTAATACAAGAGTACTTTTCTAATAATAGAGATATCTTAATCTTTCTTGGGTATTGGTCTTAATCGTGAATAATTTTCTTGATTTGCATTAGTTTCTTGTGTGAAATCCATTAGCCAGAGTTTGCCTGTATAAGGACATAAATATTCTATCTGTCTACCACCGTCTATAACGTTTATAGCTTTAAGGTGATCTTTAGCATAATCATGAGCTGACATACCTTCTAAAATATTTATCTTTTCACACAAGCATTTGACTTTACCTATTTTATCCTGCTGAACCACTTTTTTTTCAGGCTCAGATATTTTCGATACCATAGGCAAATCCAAGTAGCAGAATCTTTTCGCTTTAACAACTAAACTATGCGCGAATCCAATTAAAATTATTGAAAACAATACGAGACCAAAAGCTGGAAAAGGCATGGCAAATATACTCAGAACAAAAGGGTCAGAAATCAAAATCGACTCTTCGTTTTTGCTAATCTTTGAAATCTGCCAAGAGTATAATGTTTTGGTCACTTTATAGATATTTCCAGAATCATCACTAACTCTAAGTTTATTTGAAGGATCAACCTTTGGGTAAACCTGATCTCGCTTTACTGCAAGCAAGTGGCCACTTGAATCATAAATATGACTCTTTTTATCGTCGATATCATCTACACTCAAAGAATTGTTATTTATTATAGAAATATAAATCCCTCCACATGAGATAGGAACAAACCAACCTCTTAGGAATTCTCCATCATCACTAAATATCTGGAGCCTACAATGGGAACGGTCGGCACAATAGACTTGCCCCTTGCTATCAATATCAATCGAAGTAATATATCCCATAGGAAACCGTACTTCAGAAGATACCATTCTAATCCCAAGATGTGCAGCAAAAGCACAGGCTCCGCCAGACATAAATGAAGCTATCCAAAAACTCCCAAATATGATGGCAATCCAAAGGCTTGTTTTCCAAGATATTAAACGTATTGCCTTATTGAAACATCCTATAAGTAAAGCGATAAAAAAAAACAAGAGACACAGAATGTTTAATACTAAAAAAAACTTTGGGAATGCGAAAACTAACCAAAAGAGCATAAAAACTGCAGGTAAAAAAATAAATATAAAAGGTAAAACTATCAATAGAAAAAAAACGGGTAATATTATTTTATGATTATATGGATCCGATTTAATATCTCTCAGCATCTTAGCATAACGCTGTTTCACTGTAGATAACATTTTAACCATATTTATATCTTTCTTAAAATATCGAGATAATTATAAAATAGTAGAAATAAGCTGTAAAGAATTTTTTACCGAAAAAAAGCCCGTATGTCTGATTTGTCTAATTGATGGGAAATTGTCCCATCAATAATAATCCAACCTCCAAAGTAACTTTGGAGGCTGGAGATAGAACTGGCTATATCGTAAACTCAACGAAAACTCACATTTCTACTAGGATGTTGTTGAAAATAAAATGAATTAAATAGGGGACGTTGAATTAAATAGGGGAATTAAATAGGGGACGTTTACCTATTTCGGAATCCTTTTTTTTGCTTTTTACCCTTTTTTTTTACTATCTTTTTGTTTTTAGGTCTTCCTACAGGCAAGGCTCTGAGCCTGCGCCCACACATAACCTCAATCTTGCTTATAAACTTGTCTGTCCCCAACGGCCGGCCTGTTCTGCTATAGACTCCTAATCTATTCAGGTCCGATTTTTCCCTCTTTTCCTGTAACACCTTCTTCCAATCCAATCTCCAAGATTGCTCCTTCCACCTGACTTTATCCATTAAGCCGAATTCATCATCTTTGCCCATATGAAATCCGGCACTTGACCAGCGATAAGTCCAGGGAAAGCGAACCATCTTTGCCCTTACAGGATTTTGCTCCATATATATTAAGGCCTTGAAAAAATAGTTGGTATCCATCGGGCAGGAAAAAAATCTGTTCTGCCATAAATGTCCGCCTCGTCCATGCATATAATTTATGTATTGTGCATACAAAAGGTTTGTCCTGCCCATAGTCTTGGCCAATGAGTCTTCTTTTCTCGGGGTTGCGATGATGTGTATATGATTGGTCATTAGGCAGAAACCATCTATTGTCAGGCCAAACCTGGCTGATTGCTCCTTGAGAAAACCAAGAAAAGCCTTTCTATCATCATCTACAAAGAACAC
>CAYXGT010000060.1:0-18632 GCA_964464635.1 uncultured Pirellulales bacterium | reverse complement strand
TCCGTAGCGTTCTGATTTTTTGCATGCTCAAGTAATTGTTGACGGTCTATCATAAAATCCTCCCTGTTTTTCAGCATTTTAAGTAATTATGCGTGTTTTGGCTATCTGTTATTTTCAACTGAAGGATTTTTTTAGTGCTGTCGGTAACCTTAGCCGGTTCAGCTATTCTAATCGGCCACAGCCATATTACCTTCTCGCTGTCTGTAACCACTAAAATCTTTTCTCTTATATTTTGCGGCACTTTTGAGTCGGTAAGGAATTTGCCTATTTTTTTGGTGGACGGCATCCCCAAAGGCTGGAATTTGTCACCTTCCCTGCGACGGCGGATTCTTACCGGTGGCTGCAGCTTATCAATGTCGAAGTGTTCTGTGAAATTGTGTTTATTAGCTTTGATATTCTCGATTGTTTCTTTCGAAGCGGCTAAAAATTTACTTTCTACAACAAGGCTGCCGAACTGCCGGGTGCCCGGAATTTCGAGCTCAAAGATTTCATCAGAAATTCTTCGGCTTTCGGCTGCTGACGGTCGCTCAAATATAAGTTTGTCGTATTCACGGCGTATGGTAAAACCGCCGGGCAGAAGCATTGCTTTATTGCTTACGTTCTTTCGTGCCAGTTGCAATATCTTTTCGTAGTGATAGCGGTTCAAATCTTTCTCTCCACTTCCGAGACGGGACAGGCTGCGCCGCAGCATTTCGGTCTGCACTTCAGGATGCTGAGCTGAAAATATTTTCAAATCAAGTTTTAATCTGTTTCTGCCGACATCCGCAGCCTGACACATAAGTCTCTCAGCTATACTGCAAACGGAGTTATAAAGCTTTCGAGCCGATTGACAAAGACCGGACAACTGTTCAACGAGCGAGCTGTCAGAGTTTTTTTGGAACTGCGGCAGCAGGAGATGACGAATATAATTTCTCCTGAACCTCAAATCCTGATTGGTTTTATCTATCTGCCATTTCAAATTTCTTTGTTCAAGATAGTCGGTAATCTGTGCTCTGGTAACGCAAAGCATAGGCCTGACAAAACTGATTCCTTTTTCAAAATTTCTTTTAGGCCAAACGCCTGTAAGGCCTCGAAGGCCGGTGCCGCGAATAATGTTATGGATAACTGTTTCAGCGTTGTCATCAGCCTGATGAGCAGTTGCTATCAGACTGCATTTATTTTCCCTGGCGATTTCGATTAAAGCCTTGATTCTTAACTGCCTCGCCGCTGTCTCGATGGACAGTTTATTTTGTTTTGCGAAATTTCGAACATCGATTTTCTCTGTTGTTATCGGCAGCTTCAATATATCGGCCTGTCGCACGGCGAACTGCTCGTCGCTGTCGCTTTCTGTGCCTCTTAAAAGGTGGTTTATGTGAGCGCAGAAAAGCTCGTTTTTTATAATCGAGTTTTCTCTCAGCGAGCAAAGTGCGTATAAAAGTGCAATGGAATCCGCCCCGCCGGAGACAGCCAGCAGAATCCTGTCTGCTTCGCCGAAGAGATTGTTCTTTTTGATAAAGCCAGCTAGTTTATTTTCGAAATCTGATGCCATTGTTTCCTTATATAAAAAAACGGGTCTGACTTCCAGCCAGACCCGCTCGTTTACTGTAAGAGACATTGCCTTAAAAGATTTTAAATCATCTGCCGTTTTAATTGTTTTTGGTTAGTTCTGCAATTCTGGTTTTTATAAAATCAACTCTGCTGCTGCCCAGCTTTTCTTTTGCGAGGGCCTGCCTGTACAGCTCAAGGGCCTCATCTCTTCGAAGCAGGTATTTGTCGAGAACATAAGCTGCCTTGTATCTCGCAGGATTAGGTGTTTTGGGGTCCCACTGAAAAGCCCTTTTGTAATAGATAACAGCTATAGTATAATCCTTGAAATACTCGTGAATACCTGCAGCCCTGAACGCCGCATCGTCAATCTTGTCACTCGTCGGATGCATCTTGATAATCTGGTTATATACGTCAAGAGCGCTGCGGAGGTTGTCCTCGTGTTTGATAATTATTAACCTGCCGGCACTTTTCTCAATTCGCACAGCCTCGCGATACATATAGTCGGCTTCGTTGATGGATTCGGTAGCTCTCAGGCTCTCAGGTGCTATGCTTGCCTCGATGATATATTGATATTGCGGTATTCCTTCAAGCTGCTTAAGCTCGTCTTTAGCCCAGGTTAATTTCATATTATTGCCTTTGTCGCCGTAATAGTTAATCAGGGTTTTAAGGGCGTTGCGGTAAGCCTGCCGATTGATGGTCATCTGCTCAACGACGTCGGCCTCGCCTGCTTCCACAGGCTCAACAACGGGCGCAGCTTTTATGCGCGGAGGAACGATCTGAGACGCACCGCTATCCATTTGACGACAGCCGGCAAAAACATACAATAAAATGATAAGAATGCCGGTTAAAATCTTCTTTGCCATGACGGCCTCCTTTCAAATTGAAAAACTGTTCCGGAGGAAAAAACCAGAAACTTGTATTAATTATCAACGTAAAGTGCGTCTCGTCAAGAAACTTTTTTCAACATTTCAAGAAATCCGAAAAAAACAATTTTTTCCCGCTTCGCCGGCGGCGGATTTCACAAGCAGGCTAAGGCATATTACGAATACGAACCTCAATATCCTCTGAATCTTTCAATAAATCAACGAGCAGGCTCGCATCAGTCTGTCCGTAGTGATACGGATATAAAATCTTCGGGCCAAAAGCCTTAGCCGCATCGGCTGCCATTTCCGGCGTCATCGTGTAGGGCAGATTCATAGGCAAAAAGGCGATGTCGATTTGTTTCAATTGCTTCATTTCCGGTATGTTTTCAGTGTCGCCGGCAACGTAAACTTTTTTATCACCGAAGCTTACACAATAGCCGTTGCCCCTGCCTTTTGGATGGAAAGGCTCGCCGCTGGAACGCTTATGTACAATATTGTAAGCCGGCACAGCCTCGATTTTTAATCCCTGAACCGTCTTTACGTCGCCGTTTCGCATTACAATACCCGCGGCCTCGCCGCGAGGCGGGCCGCCGGCCACATTTTCCGAGCATGCTTCTGTAAGAACTATCTCCGTATTATCCTTTCGAATGGCCTCTATAGCCCCCGTATCGAGGTGGTCGCCATGCTCGTGTGTGACAAGGATAAGGTCGGCCTTGGGCATCCTGGTATAATCAGCCTCTCTGCTCACAGGGTCAACGTGAATGACCTTGCCGTTGAAATCAAACATCAACGTTGCATGACCGATAAAGGTAATCTTCAAATCACCTTCAGAAGTGCTGAAACTGTCCACTTCGAATTTCTGCACTTGACTATCCTTCATTGATTGAGCACCTTTAACCTGCATTTGAATCGAATATAGCGAAGTTCTTGCGGTAATAAAGAGTACATCGTTATCTTTGCCTGCAAAACACAGATTAGACGGCCTCTCAGGGACCTCAATTTCTTCAATTTTTTCACCGGCCCGATTATAAATCGTTACGGTATTCGCGGCAAGATAGACATTGCCCTTATTATCTATTGTCATACCATCACCGCCCTGCTGCGCAAAAAGCTTCTTATTCGACAGTGAGCCGTCTTTATTGACTGTATATACGAAGGTTTTTCCGCTCCCCGGGTCCGTGACGTAAAGCAATTTACCGTCGGCTGTTCCGATCAAACCATTCGGTCTGGCCATATCATCTATTACGCGGATGAGTCTTTTCCGGTCGGCTGAGAGATAATAAACATTTTCGCCGTTCTGGCCCATATTATCTCTGCTGCCGTAGCGTGGGTCTGTAAAATACACTCCGCCTTCAGGGTCAAGCCACAGGTCGTTCAGACTGTTGAATGGTTTATCGTCGTACTTATCAGTCAGCACCGTTACTTTGCCTTTCGGGTCGATTGAAACCAGCTTTCTGCCTCCGCCCTGGCAGGCAATCAAGTTGCCGTTCTTTTCAAAGTACAGGCCGTTCGCACCAACAGAATTTTCAATAAAAGTTGATAGCTTTCCTTCGAGTGACCAGATATGTATTTTATTATTAGGGATATCGGAAAAGTAAACATTACCTTTGGCATCGGCGGCGGGGCCTTCGGTAAAAATAAAACCACCGGCAAGCTTTTCCACCTTTGCGGCGCCTTTTATGAGGCTTTGATTCTCAGCACTGTAGGATATTGTTACTGCCAACAATAAAAAAGCAAATGATACATATAATTTGGATTTCATTTGAACCTCCTTTTCTTTTTTTATGCGTACCCGTGTAAAAAATCCACGGTTTTCACATGCTGAATGTACACTATTTAATGAATCAGAAATCAAGGCAGTCAATTCAATATATGATTACTCGAGAGCCTGTTTCAAATCATCAATAAGCTCGCCTGTATCCTCGATACCGGCTGATAATCTAACCGTGTTGGGTTTGACACCAAAAATTGTCCTTCTTTCCTCGGGCAGATAGAGCATTGTCGTCAGGACAGGCAAACAAACAAGCGTTTCTGTACAGCCGAGACTAACAGCGTGATAAATAATATTCAGCTTCTCGACAAACCTTTTAGCTTCATCCTGAGTCTTTCCCACGTCAAAGGCCAGAACTCCTCCGAATCCTCCTTTCATCTGCTTGCAGGCTATTTTATAACCGGCATCGCCCGGTAGGCCTGGATAGCAGATTCTGGTGATTTTTGGATGGCTCGCCAGAAACTTTGCGATTGCCATTGCATTTTCAGACATTTTGGCAGCGCGAATCGTAAAAGTTTTCAGGCCTCTTTCCAAAAGAGACGCAGAGAAGGCATCGAGTGTGGTTCCTACCGCCTGACGAGTGAACCAAAGCTCGTCATAATATTCCTTCGTCGAGCAGGCGATTGCGCCGGCCATCAGGTCGTTGTGTCCGCCGAGACCTTTGGTAGCGCTGTGTACAATCAAATCGGCTCCGAGCTCCAGAGGCAGCTGATGGTAAGGAGTTGCAAATGTGTTGTCGACGACGAGTATCGCGCCGACACGGTCAGCCTGCTGCCGCAGGTATTCTATATCAACAACCTTGACCAGCGGATTACTGGGTGTCTCGCAGAAAATCATTCGGGTGTTTTTCTTGATGCTTTCCGCCACTTTTTCAGGCTCGGCTGCGTCCAGCCAGGTAACCTCAACGCCGAACTTTTCAAGAATGAGTCCGACCTTATAGTTGGCGCCATATACATCGTGGAATGTTATCAAGTTGTCGCCGGTTTTCAGATACATAAGGAAAATTATCGTAAGGGCTGCCATTCCCGTCGTCGTGATAACGCAATCGGGGCATTTCTCCATCAAAGCTATCTCTTTCTCTACCGCACGGACGGTGGGGTTGTCATCACGGTGGTAAGTGTAGCCGTCTATCTCGCCGTCGGTAATCTGCCGCAGGATTTCGAAAGAAACGTACTCATAATTTACCGCTGATACGATGGGAGTAACCATCGGTTTATTGCCGTAAGGTGTAAGATGCTCTCTGTTTCGCATAGAATTAAATCCTTAAAATGTGTGACAAAAACAGGATTATACAGAAAAGTCAGGATTTTTCCAGTATCTTATTCAGCAGCTTCGATATAAAGCTATTTTTACAGGCGGCCGGCTAATAAGCCTTTTAATCTGTCATACCGGAGCTGAAAAACCGGCTGGTTCGGGGTACTGTAGGCCTGCAAAATTCTCTCGTGATTATCAATCTCCCAATGCTCAAGTATATCCTGACTATTGTTTGCCAGGATAGCTGTAACTTTACGACTTCCCTGTTGATTACGGAAATCGAATCGGCTATAGTTAGCGGGAATATTCAGCAGGTTCCATTGATAATACCATATCTTTTCAGCATCATGCAATAGGACCAGCGGAACATTTCTTTCCATCGCCATGTTGGCCACCAAGCACCTCGTTGTGGCAAGGCCGTCGCTGAAAACCAAATCAAACCTTTGACCTGCAGAATCGAAATGTCGGAATATCTCACGTGGGTCGGGCTGGAAAACGGAATGCCAGTTTTCAGCATTAATTTCGGCTCTTATTTTTTCAAGCCATTCCCGGCTTTCCTGCTCAATGCTGACGATCACACGACAACGAGTGGCGAAAAACGGTGTGCTGAAGCTGCCCAGACCGAATTCAAGAACACTTTTTACCTCAAAAGAAGTTAATACTTTATCTAATACCGCCAGGTGACTGCCATAGTCATCGAATTCAATATTATTATCCATTATCGCTCCCTCAATAAACTGCAATATAAGTCAGAAATAAAGCTGTCCCAAAATCAGCAGTTAAATATCTCTTCACTCACCTCCAACTTAATATTGTATAACAAATCCTGCCGGCAATCTATTTTATCCGGCGTAGAATGTCAACATCAAATAGGTCTCTGGCCGCATTATTTTCACAGGGAAATATCCCATAAACAAGCAGGTTTTTAAGCCGGTTTTTTTATTTGAACAATGACAAGTTCGTGATAAAATGGGGTTTTAAATGGGGCCTTAGCTCAGTTGGGAGAGCGCTTGCATGGCATGCAAGAGGTCGTGGGTTCGAATCCCATAGGCTCCATTACCCTGTTTTTCCTCTTTTTATTTATAATATAATTTTCACAACACAGCCGGTTCGCATCGAGCAACAATGACAGTAATGTTTTTTTATTTGACAATTATGTCTCTGTTGAATATAATTAATCTGATAAAATTAACTTAGGGGGAGGAAAATTTATTATACAGGTCGATTTCCACCCCTGAATGCAGAATTGGTCTTTGCATTTGAAAGTTCAATTGTAGGTGGTAATCTGACTATAGAAGGAGGATGAAATGAAATCATTCCCTGGTTGCAGAATCTTTTTAACCGTACTGATTCTAATAACACTGGCGGCGCCCGCCTTCTCGGATTACTGCAGCGCCACAGGCGGCACCCATGAGTATATATACAGAGTGGTAGTTGGTGATATCGACAATACTTCCAGCCAGAGCAGCTACACCGATTACACGGACCAGTCAACAACAATGGAGACCGGTGTCAGCTATGAAATCGAGGTTTACAACGGCTATCAGGATGACGATGATGAGTGCGGAATCTGGGTGGACTGGAATCAGGATGAGGACTTCGATGACGCCGACGAACAGATAGACGTTAACAACACACCGGGCGTAGGTTGGCCTTATAAAGCTCCTATCACGCCTCCGGCAAATGCCGTGGCCGGCAATACGCGTATGCGTATTCGGATAACCTGGAAAGTGACTCCTTTGCCGTGCGGCACTACAAGCTACGGTGAAGTCGAGGACTATACAATCAACGTCATCAATATAAAGGGTGAAATCAACGGTGTAAAATTTCACGACCTTAACGGGAACGGAATACAGGATGACGGTGAGCCGGGACTTCAGGACTGGAGCATTTATCTCGACCTCAACGAAAACGGCCAGCTTGACGATGAGCCCAACACTACCACCGACGAAAGCGGCTTCTATCAGTTCCCGGGTTTGCAGGTGGGTGATTATACGGTTGCGGAAGTAATACCCCAAGGCTGGGCACAGACTTTTCCCGGCTGGGCCGGCGGCAGATTGTTTTCTTTCCAGATTGATTCCGCAAACGATATTGAAACAATTATCGAAGTTGACCCCACCGATGGTTCTCTGATTAACAGCTTTCCGGCACCAGCGAACTACCTGGTTCTTGGTCCTCAAGGCCTTGCGGTCGGACCAACAAGCCTGTTTTTTGTCGATTTTTCCTACACTATTGATGGAGCCTTTGTTGATGTCTGGGAGCTCGATATGGACTCGGGTTACGTTATCGACCACGACCAGATAGATTTTGGCCCTGATCATAGCTCCAGAGGGACTGCCTATATGAACGGCAAACTTTACATTACTAAAATGCATAATTTTGAGCTCGAAGATTTCGTCCAAATCGTTGCTTGGGACCCTGCTCTTGATACCGTTGTAGATACGATAACTGTAAATGGCGTGGTTGGTGAAGGTTTAGCTGCAGCACCGGACTTAAACGCCCTCTTCGCAACAAAACTTCCAACTCAAATCGTAAAGATTGATCCGAGCAACGGCTCAATCCTCGATACACTCGAACCGGCTGATGTCTATATCTCAACAGCATTGGCCTATCTCGACGGAAATATATTTATGGGCAGCTATATCGCAGGGGGTTACCCGCCAAGGGCATTTTGCATCGACCCGGAAACCGGCGAGTTACTGTACACTATCTATCTTCCGGTGCTCGGCAACTGGCATACGGCATTAGGAGCGGACGGCCTGCCTGCCGAAAAATATAACGTCAGCCTCGAAGGCGGGCAAACTATAACCGTCAATTTCGGTAACGTTGAGTTGGATTCGGCAGGAATTCAGGGCACGAAGTGGAATGACCTCAATGCCGACGGAAAACGAGATGCGAACGAGCCGGCTCTTGAAGGATGGAAAATTTATATCGACGCCAACGAAAACGGCCACTGCGACGAAGGCGAACCGTACAGCATTACCAATTCGAGCGGCGCTTACGAATTCACCGGCCTGACAGCCGGTACTTATGTTATCGATGAAGTCAGTCAGGCCGACTGGCAACAGACCTTCCCCGGCGGCAACGGAAGTCATTCGGTAAGTGTTAACGTGGGTCGTACATTGGAGGATATTGACTTTGGCAATATTTATGTTTATTCTTCCGAGATTCACGGCAGCGCATACAATGACCTCGATGGTAACGGAGTTGAAGACGAAAATGATGTACCTCTTGAGAATTGGATAGTATTTATAGACCTTAATAATAACGGCTGGCTTGACGGAGATGAGCCTTCGACAGTTACAGACGCCAACGGTACGTATGAATTTACCGGCCTTGCTCCCGGCTCATATTCAGTAGCAATGATTACCAGGTGCGGCTGGCGGAACACATCACTGCTTTTAAACAAACAGGAGTTTATCGAGATTTCAGGCCCGCGCGACCTGGCATTCGATTATCAAAGAAACCTTCTCTATATCGGCACTGAGGAGGGAACCGTCGAGAGATACGACCTTTTTGCAAGAGAATTACTGAGCCCGTTTACTGCAGGTACATCTCTCAACGGGATGGATATAACGCCGGATGGCAGTCATCTGTACCTAACTGAAAACGACATTTCCGGTAATGCTGTTCTTCACAGGCTCAATTTGTCTAATGGTACTGTTACCGATATTACCTATTCAATTGAATTTGGTGAGGCAGCAGGCTGGGACGTTAAAATCGGCTGTTGCGGTAAAGGCTTCGTTACAGGAAAATCCGGCGGTGCTGAGCACGTACCCCTGCGTGAATTCGACCCATATACGACCGATTCACCGACAATCCGAACGGGCATACCAGGCAGTACGTCAGACAATATTGCCAAGTATACCAGAATCTTTCGAAGTGCCGATTTGGAATTTTTAATGCTGACGGAAGGTTACAACTACAGCAATATTTACGTCTATGACGCGATTACCGATACCTTCACGTACGAACCGGATAAAATATCATACTTTTTGGCTCTCAGTCGTGATGCATCTTTGGTTGCCAGAGCAACTACGGCAAATATTTCGATTCTTACCCAGGATTTTACTCCCGTTACAACTGTTATTCTTGAAGGGGACAGCAGTGATAAGCTTGGCGGAATGGTATTCAATTCAGTAAGGGATATTTTCTATTTTGCCAACAGCGAGACGGACCAAATCCTCGCTGTAGATACCAAATCCTGGCTGGAACTGGACCGCATTGACGCCGCCGAGGGTGTGGACGATTATCCGCCGTTATACGACAGCTTTGCCAACGGAGTAATGGCTGTCAGCGACGACGGCCGATTCCTCGCACTTACAACCGGCACGGGCGTATATGTATTGAAAATCGACGGTTCACAGATTGTTGACGTTGGATTAGGCGAAACTGTAAATGATATTGACTTCGGGCATCAGCAAAATATGGCCGGCGATTTCGACGGCGACAGAGACGTAGATACGGAAGACCTCGAAATACTGTGCGAACAATGGCTGCTCGAAAAATTCTCGGCAGACGTCGCTCCATATTATCTTGACGGCATCGTAAACTTTCTGGACTGGTCGGTTTTTGCCAGCGCCTGGCAGAGCACGCCGGAATCGCCAAACTGGATTTCCAAATGTGATATCAGCCCGGATGGCGGCGACGATATCGTCAATTGGAATGATTTGGCTGTCTTCCTTGACCAGTGGCTCGAGATTTATGAATATTGCGCTGACATTGCACCGGCACCTGACGGCGACGGCATTGTTAATATGCTCGACTTTGCTGCATTCGCCGAGAACTGGCTGACAGAAATGGAATAGAGTACAGCGGCTGTATCTATTCGTTGAATACAGTGAAAAGTACGTACTAATTTTTTACTGTAAAAACCCGCCATTCAATAATGCCGGTCGAGTAATCTGTTTGAGAAGTAAAGACAAGGCGAAGCCTGTCTGTCGTCACCGGCTCAAAAGTTGTGCTGTTGTACCTGCCAGCATCAAGGCCGTAACCTTCTGCGCCGGCAACGTCAACAAACTGCCGGCCGTTGAAGTACTGTAGTTTATAGCTCTGTGGAAGTCTTATACCGTTGTCCTTGAACCACCAAACGTCAATCTTATCGATGGTTACAGGCTGCCGCCACTGATATTCTATCCAGTGCTCCCCTCGCTGCGGCCAGTTGCCGTAATGCGAATAATCCCTGCTGTTGGCAGCGTCAAGCTCATCGTTGGCTGCGTCGGCAGAAGTCCAATCCGAGACGTATGATGCAACAGTTTTGCAGGCCAGCATTGCGATATTGGAACCCGACTCAGGTTCAGATAGCGGCTCGACCGGGACTTTTTTACTAGTTGGTGTCAATCGATACAAACCCGCGCCGTGCGGTTTTATAACAGGCGAAAACCGCTCGCTGTAAACACCCAAATCCTCACCTGTCCATAAGTCGGTAACTTTTACATTCTTAAAGCCGATATCCCCGAGGAAAACATTTACGGCTCTCTGTCTTTTACCGGTACGGTTGAAAACAGCAACATACTTATCCCTGCTTTCGGGCACATCGGCTACCCAGACGGCCAAATTGCCCTCATATAGAGGTTTATTATTTTCGCTGTTTTTATTTACCGCCAGCACCGCCGGATTTGTTATCAGCTTTAATGTCCATTCGTCATTGCTCGGCAGGTCACCTCCGAACATCAAAGGCGAACGCACGATACACCATAAAGTCATCAGCGTAATCTCCTCGTCACTGGTAAAGCGGCTCATACGGTTATTGCCTCTTTCCGCGCGGATTCCGATTCTCCCCAGGGCCAGCATATCCGAATCGGGCCAGCTGCCCGGCCGAATGTAGTTATGCCACCGGCTGCATTTCGAAAAGGCGTTGTTGAGCGAATTCCAGTTGTCCCAGAAATCACCCGTCAGACGCCAGAGGTTGGCGTGTTTACTTATATGCTCTGCGTTTTCAAAAGGTGTCGGCCCCGGTGACGTGCTCAGCACAATAGGCCGGCCGCAATTATCAATCGCCTTGCGTATCATCTCAATCTCCTGAGTATGATAAGGCACGGACAGGTCATCGACCTTGACATAATCCACCCCCCAGGATGCGTACAGTTCGAATATCGAGTCGTAATATTCCTGCGAACCAACTTTGCCGGCAACGATTGTGTAATTATCACGAAGCCAGCGGCACTGCATTTCGGTTGAGTAAATGTCCGCCGCATTCGCGCCAGAGGCCAGTATCGGCAATCTCTTTTTTACCGCTTCGACAGGGACACCTCGCATTATGTGAATACCGAATTTGAGTCCCCTGCTGTGGATATAATCTGCAAGCGGCTTAAAACCTTTACCGCCGGCAGAAGACGGAAACCTGTTCTCCGCCGGCAGGTATCTGCCGTATTCATCGAGAACATACTGCGGGTCTCTTTGGTTGTAGCCGTGCGTCTTTGTATTCTTCACAAACCAGCGGATATCGACAACGATATATTCCCAGCCGAACTCTTTCATATGTCCAGCCATATAATCTGCATTTGCTTTTACTTCCTCCTCGGTAACAGTCGGGCCATAACAATCCCAACTGTTCCAGCCCATCGGCGGCCTCAGCGCCCAGGTGTAAAACTGTGGTGTCTTCTTAATCATTTGAATTTGCGAGCACGCTGTAAATGCCGTCATAAAAAACAGCGATAAAACAACTGTAATAATCCGAGTTTTCATAATATCAGCTCCCCTGCTCATTTTTCTCTTTACCACAATTGTCTTTTTCATTTCCTGCCTCCTATCTTTCAAATCGTTCGGAAAGGTATTTTACTACAGAAACCGTTTGCTGCAAACATTCGTTTGTTTTCCTGCCGAATTTTTGCATAGCTTCTTTTGAAATGATAACGGATTGGATTATACACCGATTACAGCCGCTATAATTAATCTGCTGAAGGCCCCACTCTTGTGGTTTTTCTGTGTTAAAAGCTTAAGATTAATTATTTGCATCCGCAGGCGATTCGTTCGAGTCGGCAGGGCCGGATATATCATTAGAGTCGCTTGTTATTTGCCTGGCTTCGAACTTCTTTTTCAAATCTTCAAGCTCATCTTTCGTTTTTTCGGTTTGCTTTTTCAGCTCATCGACTTTTTCACGCAGCTCTATCACTTCGTCAGGTGCGAACTTCTGTTCTTTGTTGAGTTTGTCGAGAGCATTCTTCGCAGCCCAGGCCGGGCTGAAAAACCTTCTTCTTCGAGGGACAACGCCGGGCATCTCATCACGCGGAACAAAGGATTCCAGAAGTGCTCGTGCCTTCACATCACCAAGTGTGCCGAGAGCCCTCAGGGCGGCGGCCTTGATTCGCGGATTTTTACTGCTTACATACCCGGTCAAAAATTCCCGTACCTCACTTGTGTCCTCCTCTTCGCGTGCTATATATGCAAGTGTGTCAAGACCGCTGCCGGTTGTTCTTGTCTCAAGCTCATCGAAACGAGTCTTTATTGTTTCCTGCAGCTCATCTATAAAGTATGGGTCGTCGAGATTGCGAATCCCATCTATTGCAGCATCGACTAAAAGATTTTTAAATGATTCGGACATCAGGTAGTCTTTCATTACCTGTTTTGTTTCATCATCTCTGTAAAGAGCAAGGTTACGCAGGCAGCCCGCTTTGATGTCGGGATTTTTCTCCGTTTCGAAAACGTCAAGGATAATCTCGTGACTTTCCTCGCCGTACACCGAACCGATTCCGCTTAGAACACTTTGGCGCACTCTTGCATCAGGCTGCTCAACTGATTCGCACAGAGCCTTGAAAGCAGCGTCTTCGTCTTTCATCTCAACAAGGGCATCGCAGGCCTTGATTCTTACACCGTAGAACGGGTCGTTATTCAATGCGTGTTTGAGTTTCTCGATAGTTGTTTTGTCCGTCTTTTCCTCAAGCTGCTCGATTGCCAGTATCCGTCCGATGACATCATTGGTATCTTCAAGCTGGGCGTACAACATTTCACGCGGTTTATCGAATTCGATTTTGGCAAGCAGTGTGTATTCCGGGTCGAAGCGTACGATTTCAGGCTTCGCCGGCAGTGGAAAATAAAAATCGCGCTCTTCGGAATCGACTTCTATTTGCTTATCGATTTTTTGCCCGTTAACAACAAACCGGATTGAAGCAGGAAAATGATAAACGCTTACGTTGTTTACCGGCTTCTGTGTCTGTGCTATGGAGACTTTGGCAAGTTTGTCTTTTTCCGACCAGGAGTAACTTATCTTCAACTCCGGGAAACGTCCCTGCCTGACCCATTCGTCGAAAAACCGGTCGTAGCTTCTGCCGGAAAGCTCCTCAATAACGGAGATAAAATCCTCGGTTACTGTACTGCCGAAGGCGAACCTTTCAAGATAGGTTTTGACGCATTTGCGGTATAAATCCTCGCCGAGTCTGTTGCGCAGCATATGCAGCACCCAGCATCCCTTGTTATAGTTTCTATAATCGAACTGCTCACCCTCGTCTGAATATTCCTTATAAACTATAGGCCGCTGCTCCTCTGTTCGGCTTAATATAGGTACGGCTGTGTCGTACAGATTATACAACATCTGGTCTCTGCCGTTTTGATGTCCGTCGTGCAGCTTCTCGTAGTAGGTTGCAAAACCTTCGTTGAGCCACAAATGGCTCCAGTCCTTGCAGGTAACATAATCACCGAACCATTGATGTGCCATCTCATGTGAATTAAGCATCCGGCTTGAGCGTATATTTTCAAAATCATCCGAAAATAAAGTGCCCTCTGTCAGTATCGTAAGAGAGGTATTCTCCATCCCGCCTGCCACGAAATCCGCAACGCAGACCTGGTAATATTTGCACCACGGAAAGTCCACACCAATCTCTTTCTCATAAAAGTCCATAATATCCGCCGTTTCCCGGAAAGAGTTTTGTGCGTATTTAATATTGGACGGCGTGGTATAAAAGGCGAGCGGAATGTCTTTGTGCTTCGATTCGACCTTCTCGAATTTGCCCGCGACAAGAGCAACAAGGTAATTTACATGCGGTTTTTCCTGTTTCCAGCAGACTGTTTTCAAATCTGTATCGTGATTAATTACCTCCGATACGAGCCGGCCGTTCGCAAGCACGGTCATATCACTGGGGACACGGCAGATAACCTCCGAGGTCGAATGTTCGTTGGGGTAGTCGTAATTCGGAAACCAGTAACGATGAGAATGCGACTCACCCTGTGTAAAAAGATGAATATCTTCAGCCTTATAACCAAGCTCCGGTGTCCTGAAGAAAAAACCGTCTTTGGGCTCGGCATGATATGCAATCGTGACGGTTGTTTCATCTGCCGGCTCTATGGCAGAGGCGAATGTAATGGTAATATCCTCTTTGGTGACATTGTATCCGGCTATTCTCGCGCTGGATTTAACGGATGATACAAGCAAATCGTATGCATCAAGCCTGAGCTCATAAAGGGGCTTCGCTATAGGCGCAAATGTTATCGTCGTAATGCCTTCGATTGTACGCTCATTAAAATCGGGGGTTACATCAATTTTGATGTGCAGTATGTCAACTTTTCTGTCAGGCGCATACTTGCGTTCAGCAAAATCCCTGTCTTCGCCGCTATCGTAAAAAGCTCCGCCAACAGCTACGCCGGTTGAGATTGATGCAATTAAACAAATCAAGATTATTTTCTTCACGGCGGAAAGTAACCTAATCATAGTTTTCCCTTTTATTATAGGTCTAAAGTTAAACGAACCTGCTATTAGAGCTCGGCCGCTCCTCCTGATTAAATAAGAGAAAATATTATAATTTATTGACCTCCCATTATTAAATGGAACATTTCCACGAAAATAAAGTAATGATGTCATTCCCGCGAAGCTTGTCCCCGCGAAGGCGGGGAGCGGGAATCAAGCTGTTTACTCAGCGTTCTCTGGACTCCCGCCTGCGCGGGAGTGACAATCCGTTTGTTCCTTTTATTTTTCAAATATCAATAAAAATCTATTTCATGCAAGGCTTTTTAACAATGTGGGTTACAGTATAACTGTTTAGAGGCCGGAGGCCTTCGACCTGGTTTGACATGGCAAAAAAGCTGTAGTGCTGTTAATTGTGGGGACCGGCATTTATTAAAGCAGCAAGAAGGACATGCCTGAGTCTGTCAACCGACAAATTATTAAGATAATCATCGCTGAAGTCAAGTTTGAACCTGCCTTTGAAGTGTTTGATTCTTTTTTCAAGCTCTTTTCTGCCTAATGCTGCTATTGAAGTGGCCGCCTGCTCAAAATATTCTTTTGACGCCATTTCCCTGACCCTTGAAATTAATTTTATCAGTTCATTGTTTTTTTCATATCGTCGGAAATTTTTACAGGCTTGGTAACTAATTCGAGCGCTACAGGGTAATCTTTGTAATTGTCTTATTATCGGCTGAAAATTTTTTTGTCATTTTTCCGATGGTCTGATAACCTTTCGTTTATGAAGACTGAACTGCTGGATTACAGTTTGCCCCGGGAACTTATTGCCCAGCAGCCTTGTTGCGTTCGCAGCAAATCGCGCCTGCTGGTTTTGAACCGCCTGAGCGGCGAGCTTGGAGATTGTATCTTCAGCGACATCGGTAAATTCACCTCGGCCGGCGATTGTTTTGTACTTAATAATACTAAGGTGCTGCCTGCCCGTTTTTTTGCCCGGCGCTCCACGGGCGGTGAACTCGAAGGTCTTTTTTTGCAGCAGGCCGAGGACGGCGTATGGGAGGTTATGTTAAAGGGTGCTCGAAGAATAAAGACGAAAGAGCAGATATACCTTGAAAGCAAACAAGGCAGCAGGACAATAGAAGCCGTCCTGCTCGAGAAAAAACAGGATGGTAAATGCCTGCTCAGGATTAAAACCAGCCAAAAGGCCGAAACCATACTTGAAAAAATAGGTTTTCCGCCCCTGCCGCCCTATATCAGGCGAGGCAGAGACCTCAAGCTGGCACAGACCGACAGACAGCGATATCAAACCGTTTATGCCGAAAAGACGGGAGCTATCGCAGCTCCGACTGCGGGACTGCACTTTACTAAAAAGCTAATCGAAAAATTTAAAAACGAGGGCATAATCTTCGCTTATATTACCCTTCACGTGGGTGCAGGGACATTCAAGCCGGTAGCCGCTGAAAATCTTGAAGAGCACAAAATTCATAAAGAGAAATTCAGCATAGATTCGGAGAATGCGGAAATCATAAACAGGGCAAAAGAAAATGGAAACAGGGTAATCGCGGTCGGTACAACCTGTGTTCGCGTCCTCGAAACTGTAAGTATCGGCTCGAAAGTGCGCCCTTTCAGCGGAACAACGGATTTGTTTATCAGGCCGGGCTATAAATTCAAAGTTACTAATGCAATGGTAACAAATTTTCATCTGCCCCGCTCAACACTGCTTGCCCTCACAGCCGCCTTTGCCGGCCTAGATAAAATCCTCGCTGCCTATCATCACGCCATAGAAAAGCGATACCGCTTTTATTCTTACGGTGACGCTATGCTGATTATATAAAACTCAGCCGATATAAATTTTATCGCCGTCTTTTATTTCGGCAATTTTGTCGGTCTTGTCTTTAAGCTGCTCTTTTTCAAATGCGAAACCCGGTGCTATCTCGATAAGACAGTCGAGACTGCCGTCTTTTTTTCTTGGGACAGAAATACCTGCCCATTCCAGCCATTTTGCAGACCTTTCAGCCATCATTTTTCTGGTGACTTCGGCGCTGTCGATGCCTGTGGCATTTTTGACTGGTGCGAACTCTTCGCTGCGAACAGTTTGCAGAATCACGGAATTGTCCGCCAGCGGCAGAGCATCAAAAATAAACATCTCAAGCTTAATACCGTTCGGCTCAGCAGGTTTTACCAGCCGGCCTTTCTCATCAACGTAGGCAATTTTCTTAACAGCCCGATGAAAGGGCAGCGAGAAGTCACCTTCTGAATTCAGCTCCTCCACAAAGCTTCTGCTTATTATATGTATTGCGATACTGCCAAGCTCAAAGACGAGCGAACCATCGGAATTTCTCTTCTCGGAAAGCTCGTCCGGCAGGTCACTGTACTCTATAACCGTCACTCTGCCGTCCACAAGGCAAAAGTTGCCAACCTTTTCCTTGGGATGATTTTTAAGCAAAGCCTTCGAAGACATCTCTGAACTATCGAGCTTATGCAGGCCTATGAAAAGAGGGTCGATAATTTTGATAAGCGGATTATCGACCTGCCAGTAGCTCATAAAATCTACTCCGCGGTTTTTCATATCTTCGAGAGCACCGCTTTCATAAAGCGCCTTTAAGCTGCCTCCGTGACCGTCGGGAGAAACCGCGATTGTGCCTTTGTCCGCCAGCAGGATTTTCCCATCCAATCCGAAGTTGGGCATCGTAGCCTGCTGAAAAATAAAGATGTTTTCCTTACCCAGGTTGTAATAAGAATTTTCCCTGAAGATATTCAGTGTTTGCTCGTAGTTTACCGGGCTGGTCATAATATACCAGGGAATATCGGCCTGGTATTTTTCACAGGCCGCCTTGATAGTTTCTGCGAATATTTGAAACAGCGTTTTATTTCGAACCGGACTGATTGGGTAATTTCCTTTTGGCCCATCAAATCCGAGCCGCGTCCCCTGTCCGCCTGCCACGACGAAAGCAGCGATTTTACCGGCTGATATAAGCTCTCTGCCCGTTTCGATAGCTAATTTATATTTTTGGCGCTGCTCGCTGTTTTTCGGCTCCGGCGGATAAGAAGAGGCAGGCTGAAATTCAGAAGGCAGTCTTAGAGGAGCCGGTTTTTTTACATATTTTTCCACCCAACGGTCGATTTTTGAAAAGTCTAATCGCCCGATTTCCTCCAGCAGCCTTTGCTTTTGAGTTTCCTGCAACTCGTCCCAGAACATTAGAAGATGCTGCTGACCGTACTCTATAAGCATTTTTCTTGTGGTTTCGAGTAATTCTTCACTAATCATAACTCAGGCTTTTCCCAACTCGGATTACCAAAAGTCTTGTTTATAAGCTTAAAAGCTACGCTTTTCAAGCCCTTAGATGGATTTACGCCGGATTTAGTTTGACAAAAAGCATTCTATATGTTAATAACTATGATTTAAATATGTGTTTCCGATGAGAAGCTTTAATTTTATCATAGCTGATTTGTATTTTTATAACCGGTTATCCGCCGGAAATCCCCTTTTATAGAAAATATCGAAAGGTTAAACAGGCAATTTTTTTGGATTTAAGCGTTCAGTCATTCGTCTTATTAATGAGAACAGTGGTTAAAGGGCGTTTTTTTGGATGAGCGATCAGACAAA
>CAYXGT010000059.1:0-18648 GCA_964464635.1 uncultured Pirellulales bacterium | reverse complement strand
CTTCTGTATCATCTTCTATATGAAGTTTAGAAGATGGACTCGTCGTCCCGATGCCAACATTGCCCGTTGACTCTTCAATAGTTATGTGGTCATTAATCCCGTCAGCACTCATCTTGAATATGCCGCCGTCGTCGTCTTTCTCCAGATAACCCTTCTTGTGTGTATCCCGGTAAAACGAAATCGTATTCTTAACATCATCATGTTCAATTCTGAATTCTGTATTTCCTTCTGAATCGAGATGAAGTTTTGTCAAAGGATTTGTGGTACCTATGCCAATATTGCCTGTTGGGATTGAATACATATCATTCCCTGAGACCATCCAGTCGGAATCAGCGCCGCCGCCACTGCCGGCCGTCTTGGCATAAAGAGCATAAGGTGTAGGTGTAATCAGTTGTCGAGGACTAAGTGCTGTATATAAATTGGGGTCATTTATTTCACCCGGCCTGATACCTATATCAAGCCAGACACTATTTCCATCAAAAATCCCGCTGCCAAAATCCACCTCTACCGTAAAATAGCCGTCGATGACATCCAAATCAGGCATATTCACATCACCATTTAACTGGGTGCCATCTTCGGCACTATCAAAAAGTTTGAACTGAAAATCATATAAACCATCGGCTGCATCGTTGACATCTATCAGCCTGCCCTGATAAGTAAAGGCTGTACCCATCGTCTCTGAATTGCCGACTTTTGGCAAACAGACCAGCAGGCCTGAAGACAGAATTAAAATTGTCAAAATATCTTTTCTTTTCATTTTTCTCCCTTTCAAAAATATATGTAGTTATCAACCTTCCATTATTAAATGGAACATTTCCACGAAAATAAAGTAATGATGTCATTCCCGCGAAGCTTGTCCCCGCGAAGGCGGGGAGCGGGAATCCGGCAGTTTACTCAGCGTTTTCTGGACTCCTGCCTGCGCGGGAGTGACAACCTGTTTGTTCCTTTTATTTTTCAAACATCAATAATTTTGCGCACAGAAATAGCGCTGCTGATAGTTCGTTACTGCCGAGGAGGAATTGAATCTCATACACGCTACCTCCTGTCTTTCTTAAATTAAGATATGAGTGTACACGTTTTCAGGCTCATATCAAGAATATTAAATAAAAAATTAAGAAACTATTCGAAATTGTTTTTGGAAATGGCAAAAAAATCCCCTCTCCCATCAAACAAGATGCTGTTCTAAGATAAAAAACTTACGGTTCTATTTTAATGGCCAGTCATACGGACAGATGCACAGCCAGACATTGGCAAATTCCAGCAGGTCGTCATAATCAATAACGCCATCTTCAAATAAATCAGCCGGCAAACCTGGCCCGCTCTGTAGCCAGTAAGGTGCAAATCTTGCAAAATCTTCAAAGTTAACTATACAGAGCGGCCCGCCGACCCAGAACCCGCCGAGCAGCTCATAATTACCGCCGCCCAGATACCCTGCATCCGGCTGACCTATTGTGCCCGTCAGAACATATTGCCCGCCGCTGCTTTGCCCGCCCCCGCCGTCAATTGTACTCCAGGTCAGAATATAATCTCCGCCGCTCTGGCCCAAGGCTGGCACAGTCATTAGAGAGCACATCACCATCAGTGCAATAAACTTATTATGAATAATCTCATTCATTACCAATCTCCTGTTTTTCAAAATTCATTTTGTTGTCATCGACTAACTTCTTCTAACTTTTGAAATTACCAACAAGATTGCCATGTTGTACCATCGTAAACCTTCAACTTATGATCGCTGCTGTCCATATATATGTCGCCTTCGGATGGATTTGACGGGGCTGTTGCTCTTGGTTCCAACCGCATCACATCGCTTACATGCAGTTTCCTGGTAGGATTTGTTGTCCCGATTCCGACACCGTGACTACTGATATATATCTGTCCGCCCGAGCCCGAAACAACCGCAGTCTGTTTTGTCCCATCTGCCGACATCGCTACTGACACCCATTGTCTATTTGATTCCCTGGCTGTCCAGGTATTGCCTGAGTCCGTTGAGACATATATCTGTCCATTATTATAAACAACTGCAGTTTGTTTTGTCCCATCTGCCGACATCGCTACTGACACCCATTGTCTATTTGATTCCTTAGCTGTCCAGGTATTGCCCGAGTCCGTTGAGACATATATCTGTCCGTCCCAAACAACCGCAGTTTGTTTTGTCCCATCTGCTGACATCGCTACTGAAAACCACTTTCTACTTGATTCCTTAGCTGTCCAGGTATTGCCTGAGTCCGTTGAGACATATATCTGTCCGGTTTCTACAACTGCAGTTTGTTTTGTCCCATCTGCCGACATCGCTACTGACCGCCAGTCTCTGTTTGATTCCTTAGCTGTCCAGGTATTGCCTGAGTCTGTTGATATATATATCTGTCCGTCCCAAACAACCGCAGTTTGTTTTGTCCCGTCTGCCGACATCGCTACTGAATACCAGTATCTATTTGATTCCACAGGTGTCCAGTAATGAGTCATATACGTCTCGTAAATTCCAGCCGTCTTGATAGTTCCATTAACCTCAAGCTTTGCTTCCGGAATCGTTTTACCTATTCCGACATTGCCGGAATCTCCATCCAATGTCATTATTACCTTGGAATTATCATAGTTATAAAACGATATTTTCTTCTCAGGACCAGCATCGATACCAATTAACGCATGGTCGCCTGTAAAGCCGGCGGCCGTATCGAATTTAACGCGGGAAGCTATACGAATATCACCGGCAACATCCAACATCTCAATCGGACTCGCCGTCCCGATACCGACATTGCCGGCGTTGTAGTATGTGTCTGAACCAATTATCTGCCAGTGTGAATCGCCTGGCTCACCCTGAGGTCCCTGTTCTCCTTGAGGCCCTATCGGTCCCTGTTCGCCCTGCAGGCCTTGTTCCCCCTGTGGCCCCTGTTCTCCCTGAATACCTTGAGGTCCAATTGGTCCTTGTATGCCCTGAGGTCCTTGTTCACCCTGGATACCCTGAGGTCCTTGTTCCCCCTGTGGGCCTTTAGGCCCTATCGGTCCTTCGTTACCACTTAGAGCAAACAACGCATAAGGCGTAGCCGTTAATTCATGACGGGGGGACAGGCCAGTGTAAAAATTTGGATCTCCCTGTTCGCCCGGCCTGATACCTATGTCAAGCCACACAGAACTGCCGTCAAAAATCCCCCCTCCAAAATCCAGTTCAACTGTAAAATAGCCGTCAACAACATCAAGGTCGGGGATATTCACATCACTATTTAACTGGTTGCCGTTGGTGACACTGTCAAAAAGCTTGAACTGGAAATCATAAAGGCCATCAGCAACATCGTTGCCGTCGATGAGCCTTCCCTGATAGGTAAATGCTGTGCCCATATCAACTGCCCGGCTGTCAGCAGCCTGACAAACAACCAGACCCAGAGCCATAGCCAGAATTGTTAAAATCTTTCTTGTTTCCATTTTTCTAACCTTTCAAATTTTTTGAATAAAACGCTGTTTGCGCATACGAATACCACACTATAGACGGAACAGAAATGATTTGTAAAAGCTGCATAAGCGCTGCCTCTTGTATAAATCTCTTCAGATATGTATTATATATTCTAAGATAGAAAAGTCAACTATTTCCCCGCTAACAATAATGAAATGATAAAAAACCGAAAAAATGCAAAGTTCACTATGACTCCGCCTTGATACAGCCGTTCCGCTCGGCAGAACTGATATATAAGCCTCGATTTAATTGTGTAATTGGAATTTCACGCCTTTATTATTTGAGCCAGCGAAAATTTTGCAAAAATCCAATATTTTTTGTATTTTAAAAAAATATACATCCATATTTATAACATTAGCTTTTTCAGCCGGTTGCACTGCCCGTATCAATCTTCAGGGATTGTTGATTTAAAATATTTGCGATATTTTCTTGATTATTCTGCTTTGACTGTGTAAATTTAGCTCAGGACAATGTTGAGGGCACATATAGAATTCGTTAATAAGTAAAGACGAGTGGTTGTTTTGTATTTTCTCACAGCAAAAATTCAATAGGAGGATTTATGATGCGTACTAAAATATTTTTATTAACGTTTGTATTTTTTTTAGTCTGCTTGAGTGAGTCTTCTTCTGCTGTTGATTTTGAATCTAATTTATTAGCAGGTTATGAGCCGAATGAAATAAACAGCCTTACGGTCACGACCGATGTCATTAAGGACCCTACTTTAGTTGTTAGCTGGCCTGTGCTGGGCGGAGTCAACGATGTACCAGAAGCTACCGAAGGTGACTATGTCCTCAAGCTGGCTTGGACGAATGAAACCGACCCGAATAAAGTTGAAGTCGGACATCACTGGAATGATTTTACATTTGACTTGAACGGCGTAGACTTTATCCATGCCGATGTTTATGTGGCTGATGAGTCAGCTATATCTGATACCAATGGGATTGGTATATGGGATAACCTCTGGACACCGCGGAAGTGGTTTGAAGCTGCCTGTGTGCCACGTTGGACAAATCGGTGGTATGCTATTTGCATCCCGGTTCCGGAAACCAATAATGTTGACCTTGACCATATAGAGAGTCTGCTATTTGAGGATTTGGGGGATTATTACGGAACAATATATGTTGACAATCTTAGGTTGGGGCCAACAGATTGCAATTGTGTAAGAACTATGAAGTTTTCAGAGTATCGTTGGTCTGTTTTGCAAAGTGACTGGCCAATGGGAGTAGGGCCGAATCTTTTTACCGATGAGCCGAACGATGTTTGGGTCGATAGGTATGGAAATGCACATCTGAGTATTGTCTATAAGGACCCGAATTGGTATTGCAGTGAGCTCGTTGGAAACAAAAATTTAGGCTACGGACAATATATTTTTACGGTTAAGGCCTCGGAGAAAATGCTGGACCCGAATATCGTTTTGGGATTATTTATTTTTGACGTTAACGATGAAAATGACAATCCGCAGGAAATCGATTTCGAGCTCTCTCGCTGGTGGGATGCGAATGAGCCGAATAATGCACAATACGTTGTTCAGCCCTGGAATGAACCCAATAATAGATATCGTTTCCATATAGATGAATACAGGACAACCACTCACGAGATAATTTGGACGCCCCGCGCAATAGATTTCTGCAGTTACTATGGGGACTTTCCTTTGGTAGATTCGAATAATCTAATCGATTGCTGGTCTTATACGGGTGATGACATCCCGCTTGCTGGAACTGAGAATCCGAGAATCAATCTCTGGCTGCTGCCGCCGGCAAGCAATTCACCTAAGGGAACTCCGGGAGATCGCCCATCTGATGGACAAGATGCGCAAATCGTGATTAAAAATTTTCTGTATCTGCCTGTACCCGGCGATTTAAACAGTGATGAAAAAGTGGACTTTATTGACCTGGCCTTGTTCGCTAAAAATTGGCTGGTCGGCTTTGAGTAGCTGTTTTACAAATAATGAGCCGGTCACAAAACTGCAGGAAGAATTCGAAAATTTCTATTTATAGTCGCGGTTTTTCAATAGCCTTTTGGCAACGGACGGCTCAGGCGACATTCAATTTATATATCACCAGCAATCTGCAAAAAACCGCTTTTTTGTAAAAAAATACGGAACTTATCGAACCTGCAGCCCGTCAAATACGTATAATCTGGAACTTAAGTTTTTAACCATTTACGGCCGATTAATTATGCTGCAGATGTTTTTCTTAACCAGGAGGTCAGAATGAAAAAAGCTTGTTTGAAACAAAATAAACCTTCCTTTCTTCTCTTTTCTTCAATTCTTATTTTTTTCTTTACTATAGCCCCCTTATCAGCCCTTGCGCAGGATACCAATAGCATTATTGCGCTTCGGCAGATGGGCAAGGCCTTTGCCGGCATCTCAGAAAAGGCCTCGCCGGCTGTGGTCAGCATAAGGGCTGAGAAGGTCTATTCTCAGCCGTACTACATTATGCCGGACTGGCCTTTCGGCGACGAGTCCGACCCCTTCGGCGACGATTTCTTCGACAGGTTCTTCCGCAGGCAGTCTCCGCGAGGCCAGCAAAGGCAGCAAAATAGAGAAGTAATCAGGCCTGTACAGGGTTCCGGCTTTATTATCACAGAAGACGGCTATATCCTGACCAATAACCATCTCGTGGGAGAGGCCAAGAAGGTCTTTGTCAAGATAGCTGAGGACTCGGAAATAGAAGCGAAGGTCATAGGAACCGACCCTGATTCCGATATAGCTGTAATAAAAGTCGATAAGAAGAATCTGCCGTTTCTTGAGCTTGCCGATTCAGATTCGCTTGAGGTCGGCGAATGGGTACTGGCGATAGGCAATCCTTTCGGCCTGAGCCATACCGTCACCGCCGGCATAGTCAGCGCAAAGGGCAGAAGCAATGTCGGGCTGGCAACCTACGAGGATTTTATCCAGACCGATGCGGCGATTAATCCCGGTAATTCGGGCGGGCCGCTGATAAATCTCGATGCCAAGGTCGTTGGCATTAATTCGGCTATTGTCAGCAGAAGCGGCGGAAATATGGGTATCGGCTTTGCAATACCTATCAATATGGCCAAGAGCATATACAAGCAGCTGATAAAAGAGGGCAAAGTCACTCGCGGCTACCTCGGCGTTTACATTCAGGACCTCAGCCCTGAAATGGCCGACTCTCTCGGCCTGAAGGATATCAAAGGCGCAATCATACCCGAAGTAAAAGAGGGCAGTGCCGCCGACAAGGCCGGCCTGAAATCGGGAGACGTGGTCATCGAGCTTGACGGCAAATCGATAAACGGCTCGCACGATTTGAGTAATAAAATAGCTGCGATAAAACCCGGCACGGAGGTTGAAATCGTGGTTTTGCGTGACGGCAAGCGCCAAACCCTGACAGCCGAGCTTGAGGAGCGGCCGGGACAGAACGAAATCGCCGCTGAACAAAAAGAGCCGGACAGGCTGGAAAAATTGGGCCTGTCAGTTCAGGATTTGACAAATAATCTCGCTGAACGGCTCGGCTATGAAGGGCTCAACGGTATCATTATAACCAATGTCGAGTCGGGCTCAGCAGCGGAACGCAAGGGGCTCGAAGCCGGTATGCTGATTATGGAAGTCAATCAGCAAAAAATCAGGGACGTCAAAGATTTCAATGAGCAAATAGGAAAGGCTGATAAGGGCAGTAACGTTCTGTTGCGGGTGAAAAGTCAGAGCCGGACTTTCTATGTAACACTGCCGATACCGGAAGATTAGAAGTTACTATCCGACGGGTGCGTTGCCTGTCGATAATCATATTTTTGTGAAAGCCTCCCTTAGGGGAGGCTTTTTTTATGGCCTCAATGCGGAGAAATTTTGCCACAGATTTCACAGATTCACACTGATTTACACGGCAGTTATTAACCGCGGATTTGCGCAGATTATCGCAGATTATGCTTTTTGTCACAGAGAATTTTTTTGCCACGGATTTCACGGATTGACACGGATTTATTTCGCTGACTTGGGTGTTCTCAAAAGATTTTTCTCCGAAAAGTAAACTTTTCCCGTAAAATCTTTCTCGACCACAAGAATGCTCTGCATTCTTCATTTGTAAGCCAGCGAATAGAATAAAATTATTCGCAAATGCGAAGGTTTCCTTGTAAAACAAAGCCAATTTGGGGAAAAACGAACCCAATTTTGGGCTAAAATTGGCTTTGTTTTGGCTTTGTTTGGCTTTGTTTTTTAGGCGGGAAAAGTTGCGAAAATTTTCAGAACTCTTTGTTAATAAAGAGGTTACGTTCATTTCAGTATTCTGTAATTTGGCTTTGTTTTGCATAATAAACAGTCGCTCGTCGCTCGTTTCTCGTCGCTTGCATATCGAATTTTGCATAATTAATAGTCGCTTGTCGCTCGTTTCTCGTGTCTCGTGATTAATGAACATTCGCTACTCCTTGTTAATAAAGAGCTTACGAAATATAAATTGACTTGAACTTCTGTTCCCTTCGACAAGCTCAAGGCTTGCAGAAACGTGCGGAACTCCGCAGCCCCGGAATGGGGCCTCCCCCAGTTAGTAGAATTATACCAATCAAGGCGATATGTTCAAGGGGGAAATATAAATTTTTTGAAAAGTTTTACTGCAGAGGTCACTATGAATGCAGAGGCAATAATCGATAATAGGCAATTAAAAGTCGAAAAATAGTTCTTGACGAAGTACTCAATTCGACGTAAAATCGGTTGATTAACCTTAACCACAACATTTGAGGAGCAGTGAGTCTCACGGATTTGCAGTTTGTTTGTAAAATTAAAGGGAATTATTATGCCTAAGTTTATTGTCGGTCTCATTGCAGCAGCATTTGCTTTTGTCATTGGTTTCGCCTGTGGCGCATTGCTTACCGCCCCCAAGAATTCGAGAATGGAAAGTTTAGTCAATGAAAGCAGTATTTTAAAGAAACATGTTGCAGACTTTGAAAGCAAGATTCTATTGCTTCAAAATGATGTAAACAGTTTAAAAGAAATAAATGAACAGTTAAAAGACCAATTACTTCAAGCATACATGGAAAAGGAGAAGGCCTCTTCAAGTTCTAAGCAGGCCCGAATCACGGCAGCTCATACTGATATAGCAAATCTCGAGGTTGCTCTGGATGCTTTTGAGATTGATACCGGCCGATACCCGACTTCGAGTGAGGGACTGGGGGCATTAATTCAACAGCCGAGTAACGTAACGGATTGGCACGGCCCATATATCAAGCGGGGAATTCCCACAGACCCATGGGGAAATGCATATATATATAAACAGCCGGGCCAGTATAACCAATATGGATATGATATTTATTCCTATGGGCCAAACGGACAGCAGGGCGGCGATGACGATATAGATAACTGGTCCGGCTAGCTGACCGTCGAGGAAAAGGACGGTTTTTGAGTATTAAAAACAATTAAGAATATAGAGAACCCGACAAATATGGGGTCAGAGATAGATAAGAAAGTATCTGAGAAGTTGGTTGATAGGGATAAGGCCTACCCTCGTGACAGAATCGTAGTAATAGGACGCCGCTCATCCGGTAAGACCGTTTATATTTCCTTGCTTTATGACAAACTGTGGAAGTCAGGTAGCAGTGTTAAGGTTAAAGCAGTCAAAGGGATGAACCACGCACAATTTATTAAAACAGCCGAGGGTATCCGACATCGTCAATGGCCCCCCGCTACTCAGGGTATTTCTCAGTCTTTTATGGAGATAAACTATCGGGATCAAAACCGCTTAATGGTGGTGCTCGACTATCCTGGAGAACTTTTTACAGATGCTTTTGTCAAAGACGTTGAGTCCAAAGAAGTTGACACATTACTTGAGCATATAGACCGTGCATCTGCAGTGATTCTCTTGGTTGACCCTGCACATGTGGTTGAAGGCGATATAGATTCGCAAATAGACCATAATTACGGTTTCCTTAAGGCAATAAATAGAATACAAAATTGGCCTGGGGGTAAAGATATACCTGTTGTGTTAATCTTGACTAAAATCGACACAAATTACCCTATCTTAAAACAACACGGTGGAACACGTTCTTTTGTTGAAAAATACTTCTCTTCACTAATAAAAGCAACACGTCATTTGAAGGTTTGCAAAATATCTGCCATATCTGTTGTAGATTCTAAAATTAAAGATTGTTTATCTGCCCTTGAAATACCACTTAAATATTGTCTTGACCGTCTTTCTGAAATCGAATCAAAAACAGATGAGATTAACAGAAACAAAAGAATTAAGAATTTATGCAAGCAAATGGAAAAGAAAGAAAGGTTACAGAATATAGTGACCTCTACAATTTGGTTGTTTTTCTGGAGCATTCTGTTTATTCTGCTATTAATGGCAGTATTACATTTTCTACCATCAACAGTTTGGACTAACCTGTGGGATAATATCACCGGTCAATAAAGGCGGTCGTAAAAATATGCAAGTGAAAGTTTCCTTACATATTTTTGGAAGCATAAGAGGATATGCTACATTAGCAAAGACCGATGATATTACTGCTGAAGAATGTGCACAACTTGAAAGTTACTCTTTCGGTCAGACCGGTGACTCCAATTATCTTGATAGCCTTGAAAAAAAACCAGCAATCATCAGCCGTCCTCTGAACTCAGGACGTTGGGCTATTACACGTGTGCTTAAAGGAAATACTGATGATTATAATCGCCAGACGATGCTCTTCATTACAGCGATAATATCCATTCATGACTGGCTCGATGTTCTTCGGTGTGATGTTATGCCGCTCTTGGATTATCAGCGGCTTTGGCAACTTACATCGTCTGAAAAACTAAATCCAGTCAACGTCAATGTATCATCAGAAAGACCTGTTCCTTCATCGGAAATACGAGAAAAAGTTATTCCTATTCTCTGTGCCATTGAAAAAATATCTTATGATGAGAAGGTTTCTATTTTACTTGATGAAAAACAATATGAAATTCAAGTGTTTCGCTGGCTTAATATGGTTTTGCCGCGAAATTACAAAAAGAAATTCTCTTATGCACTTCGCTCCCTGAGCGATGGAATAGACGTTGATGTCATATCGCTCTCCCCAATTGCTTCCGTAGGAAACTCAACAAGGAAAGTTACTCGTCTTAAAGAATTTCCCTCTCTCGAAGATTCAGTGTATTCCTCCATGATTGACAAATATTGGAAGAAAGAAGGTGTTCCGTCTTGGAGATTTATAGATAATTGTCCGAATTTTAACATTTCACAGGAACTTCCAACCACCAGCAAACAACCTTTAATAAGTTACCATCCTAAATCCATTGCACAAAAATCACCAATAAGCCGACGATCTATCACTTTGGCAACAAAGGCTTTTTTTGTGCTTCTTGTTATGGCAATCATAGGAATTGCTTGTTATTTTGTTATTGACAAAATAATAGTAAAAAAGCAAGTAGAACAGAAAATTGGAGTTCTTATCGAAGAATCTTCAACCTTTCTTAATACTCACAAAGACCCGAATTTGTTAGCGGTTAAAGGACAACTTGACGAATCAATTAAAAAGATTAGTGACCGAATAAAGGACATAGAAACTGTGATGGCAGCAAAGGCAGATAGCCGACTTAACAAAGAAAGAGACGAGCTTAAAGACTTGCTTGATAAAGCGTACAATTCCAAGAGAAAATATGAAACAATTCATCAACTTATTGGAGAATGTGAAATTGCTAACTTGTCTAAACTTCCTGACACTTATCCTGACAGCAACCAAGTAAAACTTGT
This sequence comes from uncultured Pirellulales bacterium, assembly GCA_964464635.1. Classification (GTDB taxonomy): domain Bacteria; phylum Planctomycetota; class Phycisphaerae; order Sedimentisphaerales; family Anaerobacaceae; genus CAYLMG01. The sequence continues at coordinate 7,530 of CAYXGT010000059.1, read as the reverse complement.
GATTGGGCTTAAGGAAAGATTTTACGAAAACATTTTAGAAGATGCGATTTCTTTTGGGATTGAGCAAAAGATAAATACAAATAAAAATAAAATAGACTCTTGGCTAAGTCATATTAAAAATTTGATAGAATCTGAATCAGAAAACTATAAAAATGAGACAAGATGGCTATCCCAAAAAGCCCCGGAATGTTTTGAAGAAGAAATATTAAGAAAATACAAAGATGTACAAGAGAAAATTATCGATTTTAAAAAACACGGTAACCTTATCAAGGCTTCAAACTCGCCTATAGAAAGCGATAAGAAACTCGCTACAACAATTCTTAATGATATTAACGACACCAACGACAAAAAAATAGTACCTGATATTAAAATAATGAATAAATTGAAAGAAGAATCTATAACACTTTGCCGAGATGCCAATTCTCTAATTGACAAACTAAAGCTTACTTATGATGATATCAACGATGTTAATAAAATATCCGAAAAAATACGCGATGTTAATGAAATAGGTCAAAAAATTAAAGAAGCGATGGAGAAATGGCCCCGAAATCCACAAAGCGGAGAGTTTCGTGAAAGACTTAAGGATGAAACGGATTTTCTTAAAGCAAATCTTTTTCCAGATGATGTGAATCTTAAAAAGAAACGAGAAGATTTATTAGACACACTAATGAATATTCAAAAAGAATTGGAGAGTCAGTAATGTCTAAACAAGCAGAACTTTTGATACAACAGGCGCATTCTAATCTTGCTAACGGTGATGCAAAATTGGCTATATCCCTCTTAGAGAAAGCAAAAACACTGGCCCAGAACGATTCTCTTTTAACTGCCACTGTATATCTGGAGATGGCTAAAGCTCTTGCTCAATCTGACCAAAATGAGGCATCTACAGAATTTTTTAAAAAAGCAATTATGGCCGATTCATCCGTTTTTGACCAGGCCTCAAAATGGATAACAGAGTTAGAGAGAAGTGAAAACAAGAAGATTGTAAAACAATTACGGAAGATTATGCTTGAACATGAACCACAATACGACACCGCAAATGTAATGCAAAGCCCATCTTCAGAAGAACCACAAACTAAAATGTCTCTATTGAGAGCCATATCACATAGTTTTGCACGCTTTGATCTTTATGCCGGTCTGAAGCTTCTTTCGATTATTTGTATTATTTTATTACTTTGTATTTCAATTTGGTTCGTCACTAATAAATTTCTTGCCGGAAAAGATAAAGGGCTTTTTGATATAGAGAGGGTCCAGGATAATGTTGGACAGGTTTTTGTAGTTGCAACAATTTTCGATAAGGATAGCGGTGGAGAATTAACCATCCCGTTGTCAATGGGTTCATCTTGTGCAATTGGCAAAGATGGGTATTTAATAACTAACAAGCATGTCATTGAATCTTTCCACTCATTAGGGTCGGAAAAAGACGTTGTAATGAAAATACAACTATTCGTCTGCTTCGGCGCACGCCCATCTGACAGATATGAAGCTCGTATAATTCATGAGTGTCCATATATCGATGCAGCTCTCATACAAATTAAACGCTATTTTAATAACCCTTTCGATGAGATAAAAGAACCAATTAAACCAGGTGAACAAGTTTTTGCTTGTGGCTTTCCAGGAACAGCAGATGACCTTGTTACTGCACTCGATTCAAAATCTATACTGAAAAAGTATTCTGATGAGATAAAAAGACTGAGAAGTCAAGGAACAGCAGATTTTTTCAAACTTCTTCCTGATGCATCTTTTAGTGTATCGGTCACAAGTGGTATTGTCAGCTCACTGCGTACCATAGATAACTTTACGTGGATACAAACAGATGCGAGCTTAAATCCGGGCAATAGCGGAGGACCACTAATTACTCCGGATTATAAATTGGTAGCAATAAATACGCTAAAACATCCACAGTCTGAGACAACTAACATGTCCATTATGGCTAAAGAGCTTAAAAAAGAATTTGCTCCTTGGGTCAAACTTAAATAATTCATGGTTAATAATATCTGTGAATCAGTCAGAGAAGCCGAGGGCGGCCATCTGGTTCTGCAGCAGTGCGAGGGTACTTTCAAGACGGGCAAAACGGGCAATGAGCCGAGCTTCGGCTCGAGTGAGGCGGCTCTCTTCGCGCTCAATCTTGTCCTTGATGCCCTCTATTATGTCGGATATGTGCTCCTGGTCGATTTGGATAGTGCCTGTAGATGTTTTTAATACGTTATTCAGTAAATCTTCCATAGCGCCTGTGAAGCCCTGCTTTACCCTTACGACTGCGGTGTGGGTACCTTCCTGGCTGAGGTCAACACTTAATTGCAGGCCGTTCTCGGGATATACGGGGTCGCCGTTTTCATCGAAGGTGCTATTGCCCGTTATGATGTTCGAGCTGATGGTTGCATCACGGTACGTGGATTCGGTTGACAGCTTTATTTGTGCGGCTGAGATAGCGCCGCCGGTGACGGTGACCTGGACGTCGTATGTACCGGCGGTGGTGTAATTGCTGCTTGCGCCGTAGAACTCGATGACATTGCTGCTCGAGGTTCCGATTTTGTCGGCACCGATTACTGCGAGTACAGCCATATAGTTGTTGGCGACAGCTTCATCGAATACGGTGGTATCGAAATTTAGCAGGCCGTCAATGTCGAGATTGAGTCCGATTTGGCCGGCCATAAGGTATTCGTCGATGTCCTCGACAAAGCCGTTTGTCTGGGAGATTAGCGGGGTGAGGAGCTGCGATTTGATGATAGAGATTATGTAATCGCCCATCAGTGTGCCGGCTTGTTTGGCTGCGGTGTCATAGCCGGTGTTGTCTTTGATGAAATCGACGACGAGATTGTAGGCTTCGGCCATAGAGGTTATTTTTTCCTTTACGGATGCTATGTCCCTTGTGAGGTTTATCTGGACGCCGGATTCGTCGGTGGTATCGTGCAGGTGGAGTGTTACGCCGTGAATGACGTTTTCTATTGTATTTGAGCTTCTTGTAATCCAGTCGGCGGGTGGGTAGCCATCGACTCTTATCTGGCTGTCCTGTGCGGACTGAGTTTCGATGAAGTCAGTTTCGGCGAAGCCGTCGAGGTCGGCAAAAACTGTGCCTCCTTCGGTTAGCCGGCTGATGGCTGGGAAAGTGAGGTCGGTTTGTCCTGTGCCGGGGTCGTAAGATAGAGCGAGAGTCATCTGGCTTGTGTCGCAGGTATGGTCGGTGAGGACGATTCTGCCGTTTTCGAGAGTGGCGGTTGCGGTGTCGCCGAAGGCGTCGTTTATTTCCCCGATGAGATGAAAGAGCTTGGTGTTATCGGTGACGTCCATATACAAATCGACGTCTGTGCCGTCGTGAGTGGTTCCGGTTATGTGTATTCTTTCGTCGCCGACGAGGTAGCCGAGAGAGTCGTCGAACTGGTCGAGGTCGATGATTTTAGTGCTTAGAGTTGCGTTGTCGGAATCCTGGGTGAGCTCTGAATCGGCCTGCAAAACTTCTATGTTCGAGGAGTTGATTTTTACTTCGTAGTCGGTGCCGGCGTCATTTCCGTTGAGGACGAGATGATACATATCGTTGAAATAGAGCAGTGTTGCGGTGACGCCGGGATTTTCGGCGTCGTTGTTGATGAGTGCGGCGAGCTCTTCGAGCGTTGTCGTTGCGGTTGTGGTAATTGAAGTTTCCTTATTGTTGTATGAGTAAATGAAAGTGCCTTCGCCGACGTAGTCCTCGGGATATTCGATTCCGGCGGTGTGTACCCAACGTTCGGCGGCGGCAAGCTGATTAATGACGACGGTATGGTTTCCCTCGTAGGCGTTATATGAGGCTTCGGCGGTTAGAGTGTCTTCGTCGCTTGTTGTTGTTTTGAAAGAGCGAAGCTGGTTTGCATCGGAAAGTTTGCCGAGCGCGGTTTTCAGGTTGCTGAGCTTTGTTTCAAGTGATTCGAGCGCGCTTTTTCTACCTTCCCAGAGTTCCTGCCGCTGGGTGTACAAGTTCAGCGATCGTTGTTCGACGGCCATCAACTGGCTGATGAGGGTTTCGGTATCTATTCCTGTCAGAAGGCCTGGTAGTCTGATTTCGGCCATATTTTTATCCTTATCCAAAAACCGGTTTGTTCTGCTGTATTTATTATCGAACTAAAGAACGTCTTGGTTAATTCAACTTTCATTTTTTTGTTCCTATTTTCAGGCCGGCTGGCAGACGGGCTGTCTTTCAGTGACTTTGCATTTTTTCCGGGCCGATAAACAGTCCTGCAGTGTATTAATGAGCCGTTTGTTATCGGGAGCGATTTCGAGGCACTGATTTATTTCGGTGCAGGCTTTAGAGAGCACTGCGTCGGCGAACAGGGGAGATTGAGCTTTAAGGTGAAGGCGGCCGAGATTAAGAAAGGTAAGTGCCTCGAGGTATCTTGTGCAGAACTGTTTTTTTTCGGGTTTAATATTTTTCCAGGTGACGTCAGGGAAGAGCTGTTCGGGGGCAAAGGTATGTGCGAAACGCTCAATGACCTTTAGGTGGCATCGGGCTCTTTCGACGGAGGATTTTCCGGAAAGGCCGTCGGAGGTCATTCTTCTGAGGTACAAAGGCTTTGTCAGATGCTGAAAGTTGAGGTTGTGCTTCAGGAATCGGCGAATCATATCGTAATCTTCTGCGATAATGAGCTGCTCATCAAATGGTCCGATTTTGTCGAATACGCTTTTTCTTATGCAGGTTCTGAATGGTACAAGTGAGTAACCGTGCGAGAAGAGATTTTTTATAAGCTCGTTTCTGCCTGGGAAGTCCAATCTTTTTATGATTCGGATGGTTTTGTCATTTTCGTTGATAAGGCGGTCGTCACAATAAACCAAATCTGCCTGCGGGAATTTTTCGAAGTGTTTTAGGTGTTTTGCGAGAAAATCGATTGTGAGCATATCGTCGGCGTTAAGAAAGACAATGAAGGAGCCGTTTGCCTTTTCCAGGCCGATATTTTTGGCGGCAGCGGGGCCGGAATTCTGTTTGTAAAAGTATTTGATTTTGTCGTCATTGAAACCAGCGATGATTTCTTTGGTGTTGTCTGTTGAGCCGTCGTCAACGATTATGAGCTCGAAGTTTCTATAATTCTGGATGAGGGCACTTTCGATAGCAAAGGCGATATGGGCGGCGGCATTGTATGCAGGCATTATTATAGAGACGAGGGGATTGTCTTTGTGCTGGTATAAAGGGATGACCGATATGTGCGGATTTCCGTAGCGTTTGCCGACTAAGTAACGTTCGTAAAGGCTGTGAATTTTTCGGCTGTGCTCGATTCCGTTTTCGTTATAAAAATATAGTCCCAAAAATTGTGAGATGTGTTTGAATTTGTATTTTTTCGAGGCTCTGAGCCAGAAGTCCCAGTCGCCGGCGCAGGTCAAAGATTCGTCGAAGAGGCCGAACTCGTCGTGCAGAGCCTTTCGCCACATAGGCTGTGAGCCGACACAGCAGCCGAAAAGAAGTCTCTGTGGAGAGTAGTCGGGTTTTTTTATCATTTGAGTGCCATGATGTTTTTCGAATGTGTCGTTCGGAGTGCAGGTTGTTATCTGGTCGCCGTAAACAAGTGCGATATCGGTATTTTGTAATAGAGCATTCGCCATAATTTCGAGAGTATCACAGCGGTGTCTGTCGTCGGTGTTCGCGTTTGTGATAAAAGTACCTTTGGCCTGTTTGACGGCGTGGTTCCAGGCGGCGTAAACGGTTTCGCGATTTTCGGTTTCGATGTATTTGATGTTGTTATATTTTTGCTGGAACTGCTTTACGATTTTGTCCTCGTTCTGTTCTGAGCCGCTGTTGACGACGATGATTTCGAGCCGGTCGGCGATTGTCTGTTTTTCGAGGTCTTCGAGACAGCCGGCGATGTATTTTTCCGCATTGTAGGTTGAAATGATTGCGGAGATGAGAGGTTGTTTGTCTTTGGTGACGGTGGGTGGTTTGATTGATGTAGCGGCAGCAGGGGTTTTTTTATTTTCATCGAGTGCTGCCGGCTGGGTGGTTTTTATGTTTTTGCTGATGGGGATATTTTTGATATCGTTTAGTTTCGGAAGCATTTTTTGTATCTCGGATTTCAGTTCTCCAGGTAACTGCAGGTAAGTGGCCTGCAGCAGATGTGTGTAGATGTTTTTTAATTTCTGGAATTCAGCCTGCTTGATATAGCAGGCAGCCAGTTTTGTGCAGCAGCTTATATAGCATTTTTGGCTTTTGATATATTTTTCGAGCTCTCTTTCGGAATTTGTTGGCGGCGGTGAGATGATTGCAGGTTTTAATAACTGCAGAGCTTTTTGGAGTGTGTTTTGTGCCTGTTCGAATTTTGCAAGTCTGAAGTATAAGGAGCCGAGGATGTAATTAGTTTCTGCAAACCCGGGCTTTGCATCGAGGGCTTTTTTTGCCCATTGAATAGCGATTTCGGGATTTTTTTCCTGCAGGATGACGGCGATGTTCAGGAGCTTTGCGAAGTCGGTTATCTGATTTTCTTTATTTTTTGGGTATGCGGCCCACATAAATTCGAGGAAAGTTTCAAAACCGAGTGAGTATTTCTGCCGGAGCGATTTTTTTATTGCGATTTTTTTGCCGATTCGTTCGTCGAGTTCGGCTTCGAGGGCTTTGGATGGGTCGGTGAGATAGTCGTGATAAACGATAACATCGGGGAAATAAAACAGGCAGTCGAAATTTTCGCCATAAGACATAAATATTTTATAAGTTAGCTGCTGACATTTATAGGCGGGGAGGTCTTCATCGAATCCACCGACATTGAGCAGCACGTCTTTTTTGAATGCGCAGTTTGTTTCAGTTTCGCAAAGTGAATAGATTGGCTCGTCGCCGAGGTCGTAATAATCTGGGGTGAACGCCGAGTTTGCGGCGAGCGGCAGGACTTTTCCTCTCAGGGCGAGAATGTTTTTTGTTTTGAAATGAAAGCAGATGTTTTTGACGAAGTTGCGGTGTGCGATAGCGTCCTGATTCAGGAATGCCACATAAGGTGCTTTAGTGAATTTTAAGGCGACGTTTCTTGCGAAGGACCGGCCGAGATTTTGCCTGAGGTTTATAAAGCAGATATTGAGCCGGGCGAACCGGTTGTCAATTTTCGGGGAGTCTTTGGAGGTGATTACGACAATTATCTCGAATTTTTTTTCGGACTGGTTTTTGAGAGCGGTTAAATTGTTCAGCAGAGCATCAGTCAAATCGGGTGTGTCAATTACTATTGATAATTGCGGTTCGGATTCTTTGCAAAGGAAGGTGATGTTTTCAATATAATCGTCAGGATCCATTTTATTTCCTGCGAGTTTTGCTTTGAGCTTTTCCCTGAGCAGGTTTGTCAGCGGCCAGTTTGAAAAGACGGGGTGCTCGTTGATGCCTCGATGGTCGATGAGTGTGTTTGTCTTTAGTGCGTAATGGTAGCATTTTGATATCAGCAGGGCGTCGAGGTGGCCGATATCGGTGCCGGCTATGTTTTCTGAGCGTGAGATGCAGTCGCCAGAGAATCTGCGAATGCCGAGCTTTTGGTCTATATGGAGGAAGTCGTATTTTTGTGAGACCCTGAGCCAGAATTCCCAGTCGCCGGAGATGAA
>CAYXGT010000058.1:7546-18955 GCA_964464635.1 uncultured Pirellulales bacterium | reverse complement strand
TAACAATTCCAGCACAACAGCTCTGCCAATGCCCCTTGCAGCTCCGGTTACGACGGCAAGTCTTTGCTCCGACATCTCATAGTCTCCGTATTAAGCGCATATTGCCTGTAATAATTCCTGCAGGCCCTGTAACGTACTGATATTGATGACTTTAATCTTTCTGTCAATTCTTTTCATAAGGCTGGTAAGAACTCTGCCCGGGCCGATTTCAAAAAACTTCTCGATGCCGTCAGCTATCAGTTTCTCCATACATTTTTGCCAAAGTATCGGTGAAGTCAACTGTTTTATAAGCCCCTGCCTGATTTGGTCTGTCGAGGTGTAATACTCAGCGTTTACATTCGCAATAATTTTTGTTTCAGCAGGGTCGGTTATCCGGCATTTTTGAAGCGCTGTGCCGATGTTTTCCGCGGCGGATGCCATCATATTGGTATGAAAAGCGCCTGCTACAGCGAGCGGGACAGCTTTTATTGCTCCGAGCTCGACAGCGATTTTCTCCGCTCTCCTGCAGGCGTTTTTTGAGCCGCTGACGGCAATCTGGCCCGGACAGTTGAAATTTACAGGTTCAAGCAGCTCGCCCTGAGCAGCCTGTTCGCAGAGATGCCTGACCTTCTGCTCGTCAAGACCGATGATGCTTACCATAGAACCGTCCGTTTTCTCGGCAGCAGCCTGCATAGCCTCGCCTCGTTTCTGAACGAGCCTGAGGCAATCTTCAAAATTAATCACATCAGCCGCATAAAGGGCGGTATATTCGCCCAAACTCAGGCCTGCAGTGACATCGGCTTTGAGGGGATTTGTTTCCAGTTCAGTTCTCAGGATTTCCAAAATCGCGGCGGATACGGTAAAGATAGCCGGCTGAGAAATGGTCGTGCTGTTGAGCTTTTCCTGCGGGCCTTCGAAACAGATTTTCTGTAAATTGTAGCCGAGCAGGGCATTGGCCCTGGCAAAAACCTCTGCAGCAGCCGGATAGGTCCGAACGATATCAGATGCCATTCCTACCACCTGAGCACCCTGACCCGGAAATAGAAAAGCAGTATTCATTGTCTTATCTTCTGTCTGTTAATTAAAAGATTATTAAAATTGAATAACAGCCGCTCCCCAGGTAAGCCCTGCTCCGAAAGCGACAAAAATTACCTTATCGCCTTTTTTCACTTTGCCATTTTTGTAACATTCATCGAAAGCAAGTGGTACAGAAGCGGCTGACGTGTTTCCGTATTCGTCTATGTTTATGAACATCTTTTCTTTCGGCACTCCAAGGCGTTTTGCGGCTGATTCGATGATTCTCTCATTCATCTGGTGTGAGATGACCATAGCGATATCATCAATAGTCAAATTGCACTTATCGAGGCATTCTTTTACAGTCTCTACAATTCTTCGAACAGCCTGCTGATAAACTTCTCTTCCGTGAATTTCCATATAGATTTTATTAGGGTCATCGAGTTTTTTGTCGGCCGGATAAAGCGAGCCGTAAGCACGACAGTTCAGTGCCTCCCAGTAATTCGGGTCTGAGTACATTGTAGTGTACAGAATACCCTTTTGACCATCACTGGAACGCTGTAGAACGATAGCGCCTGCTCCATCGCCGAAAAGGATACAGCTTGTCCGGTCTTTGTAATTTGTAATTTTTGTTAAAGTCTCAGCGCCTATAATAAGAATGTTTTTATACCGGCCTTTTTCTATAAATTCCTTTGAAATAGCAATGCAATATATAAATCCGCTGCAGGCGGCGGCAATATCAAAGGCAAATGCGTTAACAGCCTTGAGATTAAGCTGGACAAAGCAGGCTGTGGACGGGAAGACCATTTCCGGTGTAATTGTTGCGACCATAATAATGTCGAGCTCCTTCGGGTCCAGCTTTGCGTCGGCAAGCGCTCTTTTCGAAGCCTCTGTTGCCAGATAGGCAGTGGTTTCGTTATTGGCGGCAATATGTCTTCTTTTTATTCCGGTTCGAGTGGTAATCCACTCGTCTGATGTATCTATATCTATCATTTTTTCGAAGTCATCGTTGGTAAGAATTTTTTCCGGGGCAAATGAGCCGCATCCTTTTATAACGGCCCGATATATGCCGGATTGCTGTTCAACATCCTTGTTTTTCTTCATTTGTTAACCTTTATAGAAGATTGATTGAGGCGTTCGGTGATTTTCTCATTAACATTTGCAGTGTAGAATCTTTTTGAAGCAAGTACGGCATTTTTAATTGTTCTGCTCGTGCTTGAGCCGTGACATATAATAGCATTTCCGTTGACACCGAGCAGGGGGGCACCGCCGTATTCATTATAGTCGTATTTTTGATAAATTCTCATCATAACGGGCTTGAATTCCATCGCAAGCCTGAGCTTTTCCTGGATAAGCTCGTGTTTTATTGCCTTGAACAAGCCGTCAACGAGACCCTCGGTAAGCTTTAGAATGACGTTACCGACGAAGCCTTCACAAACAGCCACGTCGCAGATTCCCTTGAAGATGTCCCTTCCCTCGATATTTCCCAGAAAGTTGATTGAAGGGTCGGCTTTTATCATTCCTCGTGCACCTTTTACAATCTCGTTTCCCTTTGCATCCTCCGAGCCGATGCTCATAATACCAACCCTCGGATTTTCTATGCCGAGCACATTCTTCGCATATATGCAGCTCATTATCGCATACTGGTAAAGATTTATCGGTTTGCAGGCGATATTTGCGCCGACATCGCAGATGGTGACAGGTCCTTCAAAAGTCGGAAAGACCACGGCGATACCTGGGCGGTTGACACCGGGCAGGTTTCTCATTCTCATCTGAAACGCGGCAACGCAGGCACCGGTGTTGCCGGCTGAGATTACAGCATCGGCTTCGTTTCTTTTCGCGAGCTTGGCCATCACGGCAATGGAGCTTCTAATCTTTTTTCGCAGAGACTCGATGGGAGGCTCATCCATCCCGATAACATCCGGCGCATCCACTATGCGCAGAACACCCTGCCGGGATTCCCGCGAAGGGACAAGCGGCTCGATGATTTGCCGCTGTCCGACAAGAATCAGCTCATCGTCCCTGTCGAGCAGCTCAATCGAATCGATGGTACCAGCGACAATTTCACCCGGTGCATTGTCTCCGCCCATTGCATCAATTGCGATTCGCATTTGTCAGGCGTTTTCCTCCTTGACGATCTTTAAGGTTATTGTTGGATTGAGGTAACCGCAGTTCTGGCAGGCTGCATGAGGCAGCTTTGCCTGGTCACACTTCTTGCAGACAGAATAGTTAATCGGCTTGAGCCGATGATGGCTTCGCCTTGTCCTTGTTCTCGATTTACTGGTTTTTTTTACCGGTAGCATTTATAAACACTCCATCAAGACTGCACTTTTAAACAGGACTAAAATCCCGAAAAGTGCTTAAATAGTGAATCTGAACGGCTTTGTCAAGTGAAATCTGCTCGCCGCTCTCTCAATGTAAAAAAGCACACACTTATCGTTTTACTGCAGGTTTCATTGCCTTCGTCAGCAGTTTTTTCTCGATTTACCGGCCAAATCCTTAATTTCAATAATCTTCCTGTTTTGAAAACCTACATAGTAAATCCTTTGCGGCTTTTTGTCAAAAAGATATACCTGTTTTACAAAAATTGACAATTTATAGTTGTAAACGAAAGCAAAATGTTATAAAAGTATCGAAAGCTTCAGGTGATAACCGTTTATACGGGGTGAAGGGTGTTGCTTTTTGCCGATTTTTTGGCATAGTTGAGCTGATATCTTATGGCACATAGACCGAGAAAAAAGTCTTTGTATGAGGTAATCGGCGAGGGGAAATTTAAACCCTTCAGCAGCAAGAGTTTAGAGAAGAAGTCCAGAGAGATATATACGGAACTCGAACCGCCTGAAGAACAGCCGGTTAAAAGCCCAAAGGGCGAATCGCAATGGCCCAGCAGGCCGAAAATGCTGCAGTTTCTCAACGGCAGGCTCGAAACTTCGGTACCATATACAGCCGTTGTCGCTTTCGGACTGGGCTGTGTATTGCTGTTTTTGGTCTTTTTCAGGCTCGGACAGCTTTACGAGCAAAAAACTCGTATTCCTGAAACCGCAGGAACACAATTAAATTTAAAAAATATTGATGGCTCTTTGATAAAAACAGCAGATACTATCGGCGAGGACAGCAGCGCAATTTACGATACCGGGCAGATACAGGCAGAGAGCGGCTCGAACCATATTGTGATTATGCAGTATCACAGCCGAACGGACCTGGAGCCTGTCAAAAAATATTTTGACGACAATGGAATCGAAACAGAGATTGAACAACGCGGAGATTTATATTTTTTAGTTACGAAAAAAGATACGTATAATAATCCGAATAAGGAAGGAACAGACGGTTTTGCCGCAAAAGAAAAAATAAAACAAATCGGTACCGGTTACGAGGCACCGCCGGGGTTTCAGAAATTTGTATTCAAGGACCCTTACGGTGAGAAGGCCAGGTAGTTTTTAGGAGAAAAATCGAATGTCAGTTGACAGTTCATTAAAAATTAAAGGCGCACTGAGCAGGCATCGCAACGTTCTCAGCCGAGCCGAGCGAATTGAAACACTAAAAGGCGAGGAAAAGTGGGAAGAGAATGAATCCGTATTCGGATTGCCCAAGGTTGCTCATCGCAAGAGCCACGCCGGACGAAAGATCGCAAAGGCGGAAGAAAAAGCCGCTGAAGCGGGCCTGACAGCAGAGGGAGCAACCCCTGCCGCCGAAGCTACAGAGAAAAAAGAGCAATAAAGAATAATTATTTAGTTAAAAAAAGCCCTGCATAAAAAATATGCAGGGCTTTTTAATATATTCTTAAGCTATTACAATTTCCGAAAAGGTTTCAATACACACCTCCTATAAGAAACAGCTGATACTTACCTCCGGTGACATTTAGCAAAAATCTCGCCTGTATTACGCAAAAATTAAAACATATCCGCTGTTTCGGGCAAAATCCTGTTTTTTATGCGGCAAAAACGAAAGATATATGGTATAATGCTCGAAATGTTGCCCAAAATTGGGGAAAGTAAGAGGGTGTTAACCGTGAAAAATACCACTATATTTAGCGGTATTGTATTATCGTTGTTGGCACTTGCACTCAGCCTGTCAATGCCGGTTTATGCAATTCAGGGCGACCTCGACGGGGACGATTCGGTCGATTTTAACGACCTTGCCGAGTTCGCTTCGCAATGGCTTGGTGACGGCAGCGGCAGTGCGAATCTCGACGGTGACAGCGACGTTGACTTTGCCGATTTTGCCCTTCTGGCTGAAAACTGGCTCGAGTCCGGCCTGACCGTGGTAATCAATGAATTTGTGGCAATCAATAACGACTCACTGCTTGACGGCGACGGCAGGTCTTCGGACTGGCTCGAGCTTTACAATACGACTAACCAGTCAATTAACCTCGGCGGCTGGTATCTGACGGATGATGTAAATGAGCTGACCAAATGGCAGTTTCCGTCTGTTACCATAGATGCCTATGGATATCTTCTCGTATTTGCTTCGGGACAGGATGATGAGGATTATCCGTATATGGACGCCGGCGGTTATTACCATACGAATTTCAAACTTGATGGTGACGGCGAATATCTTGCCCTGGTAAAACCGGACGGCACCATAGCTTATGAATACAATATGTGTGAGCTTTCGGACGGCAGCCTCGGCTATCCGCCGCAGTCAGGCGATATCTCCTATGGAATTGCATCGTCAATCACAGCATCCTCGATGCTTGTTGAGGAGGATACGGATAAAAAAGTTCTCATTCCAACCAGTGACATCGGTACCGGCTGGACTGGCAGCGATGAGCAGTTCGACGACTCGCAGTGGAATGATTACACATTGGGCTCCGGTGAAAGCGGTGGGGTCGGCTTTGAAACCAATACCGGCTATGAAAGTTATATCAGCTACGATGTGCAGTCTGATATGTACAATACGACAGGTACCAGTTACATTCGCATCCCGTTTACAATCGATTCTGACCCTGCTGACTATGTTGGTATGACACTGAGGGTACGCTATGACGACGGGTGCGTAGCTTATCTTAATGGAGTCGAGATTGCTTCGGAAAACAAACCTGCTACTCTTTTGTATAATTCGACAGCCTTGGCCCTGCATGATGATTCTGCGGCAACGACTTTTGCAGAGTACGATATTTCCAGCTATGTAAGCGAATTAAGAGAAGATAATGTGCTGGCCTTTCACGGGCTGAACGTGCAGTCGGGCAGCTCAGATTTTCTTATCTCCGCGGAAATCGAGGCAACGTCAATAGTCGGCTCGATGGAATCGACACCGATGTATTTCGAGACACCAACGCCCGCGACCGTGAACACGGGCGCCTTCGTGGATTACGTTGACGGCGTAAAATTCAGTCAGGAACACGGCTTTTATAGTTCACCGTTAGACGTCGGCATCGTATGCGGCGACGACGATGCGATAATACGCTATACCGCCGATGGCAGCGAGCCTACGATGAGTAACGGCCAGACTTATACCGGCTGGATAAATATCAGCGAGACAACCTGCCTGCGGGCTATGGCCTACAAAGCCGAATCCGGCTGGCTGCCTTCGAAGGTGAATACGCGAACGTATATCTTCCTCGACGACATCATAGCTCAATCAGCGACACCGCCGACAGGCTGGCCGACTTCGTCGGTCAACAGCCAAGTTTATGATTATGGAATGGACCCCGATATTACGGTCTCTGACAGCCGCTATACCGACCTGATAGATGATGCGCTGCTGGCGATACCGACGATTTCGCTGGCTATCGACCTCGAGGATTTTACAAGCGCTGCAACGGGTATTTATTCCAATCCTCACAGGGACGGTGCTGCGTGGGAAAGGCCGGTCTCGGTCGAGCTTATCAATCCTGACAGCAGCGAAGGTTTTCAGGTCAATGGCGGCCTGCGTATTCGAGGAGGAATGAGCAGGCAGCCCTTAAATCCGAAGCATTCGTTCAGATTATTCTTCCGTTCGGAATATGGTGATTCGAAATTGAACTACCCGATGTTCGATGACGAGGGCGTTGACAGCTTTGACAAAATCGACCTGCGTACCGCACAGAATTTCTCCTGGAACATCAGGATGGGCGGTGGCGGCTCAAATGCGACCTGGCTTTATGATCCTTTTACTCACGACTCTCATCGCGATATGGGCCAGCCTTACTCAAGGGGGCGTTTCTACCACCTTTATATCAACGGCCTTTACTGGGGACTGTATCAGACCGACGAACGCCCGAGCGACAGCTACGGAGAATCATATTTCGGCGGCGATGACAATGACTATGACACGATAAAATCAGATAATGACAACGGAGTCATCTATGCGACGGATGGTACCATTGACGGCTATTACGATTTATGGACACAGGTGAACGCCGGCGTCAGCAGCAACAGCGATTATTACCGAATCCAGGGACTGAATACCGACGGTACGCCGAATCCAAGCTATACGCGGTATGTGGATGTGGAGAATTTGATTGATTATATGCTCATTGTTTTCTATGCGGGTAACCGCGATATGCCGCTGGGCCCGCCAGGCGGTGACAATATGCCGCGAAACTTATTCGCAGTTTATAATCGGGAGAATCCGGACGGTTTCCAGTTTATTGCACACGATAGTGAACAATCGCTTATTACCTCGGGATTGACGCTGGACCGTGTGAATATCACGCTTAAATCCTCACTCGCTACACAGGCTAATTGCAATCCCTGGTGGATTCATAAGAAGCTGATGAGCAATAATGAATACCTTCTTTTATTTGCCGACCATGTTCATAAGTATTTCTTTAACGGCGGTGCGCTGATTGCTGCCACATCAACCGAAAGATGGCTGGCACGCGCATATGAAATCGAAACAGCAATTATTGCCGAGTCTGCGCGATGGGGAGATGCATCATCAACTACGCCCAGGACCAAAGATGACGACTGGTGGCCCGCAGTCAATAATAACATCAACAATTATTTCCAGGCGTCCAGCCAGACCCGCAACGATATCGTGCTTAGCCAGCTTAAGACAGCCGGCCTGTATCCATCGGTCGGTGCACCCGTCTTTAGCCAGTTCGGCGGGCGGGTCGATTCCGGTTTCAGCCTGACTATGACCGCTTCAGCCGGGACAATATACTATACTACCGACGGCACGGACCCGCGCGTGGCCGGCACCGGTGCAGTCTCACCAACCGCAACGGCTTACAGCTCGGCTGTAACCATCAATAACAGCATAACCGTCAAGGCACGCGCACTCAATTCGAGCACCTGGAGCGCCTTAAACGAGGCTACTTTTGCAGTCGGGCCGGTAGCCGAGAGTCTGCGTGTCACCGAGATTATGTACCACACCTACGACGAAAATAATCCCGTGGACCCGAATACCGAATATATCGAGCTTGCAAATATCGGGACGAGTGCGATAAATCTGAACCTGGTCAGCTTTACCAACGGAATCGATTTCACCTTCCCCGATATGACGCTAAATCCGGACGAATTTGTCCTGGTCGTCCAGGAAGAAGATTCGTTCACGGCTAAGTACGGCAGCGGTATGAACATCGCTGGTACTTTCACGGGCAGGCTTGATAACGGCGGCGAGAGAATCGAGCTGGCGGACGCACTCGGCGAAACAATTCAGGATTTCAAATATAAGGACGGCTGGTATTCAATCACCGACGGCAGCGGCTTTTCCCTGACGGTGATAGACCCTGAAAACAGTGACCCGAATATCTTCAGTGACAAGGACGGCTGGCGGGCAAGCGTTTTCATTTACGGCTCTCCCTGTGCGAATGACTCGGCCTATGCCCACAATCCGGGTGACATTGTAATCAATGAAATCCTCGCCCACCAGGACAGCAGCCCCGGCGACTGGATAGAGCTGTACAACACAACCACACAGACAATCGATATCAGCGGCTGGTACCTAAGTGACAACGACATCAACGATGCCAACCTGATGAAATACGAAATACCATCCAGTACAACAATAGCCGCAGGCGATTATATCGTGTTCACTGAAAACGACCATTTCGGCGCCTGCTTTGCCCTCAGCGAAAACGGCGATGAGGTGTATTTGACATCGGCCCTTGACGCAAACAGCCATCTAACGGGATACCGCGAACAGGAGGACTTCGGTGCATCGCAATCCAATGTAGCCTTCGGACGCTACCTTAAGAGCACCGGCACATATAATTTTGTCGCTATGAGCAGTAACACACCCGGCGCAGCCAATGCATATCCCAGGATCGGCCCTGTCGTCATAAGCGAGATTATGTATCATCCGGACTGGCTGAGCGGAAGCGCATACGACAACGACGAGTTCGATTATGTCGAGCTGTACAATAACAGCGTAAGTGACATCACGCTATATGATTATGACGAAGCTGCGCCGTGGGCGTTTACCCAGGGCATTGATTTTTCCTTCAGCGCCGATTCACCGGTCACGATTCCCGCCGGCGGTTACATACTGGTGGTTGAGAATCCTACGGCCTTCGCAGAGAGATTTCCATCAGTGCCTTCCGCTATCATTTACGGCCCATATGACGGCAAGCTCGCCAATGACGGTGAAAAACTTCAAATCTCAATGCCGGGAGAGGAAGATGACGGTGAGCGTTGCTATATTCGCATAGACCGCGTTGTTTACAGTGACGGCTCGCACCCCGATGATTTCGAAGGTACGAACCCGTGGCCGGCCGAGGCGGACGGCCAGGGCTATTCCCTGACGCGGGTGAACTTAAATGAATATGGGAACGACCCGGCCAACTGGCAGGCGGCCACACCAACGCCGGGCGAGTAATAGATGTCGAGATTAAGCCGGCCCGGGCTTTCATAGGAAAAACTAAGCCTATGACACATAAAAAACTATTGAGAATTTTTGTTTGCTGCTGTCTCCTGATAGTATGTATAAATTCATATGCCTCACAAGAAACAGCAAACTACATAGTCGTATTTAAGGACCACCATCAAAAACGCTCAATGTTAACAAATTCCGAATTTGCATCAGCCAGAACTTTTAATATTATTCCCGCTATAGCGGCAAAACTCAGCTCACAACAGTTGGAGCAGCTCCTCGAAAATCCAAATGTCGCCTATATTGAGCCGGACTATCCAATCTGCGCAACTGGTTCTGTCGGCAGCAGTGCTGCTTTCACTGATACTGTCGAGAGCCTGTCTTCGCAGGAAATTCCATACGGCATAGAGATGGTGGGGGCTCCACAGGTCTGGTCAAAAACCAAAGGTGCCGGCGTAATTGTGGCCGTTCTTGATACAGGGATAAGTATGTACCATCCAGACAGGGCAAATATAATAGCAGCGATAAGTTTTGTCCCTGACGAAGACCTCGAGGATTTCGAAGGGCACGGCACACATACTTCCGGTACGGTAGCTGCCGCGGATAATGATATCGGCGTAGTCGGTGTCGCACCGGAGGCGGATTTACTTATCGGCAAAGTAGCTGATAATGAAGGGGAAGGCCAAACGAGCTGGCTGATATCAGGAATAGAATGGGCGGTGGATAACGACGCTGACGTTATTAGTATGAGCCTTGGCACCACTGACTATTCCCTTTCTCTCGAGACTGCCTGCGATAATGCTTACGCCGAAGGCGTCTTGCTTGTAGCCGCTGCGGGAAACGATGGCAGCAGTACGCTTGAATATCCTGCCGGCTTTGATTCTGTAATATCTGTGGCTGCTGTGGATGAAGACAAACAAAAAGCCTACTTCTCGAATTATGGCCCTACAATAGAGCTTGCCGCACCGGGAGTAAACGTTTTTTCTACTGTTCCTGTCGGCTCTGATGCAACGGGCGATGCGATATGGTCTGACACAAGCCATCAATCCAACACCGTTGAAGGGACTGCCGCCGGAATAGTTACCGGTCAGATTTGTAATTGCGGCCTGGCAACCGGACTGGATCCTGAAAATACCTGCCCTGATAGTGTAGCCGGTAATATAGCTCACATCCGCCGGGGCGATATCTATTTTTCCGAAAAAGTCGCCCACGCTCAGTCAAAAGGAGCAATGGGAGTAATTATTTCAAACAATATCCCGGACAATTTTCTCGGCACACTCGCAACCGGCAGCCCGCTGGTGGTTGTATCAGTCTCACAAGAAGATGGTGATGAGCTTGAGCCGCTTGCCGAAGACGGAATAACCGGAACTGTTTCTGTAACAGCGGACCTTTACGGATATAACAACGGAACATCGATGTCAACCCCGCATGTTTCAGGCGTTGCCGCTTTGATATTTGCCGCTCAGGGTGGTGATATTTCAGCAGAAGAGGTGCGGGATATCCTAATCAGCTCCGCAGAAGACCTGGGCACCCCGGGCTACGATGAAACATTCGGTTACGGCCTGGTCGATGTCAATTCAGCCTTTGAAATGATGCAGCCGGTAACCTGTCAAGCCGTATGGACGCTCGGATACGGCTATCCATCCGATATCGATACGGATTGTTTCGTCGGATTCAAGG
>CAYXGT010000058.1:0-7536 GCA_964464635.1 uncultured Pirellulales bacterium | reverse complement strand
GACTTAAAATTACTGGCTGTCGAATGGCTGAACAGTGATTGCAGCACTAATGAATGGTGCAACGGCGCCGACATCGACAAAAGCGATTCGGTATCATTTACAGATTTTGCACAGCTTGCTTCTATGTGGCTTACCTGCAACGACCCGGATGACATCAATTGCACACCCAATTGGCCGCAGTAGCTGACAAATTAACCTTTAACTCGAATATTTCTTGCGGTACTCCACTGCCTTTAAGTCAGCCGAATATCCATAATCATCTTATAAGGAAAGAATTATAAAAATTTGAGGGAGGTATTTTGGTTGTATTAAATCAGGTTTTATGGTATAATTCTAACAATTTTAATGGAGGGGGAGAGGCAATAATACCCCTTCCGTTATTTCTCGTCAGTATAAAAAATACTTATTGAGGGAGGCGCACAATGAAAATGGTATTAGCTTTGAGCTTGTTCATGGCTTTGAGTTTTACCAGCTCATCCTTTGCCGATTGTCCAACGGCAGATTTTACCGGTGACTGTGTTGTAGATTTTAATGATTTCGCTTTTTTCGCTGAATGGTGGGTGGAAGATTGCAACTATTTAAACAATTTTTGTGATTGGGCGGATTTTGACTTTTCAGGTAAGGTTGACGCGAACGACCTTGAAATCTTAACCGCCGACTGGTTGAAAAATTATGCTTTCGTAACGACCTGGGACACGAGTCTCGGCGACGGAACGACGGTTACCCTGGCGCTGGCAGGTGATGTGAATGC
Source organism: uncultured Pirellulales bacterium (assembly GCA_964464635.1). Lineage (GTDB taxonomy): Bacteria > Planctomycetota > Phycisphaerae > Sedimentisphaerales > Anaerobacaceae > CAYLMG01. The sequence goes on along the minus strand of CAYXGT010000058.1, from coordinate 6,785 downwards.
TGTTATCGACTGGGGGGACAGCAACATGACTGACGTAAACACTCCGGGGCCTCATACGCACGACTACGGCATTGATGGAATCTATACTGTTTCGGTTACCGGCAGTGTGACGGCGTACAATAGTCTTAACAACGGCGGCGGATCTTCCGAGCGACAAAAGCTTATAAGTGTCGATAACTGGGGTCAAGTGGGTTTCACCCACATGCACGATGCGTTCTTTGATTGCTCGAATCTCGTTTCAGTACCACTCACCTCAGATGGTATTGAAAACGTCACCGATATGAGCGGGATGTTCTACAATGCATATTCATTCAACCAGGATATTAGCGCCTGGGATACCTCCAACGTTACAAATATGAGCGAGATGTTTTTACTAACGTCTTCGTTCAATCAGCCAATAGGCGTATGGGATACATCGAATGTAAGCAATATGTGGAGGATGTTCGGTGATGCATCGGATTTCAATCAGCCAATAGGCAGCTGGGACACCTCGAATGTTACCTATATGAGCTTTATGTTCTCCGGTGCGTCGTCTTTCAACCAGGATATTGGCGGCTGGGATACCTCCAGCGTCACCCTCATGAGTTGGATGTTCTCAAGGACGTCCAATTTCAACCAGGATATTAGCGGCTGGGACACATCGAACGTCATCGATATGAGCTTTATGTTCTACAATGCGTCATCTTTCAACCAGGACATCAGCGATTGGAATACCTCCAGCGTCACCAATATGAGTTGGATGTTCTCCTCTGCATCAGCCTTCAACCAGCCGATAGGCGGATGGAATACCTCGAACGTCACCGACATGGATTATATGTTCTACCATGCGGATTCATTCAACCAGGATATCAGCGGCTGGGATACCTCGAATGTCACCGACATGCACGGGATGTTCTGGAGTGCGTCAAGATTCAATCAGTATAACGGCGGCTGGGATACCTCGGACGTTACTAACATGAGCTATATGTTCCGCAATGCGTCGTCGTTCAATGGTGCTATAGGCGGCTGGGATACCTCGAGCGTCACCGACATGGGCTTGATGTTCGCAAATGCATCGGATTTCAACCAGGATATCAGCGGCTGGGATACCTCAAACGTTAACGACATGAGTGGGATGTTCGACAATGCATCGTCATTCAACCAGGATATCAGCGGCTGGGATACCTCGAACGTCACCCGCATGAACAGTATGTTCTATGCTGCGGTGTCGTTCAACGGGGAAATCAGCGGCTGGTACACCGCTAACATCACCGACATGAGCTATATGTTCTACTTTGCCTCGTCGTTCAACCAGCCAATAGGTAACTGGGATACCTCGAACGTCACCAACATGAGCCGGATGTTCTACTTTGCCTCATCGTTCAACCAGCCAATAGGCGGATGGGATACTTCGAGCGTCATTGACATGAGCAAGATGTTCAACAATGCCTCTTCGTTTAATCAGGACATCAATAGCTGGGATACGTCGAACGTCATCTACATGGACGGGTTGTTCTACCATGCGTCGTCGTTCAACCAGCCTTTAGGCGACTGGGATACCTCCAGCGTCATCGACATGTACCGTATGTTCTCCGATGCGTCGTCTTTCGACCAAGATATAAGCTGCTGGGATACCTCGAATGTCACCGATATGAGGTATATGTTTTACGACGCGTCTTTGTTCAACCAGGACCTGTCCGGATGGTGCGTCGAACTAATTGATTTTGAGCCGGAATATTTCGATGACGGAGCCACCAGTTGGACAGATCCTGATTGGCGGCCCATCTGGGGGACTTGTCCGTCCGATTAGCCCGCTAAAGCTTCGGCGAGCAGACCATTTTTATAACGATTTTGGCAGCTTCTCTCCCCTCGCGGAATCCTTAAAAAATAAAGGGCTGCTTGTCATCCTCTGCCAAATCGGCCTCTTGCTGCTCATCAGTTCCCTGCTGTTCAGTTTTTTGCTTGCTTTCGTTAATCCAGACACCGAGAAGGTATAAAAAGAAAAATAGGGCGACTAAGTTTATCCCGAGACCAAACGGTGCATCAGCCTGAAAAAAATATAACGAAAAGTGACTCCCGAATGTAAATTCAAAACTGAACTGACGATTTAGAATTACTAAATTGAAAACAATGCCCGAACCAAGACTGTAAGTTATCAACCCGCTCGACAGCTCAAATACCTGAATCGCCTGATACAGCAAAGACAAAATCGTACCATACTTTCTGTTCTCAATGAGACAAACACCTGCGATAATTCCAAAGAAGAACACAACGGAAAACAGCAACAGTAATGCTGTATTAGCAAAAGTGTCTGAAGGATTGAACAACGCCGACAAACAAATAATAAGTCCTAAAAAACCTCCCCCGATTTCCAATACGGAAATAAGTCTTTTTAACCATTTATGTATCATTGTAAAAGTAATAAAAGATTAAATTTACTGCTCTGGTATAGTTATATCGATTTCATTTACCGTACCCAATGCCGACAGCGGCTCATCGAAATCGCCGGGCCTGCCCACAACAAGAACCTGCACGTCCTCCGGCCTCAGGTGTTTTTGTGCAACCTTTAAAATATCCTGCCTGGTTACCTCTTCGATCTTTTCCTTCATCTTCATCAAAAAATCCTCAGGATAGTCATAGTAGTCATAAACTAAAAGCCGTCTTATGACTTCGCCTTTAGTATCAAAATTGAACACAAAAGAGTTAAGAAAGCTCTCCCTGGCGATTTCAAGCTCCTCTTCGGTAACTTCCTCTTCGGTTATCTTTTTTATCTCCTGCTCCATAGCCTCGATTGCCTTGACAGTCGATTCTGATTTTGTCTGGCTGCCGACATAGAAAACGCCGGGGTAGTTGTACTCGGCTGAGTAAACACCAAAAACCGAATATGTAAGTCCCATACGCGAGCGCACGTTCCTGAAAAGCCTGCTTGTAAAACCCTGGCCGAGAACTCGATTCATCAAAACAAGCGCGAAATAATCGCGGTCGCTCTTAAGGCCGCCGATATGCCCCAAAAAAATATTAGATTGATTGATATCGTCTTTGCGAATCAGGTTTACCGTCGATTTGTATTCATACTTAAAGTCACCGACGGCCGGAAGAATTATCACTTTTTGCTGCCAGCCGGCGAAGGCCTTTTCGATTTTCTTAATTATCTGCTCGCTGTCAAAATCGCCCCAGACGGCTAATCTGATATTGTTCGGATAGAAAAATTTCTTGTGAAATTCAACCAGGTCGCCACGGCTGATAGCATTGATTGTCGCGTATTCCGTATGACGGGCATAGACACTGTCAGCACCGTAAATAAGCTTGTAATATTCCCTGCTCGCTATATAGCCGGGATTATCGTTTCGCCGCGAAATGTATGAGCGCTGTTTGATTTTTGCAAGCTCGATTTTATCTTCCGCAAATGCAGGATTTCTCAGAACATCAGCGAGAATCTCCAGGCCGACATCAACGTCCTCTTTTAATACGGACATAGAAGCCGAACCGGAGTCAACACCTATAGAGGTCTCGACCCTGGCTGCAATACTTTCGAGCTCTTCGTCTATCTGGTCACCCGTTCTTGTTTTGGTACCGCCCGTCCTCATTACCTCCCCGCAGATAGAGGCCAGGCCAATCTCATCTGCCGGCTCGAAAATCGAGCCCGTGCGTATCATTACCGATACGTTAATAATGGGCAGCTCGTGGTCCTCGAGCAAAAACAGCTTGATTCCGTTATCGAGAGTAACCTTGCCGACGTCCGGCATGACAATGTCACCGAGCTTCGGATATTTTATTCTTTTATAGCTCGCCCCCTGTTGTGACACCTTCAATTTCGGCAGCTTAACCTTTGTGAGTTTGACATTCTCGAAACAGCCGGCGGCGATAACCAGACAAAACAGCGCCAAGGCAGCCGCCTTTACTGCAAACAATTTTTTAGCTTTCATTTTTTACTCCTGAAAATCAATTTTCAGCAGGTTTAGTTTCAATCATACCGACGGTTCTGTTCTCGACGGTAAAATATTTATTGGCGATTCCCATGATGTCCTCGGCGGTTACATTATCTATCGCTTCGAGCTCTATAAAAAGATTTCTCCAGTCTCTGGTCGCGACCTGATAAAACGCAAGCTGGGCGGCGAGCCCCGAATTTGAAGCAAGCGAGCGGACAACAGAGGCACGCGAGCGCGTTTTGGCCTTTTTGAGCTCTTCTTGTGTTACAGGCTCGGTTTTGAGCTTTTCGATTTGCTCGTAAAGTGCCTGCTCGCATTCGGTATTGCTGTGTCCCTTTGCCGCGACGGCATAGAACGTGAACAGGTTCGGATATTTATTTCCCGGCCCGCCAAAAGCACCGGCGGCTACGGCAATTTTTTGCTCTTTCACCAGGGCCTTGTAAAGTCTGGCGGTTCTGCCTTCGGAAACGATATCCGTCAGAACGTCGAAGGCGGCATTTTCAGGATGGTCGAATTCGGGCTTATGGTAGCCTATCAGCAGTATCGGCTGAGCAGCGTCGCTCAAAACAACCCGCCTCTCACCAAGCTGTGGCGGCTCGACCGTCTCGACAGGGTCGGGTTTCGTCCCGCCGTCAATAGCACCGAAATATTTTTTCGCTAACTTTTTAACCTTTTCCGGCTCGACGTCACCAACTATGGCAATAGTCAGATTACGAGGCGAATAATATTGCCGGAAAAAATTCTCAGCCTCGCTGCGGGTTATAGTCTGAATGTCACTCATATGACCGACGACTGGCTCGCCGTAGGGATGTGCCTTGAAGGCTGCAGCAAAAAACTCCTCGAAAAGTCTTCCCTGAGGATTACTTTCGGTTCGAAGGCGTCTTTCCTCCATAACGACTTCTCTTTCCTTAAAGAACTCGCGAAGAACCGGATTGGCGAACCTGTCCGACTCCAGGGACATCCAAAGCTCAATCTTGTTCGAGGGAAAGCTCGAGATGTATCGCGTCGCATCGCAGCTTGTATAGGCATTAAGACCGGAAGCGCCTTCACGAGTAAGGATTTCCTCGAACTCGTCGTGAACAATAAATTCTCCTGCCTCCTGCTGGGCCTGTTGAAATTCATTTTCAAGCACCAGCAGAAGATTTGGGTCGCCATCTTCGTCTTTTCTATACTCAGCCTTGATTTCTTCGAACAGCCGGTCAACCTCGGCAATGGCCTTCGCCTCTGCGTGGTAATCTTTAGAGCCGACGGTTTCCGTACCCTTAAAAGCCATATGCTCGAACAGGTGAGCCAGGCCCGTAATGCCCTTGACCTCGTCGGACGAACCCACATTGGCGTATGTATGAAAGGAAACTACAGGCGCCTCATGCCGCTCAAGCACAAGAAACTTCAGCCCGTTATTGAGTGTGAACTCCGTCATACGCTCCTCGAAGCCCTCCAGATACTGGCAAAACGCCGGCACCGAAATCGAAGCCAGGATTAAAAAAACGAGTACTAATTTACGAAATGAGACGGGAAAATAGTAAGTGTCTTTCTTCATAATTGCGCTCCTGCATTTATTATTATGAAGTAATTTTTTATTTACCACTAATTTCAGGCATTTCAGAATAGCAGAGAAAAAAAGGCAAATCAATAAAATTATAAGGATTTTACGTAATCATATTGGATATTACAGCCGGTTCACGAAGCCGGTTATGCACGCCGCGGCCAATCCGGCTCAATTTATTGCTGAGGTTTTGCCGATACCAATATTAATAAGGATTTGTTATGATAACTGCGAAGACTTATCAGGGTAACCAATCGACTACGGGGCAACGGAATCGCCGCGGGAAGTTGTTGTACGAGGTCATCGAGCCGGCTGACAAAGGAAATAATGAAATCTTTATTAAAAATCAGGCACATATAGTGAAGAGTAAAAAAGAAATATCCCGTGAAATTGGTATTGAAATCGGCGCTATCTGCGGAAAGCACTTTTTGAACCTGGACCACCTTCATTACGGCTACTGGCCGGAAGGCCTCAAGGTCGAAATCGCCAACCTGCGCAAGGCACAGCAGAATTATACGAATCTTCTGCTCTCGCAGATACCGCAGATACCGCAGGGCGTAAGAACGATCCTCGACGTCGGCTGCGGGCAGGGCTATACGGTACAGAAGCTCATCGATGCCGGCTACATAGTTGACGGTGTCTCTCCAAGCCGTTTTCTCGCCGAAAAAAGCCGCAGCCTGCTCGGTAACCAAAGCACAATCTTCGAGTGCACCTATGAGCAGCTCGAAACTAACAAGCGGTACGACCTTGTTCTGTTCAGTGAAAGCTTTCAATATATCAGGCCCGAAGTAGCAATTGAAAAAACACTGAACCTTTTGAATGAAGGCGGATTCATCCTGATAAGTGACATCTTCAAGGCTGCCCCTAACGGCAGCGGTGAATGCCTGCAGTCGGGCGGACACTACCTCAATACATTTTACGAAATCATATCGAAATATCCTCTCGAAGAGATTACAAATCTGGATATCACCGAACAGACAGCACCTACTATAGATATCGAAAACCAGATATGTAAAGATGTTGTTCGTCCCATTGCAATCCTGACCGAGCAGCTTCTTGAAAACAGGCACCCAATTATCAGCAAACTTGTAAAGTGGAAATACAAAAAGAAAATCAGTAAGATTGAGAACAAGTATTTCAGCGGCAAAAGAAACGCTGAAAACTTCAAAAAATTCAAGACCTACAGAATCCTTCTTTACGCCCTGCGCTAATTTGTTTTTCGCCACAGAGAATTTTAACCACGAATTAACACGAATTTGCACTAAAATCTTTTCACCACAGAGCGGCTGTGTTAGATTTCAAGTATTTTTTAGAATTTTTCTTGGAGTCCA
>CAYXGT010000057.1:0-18971 GCA_964464635.1 uncultured Pirellulales bacterium | reverse complement strand
AGCATCATCATCCCCGCACTCAAAAGAACGCTCGCTATCATCATATCTATCAGCAAAAACGGTATAAACAATAAACAGCCTATCTCGAACGCCGTCCTGAATTCACTAATTATGAACGCAGGGATAACTATATGAAGCCCTATATCCATCGCGCTTTCGGGTGCCTCTACCTTTGCCATCCGCACAAAAAGTGCCACATCCGACTCTCTGCTCTGGCGAAGCATAAACTCTTTTATACACTGCCCCGCCCTCGTACCTGCCGTCTGAAAATCAATTTCCTCCTCAAGGTAAGGCTGAACCGACTGCTCGTTTATCTTCGCCAGAGTCGGTGACATCGTATAAAGCGTCAAAAACAACGCCAATCCTATAATCGCTATTGTCGGCGGAATCGTCTGCGTCGTCAGTGCCCGCCTCGCAAAGGAAAGAACTATCACTATCCGCGTAAACGAAGTCATCATCACCAGCAGGCTCGGCAGAATCGCAAGCCCTGCAAAGATAATCACGAGCTTGACCGGCGTGGACCAGTCTCTGCCCTCGCTCGTATCAGCCGTCGCCTTATCAACTACCGTAATAAGGTCACCCACGCTCGGCATCTGGTTCGCCCCGGACCCTGTCCCCTGCCCTTCCGCACCAAAGGCAACAGCAGAAGCTGTTAATAAAAAAAATAAAATACTCAAAAATAATATTCTGCTATGCCTGCAGACCATCCCGCTACTCCTCCTGTTCCGAAGACTGCCCCGAAGACACCGACGCCTCAGAACCGACCTCAGCCAGTTTCGTAATCGCTTCATTGGTACTTCCTATCAGGATACGTCTGCCGCCCGCCTCTATCAGGTGAAGTGCCCTCCGCTGGCCGAGATAAACCGTCTCTACAATTCGAATCTCTTTGCCGGCCAGCGTCGTTATCTTCGGCAGCAGTCTTTTCGAGACATAAATCGCCGCCACGCCCAGAACAACCACAAGCAAAATCGCAAGAATCATCCTGTAAAAAAGCTCACCTGTCTCAAACCTTTCATTATCCCGGCCTGAAAAGTTCGCATCATCAAAAATCCCCGGGCTCAACTTGCTGCTCAGTGACTCTTGTCCCTCAGAGCCCAAACCCTCAGAACACAAAACCACAACGACACCGGCCGCAAGAACCACAACCAGAAAAGTTACCAATGTTTTCCTGTATCGCTCAACCATCACTCACACCAAATAACTTCAATTTACCTATCTATGTGCAAAAACCGTGCCCAAACACTCGAATCCCCCCCTGTAATCCCAAATAGCCGATTCCCATAAATAAAAAGTGGATAAATTAAACACCCTGTCGCAGAACTTGACGAAAACAAAAGGCAAAAAACAATCCCTGATTAATCACCTGCCAGAAGCTGCCCGATTACTATCTGCGATTGCTCTGAGATGGAACTTTCCGGCCCAACCCATTCACCTCCCGAACCAGCCCCCCAGCAATAAATGCTCACACCGTCTCTGCCGCCCAGCGTCGTCTCAAGAAAATCAGCCACCGCTTTTGCTCTTTTTGCACTCAGCACCCACTGCTCCCTTTTGCTCGGCGCATCTCTCGCCAGGCCCAGCACAAAAAGTTTCATACCGCTCAAGCTGCCGGCCTGCTGAATATCCCTGCAAAACCGGTTCAAATACCGGCGCCCATCTTTATTCAATACCGCGCCGCCGCGCGAAAACCGAATCTCGGTTACTGTAAAATTAGTCCTGTCCGCCGTTATCTGTGACGGCGAAGCCATCATCGTTTGGCGAAGCCTCCTGTATATCCGCTCCGTCCTTTCAGCCTCCGCATTTATTACCCTGCCGTCGAACACCTCATCCGGAGGCTTAACCGGATGTTTTATATTGAGCTGACCGAAGTTAGCCGGTTGTCCCCTGCCTACAAGCATCCCCAGCCCGAAAGTCCGTATCGACCTGACGAAGGAATCTCGTCCTATATTGACAAGCTCCGGGTCCTGCTCTTCGGCGATACTGAGCAGCAATACGAAAAAAGTAAGAAGAAGCGTCACCATATCGGAATAAGTTACGATATAGCCCGGAACCTTCGGGCCCTGCTCCTTAATCGCTCGACGCTTCAGAATCAATTGTAAACACTCCTTTCCAGGATTACTATCTCCAGTGCACGTGTGCCTTTCTGCTGCACTCGGGTCGACGAATCCATAGTACTCACAGCCGATATGCTGAATCTGCCCTCATCGAGGCCCGCCTGTTCCGTAAGGTACTCAACAACCGTCAGCGCACGTGCAAGACCAAGCCTTTCAGCCCTGTCGCCATCATCGAAACCGTTCTCGCTGACAACAACCCTGCCTTCGACTCTCCGTAAAAAAATGCCCATAAGCGCCAATGTTATCTTACCTTCTTTCGACAGCGAAGTTCCTTCTGCCCAGAAAATCTTTTCAGAGTCTCCGTAAAAAATCCTCTTATCTGAAAATTCCTTCGGCTCTTTTTCCATCACCATATTGATTTTCGATTTGCCTTCTAATGTCGGCTTCTCGCTGCCCTCTTCGAGCTCAGCCAGAATAAGAGGCTCTTCAGGATTCAAAAACGAAGCTTTGCTGCGCCTCACCTGCAGGTAAATTTGGGGCAAATCCTCGAATAAAGTATCCTCAAACTGACGGTAAATCTTGTCGTCGAAAGATGAAAAAGTTAAAAGCAGAACGAAAAAAGTAAGAAGCAGAGTCATACAGTCACTGTATGTCACCATCCATTCCGGAGCCCCCTGGTCCTCATCCGCCGCGGCTTGTTTCGGCTCTTTGCTCATTATATAGTCGCCTTTACCTCCTCACGTCTGCCCTTGGAGATAAAAGCCTGCAGCTTCTCTCGAACATTCGTCGGGCTCTCACCTTCTGCTATCGCGCATACCCCCTCTACAATCATCTCCATCGAAATCGTCTCAGCCTTTGAGTATATCCCGAGTTTGCCCGCAAGCGGTATAAAAAGTAAATTGGCTGCAAACGCACCGTAAAAGGTCGTTAAAAGGGCCGTCGCCATACCAACTCCGATGTTTTCAGGCGTAGATATGCTCTTGAGCATCTGCACGAGCCCGATAAGAGTTCCTATCATACCGAACGCAGGCGCCGCAGCCCCCATAAACTCAAGTATCTTTTTACCCGTGGCGTGACGCTCCTGCAGATACTGTATCTCAAGACCCAGCAGCTCTCGTATCGATCCAGACTCCTGGCCGTCTATCAGCATCTGAAGACCCTTAACACAAAAAGAGTCACCCGCATTGCCAAGCTCTCCCTCCAGCGCCAGTGCCCCGTCACGCCTGTTGATTGCCGAATAGTTCACCATCTTTTGAACCAGTTCCGTCGGTGACATAATCCGGCTCATCAGCGTCTTCTTTACTATCGAAAATATCGCTAAAAACTGGGGCATCGAAAAATGTATCAGCGTCGCGCACAGCATACCCCCGATTGTTATCGCCAGCGACGGCAGGTGCACAAACGCCTCAGCCCCTCCACCGGCAACAATGGCCGCTATTATAACCAGAAAACCTAAAATCGTCCCTATTACGGTTGCTATATCCATATCTCTATTCCGTCCTCGACACCGTCTTCAACCGCTGCGACAGAACCGCTGCAAGCTGAGGTTCGCTGCCCACCATTTCCGCAAGAACCTTCGCCTTCGTCCTTTCCGCCATATAGTAAAGAATCTTGACCACCTCATCGATACCACCTGCCCCCGCCGCACCCATCTTGCTCATATTGCTGAATATCTGGCTCGCGCTCGCAGCGTCCATCTTGTCATAAGTAGCCGCAATCGATACGAGATTTGTTTTCTCAGCCTCTTCGACCATAATCCTGCTTGCAATCAGCTTGTCACGTTCCTCTTTAAGAGTTGTCACCATCGACGCCAAATCGACACGAAGATTATTGAGCTTGTCGATATCCTCTTTCAATACTTCCTGGGCTCTCTGCATTCTCTGCTCACGCAGCCCGAGCTCCTTAAGCTTATACTCATATTCGCGAATCCTCTCTTTGGCATCATAAACCAGCCTCTTAAGCTGCTTCTCCGTCAAACCCTTTTCACCGTATAAAGCCTCACCGCCCGCCTGCTCGTACTTCTCAGATTCAGCCTGCTCAGCGGCACCCGCCGCCTCAGCCTCTGCCGGACCCACCACCGCTGCCTTCTTCGATGTCAAAAAAGAAAATCCAAACGCCGCCGCAAAGCTTAAAATCCCTGCCGCCGCTATCAGTATCATATGTTTCTTGCTCACTTTCGTTTCTCCTGTCAATCAATACAAATCAACTTTCGCGCACATCTGCTCGTTGCCTGCTCATCCATCTGTTTCTGTTCGAGTCTTTCCTGCTCCCTTATAAATTCCTCTTTCGCCTTTTCCCTGAGCTTTTCAAGCCCTTCCTTAAACCTCCTGGCCTTCAGGACCTCAGCTATTTTTTCTTTCTTCTCCAGCTCCAGCTCTCTCACTCTCTCCGCCAGCTCTCTGATAATCTCATTGTTCGTCGCCGAACATTTCAAACAAAACTCCTGCTCACTCAATCGCCTTCCACCCTCTTTACCTGCAATTTCCGTAAGCACCTTCAGCAGTTTCTGCTGCTCTGCCAAAAGCCGCCTGCGAACCTTTACCAGCCTTTCCGTAATCGCAAGAAGCTGCGACCTCTTTATCTGCTCTTCCTTGGCCTTTATGTCGAGCACCCGCTGAAGCCGCCATACAAATCTTTTCATTTATCAATCTTGCTCCCGACGCCTTCGCCAAGCATTTCATCCCACGCCCGTGTAATACCTATCAGCCGGCCCCTTGTATCCTCGAAACTGGTTCTTTCGCGTATCGGCTGAATCAGAAACTCATTAATCCGCTCTATCAGTGAAATCGCTCCGTCAATCCTGCGGTTGCTGCCCGGCGAAAACGCACCGATATTTAATAAATCCTCTGCATCCGTATAAACCGCATATATCTCCTTGAGCTTCTGGGCCGCCCGCTTATGCTCGGCGCTTGTCACCACCGGCATCAATCTGCTCACACTGCCGAGTATATCAACCGCAGGGTAATGACCGTGCTCTGCCAGCTTTCTCGACAAAACTATGTGGCCGTCAAGAAGGCTGCGCGCGCTGTCCGCAACAGGGTCGGTCAAATCATCGTTCTCCACTAACACCGTCAGCATCCCCGTAATGCTGCCGGTCTCCGAACAGCCGAGCCGCTCTATCAGACGAGGCAGCATCGAAAAAACGCTCGGGCAATATCCCTTGGTCGCAGGAGGCTCGCCCGCCGCAAGACCTATCTCACGCTGTGCCTGCGCAAAACGTGTCAGTGAATCCATCATAAACAATACATTGTTCCCCTTGTCCCTGAAATACTCCGCAACCGTAACCGCCACAAAAGCCGCCTTTACCCTCTGTATAGGAGGCGAATCCGATGTCGCCAGAACCACAACACTGCGGGACAAACCCTCCGCACCAAGGTCCTCCTCCAAAAACTCACGCACCTCTCGTCCGCGCTCGCCTATCAGCGCCACTATATTCACATCCGCCTCGCTCGAATTGGCTATGTCACCCAGCAGCACACTCTTGCCGACCCCGCTGCCCGAAAAAATCCCCACTCGCTGCCCCTTGCCGCACGTCAACAAACCGTCTATCGACCGAATACCAAGTGCCAGGGGCTCGGTAATCTTTCCTCTGCTCAAAGGCGGCGGACTCGCCGAATCCAGTGCCCTTTTGTCACTGCCCTCTAAACCCCCCTTGCCGTCAATCGGCTCACCAAGCCCGTTCAAAACCCTGCCTAAAACATTCCCGCTCAGATTAATATACCGGGGAGTAGTCCTCGCCGTCACCGCATCTCCGGGCGATATACCTTCTATATACTCTAAGGGTAAAAGTATAAGATTCTCATTATGAAATCCCACAACTTCCGCAAGAACCCGTCTGCCGTCCCGAATATGTATCCCGCACATCTCACCCAGACCCACCACCGGCCCCGCCGACTCCACCTTAAGACCCGATACCCGCACCACCGCGCCCTGGCAATCGTGCAAATTCACTCCTTCAATTACCGAATGCAGCTTATCAAAATTTATCGTACAGCCGCCCGTCTCTGGCATACTCTCTTACCCCGAATTTTCAAGTGCACCGCCTATTCGCTCAAGGTGCTCGTCGATTAAAGATTTAATTGTCCCCTTCGGACTCTCGACAACACACTCCGCAGCTCCTATTGCCACATCCGAAACAAATTTAATACCCTCAAAATTCACACCTCCCTCGCTTTGCAGCTTTTCAAGCTCACCATAATCCTTCGGATTCAAATGCACCACCAGCTCTTTGCGGCCGGGTGCTCCGTTAATCGCCTCTTTAACAATCGTCTCAATTTTGTAATCACCTTCCTCTACCCGCCTTGCCAGTATCTTTCTGGCAATTTCCACTGACAGCCGGGCTATCGCTTCTCTGTGTTCGGCAAACAATTTTTCGCAAAACCGGTTTACCTTCTCCACAAGACCATTCAAAATCCCGCAAATCCTTGACAGCTCCGCTTTATTCTTCCCAAACCTATCGCGCCCATCACCACCTGAAGCCCCCCCAATCTCATCGCAAATCTCAACATCCTGTATTGGCCGGTCAATTGATATCTCTATAACGCTCTGCATCTTTTATTCTTCTAAAAATGAAAGCTCACCTTTTTCATTCGCCTCACGCAGTTTCCCCAGAACCTCCTCTCTTGCCTTTTGAATATCTTCTTTCTTCGGCGCAGACATAAGCGAGCTCTCCTCCTCAATCGCCGCTGCCGCCCTCTCGGAAATATTCGACTTAATCTTTGCCGCTATCGCCTCTTCCGCCTTAATCAGGGCCAGCGCCAGAACTCTCGCCTCTATCCCTCGCAAAATCTCCTGAAGTGACCTGTCCGCAATCACCGGTATATCCTCCCACACTATCATCAAATCCGTAACCATCTTGCCCGCCTCGCTGTCCTTTTCCTTTATCGCGCCCAGCATCCCGTCCCTGAGCTCCTTACCGAGGTTTCGCAAAATAACCGCCACCTTCCTGAGCGAATCAGTCGGCTCAACCGCACCTTCGCCAGCCCTGCCCTCAACACTAAGAAGCTCCAGACGCCTGCATATCATCTCTGCTATCCGCCCCTTTGCCTCAACTGTCACGCTTTCGCTGCTCACCATCCTCCTGACACAGCTCACACGAACACTCTCATGAAGAAATCCCAGAATCTCGGAACTTTTCCTGGTCGGCATCTCCGTAAGAACAACCGCTATCGCCTGTGGATGCTCCTTTTCTAATATCGATGAAAGAACCTTCGAATCCGCCGACCGTACGGATATGAACGGGTCACGCTTCTGCAGCAGACGTCCTATCTGTGTCTGTATCTGTTCGGCCTTTTGTTCTCCGACCGTACTTTTCAGCATCTGCTTCAAAAAGTCCTTCACCTCGAATTCACTCTTGCCCTGAAGCGAGCTGTAAAACTGCTGCGCAAACACCAGATTTTCCTTGCTGTTACGATAGCCCGCCGCATCCAGATACGCCGCCTCCACCGCCAATTCCTCGACCATCCCAGCCTCCACTCCCCTCAAAAGTTCCGTCGCCGACGCCACGTCTAAGTTCATCAGGAGCATCGCTGCCTTTTGTTTACCCGTCAATGCCACTTAACTATTCTCCTTCACGTATCCAGCTCGTAAATAGCTGTTTAACCTGTTCGGGATTGCTGCGCAACGCATTTGCTATCTGGCGACGAATCACAACAGGCTCAGCCCCCTCGCCTGCTCCCGGCAGCAAACCCGCCGCCGTTCCGCCGGCCTGCACCGACTGCTGCTCCGCTGCCGCAGCCTTCTTCCTGGCTCCGCTGAATATCTTCAACGCAAAAAGTGCGCATATCGCCATTATCCCGAGCGACAAATGTCTCGCTATCGCAATAATATTAAGTCCCCCGCCGCCCTCTGCCTCTGCTATCAATTCCTGTCCCGCAGTCTGAATTTCAACCTCAACCACCTCAACCGAATCCGCATCCGTTAGCCCGAGCGCATTTTTTATTATCCTCTCAACATCCGCTACCGCCATTATCTTCGCTTCGCTTTCACCCGTCGCAGAATTCGCATCTGCAGGCCGAAGGTCCACAAAAGCCGCCACCGACAGATTCTTGACCTGCCCCGGCAGCTCTATCCTCTGCTCAACGCTCTTGCCGACCATATACTCGGTGACAATCACCTCATCCTTCTTCACACTGCCCGGCAGAACCTGTCCGCCCTCGCCCTCTCCCGCAACAGTACTGCTGCCCGTCTCTGAGTTACTCGTTATCTCTTCCTTCGTTGTAACCTTGCCGGTCGGGTCATATTTCTCGGTAACAAGGTTGATGCTCGTCATATCAATAACAGCGCTCACTCTCACAACCGCTCTTCCCTGCCCTAACACCGCCGTCAGCATCTTCTCAACCTTATCCGACAGGTTCTTCTCAACCCTCTCCTTATAATCCTGAACCGTCCCCGCACCTGCTGCCATCGGCTCATCGCTCTCGCTCGAAAGAAGACGTCCCTTACTGTCAACAACCGTGACACTTCCAGGCCGAAGCCCCTCAACGCTGCCCGCCACAAGATGCGTTATCGCCGCTATATTCAAGGCGCTAACCTGAAAGCCGGGCCTCAAACGAAGAACAATCGACGCACTTGTCCCCGACTGCTCCGACGCAAAAATCGACTGCTTGCCCGTAACTATATGCACCCTGCAGTGGCTCACCCCGTCCATCATCTGGATACTTTTCGCCAGCTCATCCTGCAGCGCACGCTGAAGATTCACATTCTGCACAAACGGACTTATCCCTATCTTCTCGTCATCCAGTATCTTATATCCGCCCTGCGCACCCGATGGAAGCCCCTCTCTTGCCATATCCAGACGAAGCTGATAAACACTCTCCCTCGGCACATATACGCTCGTACCCCCGCCGCGCAACTCATACTCAATCTGTTTCTCACCAATCTTTTCGGTAATCAGCGACGCTTCCTCAGGCGAAAGGTCCTGATAGAGCATCCGCATATCGGGCCTGCCTGCCCACCGAACGAGAAGCCACCCCGCCCCAACAAAACTCAGAACCACCGCCACCAGCAGTGCCCGCTGAACAACGCTGATTTTCTGCCAAACCGCTTGTACCTTCTGAAAAAATCCCATCGATAACTTCCAAATCAATCAGCCAACAGCTCTATTTGTCACCATCTTTCACACCGATTATCAGCCGCCCGCGGCCTCGCCGCGAGGCGGGCACATCAAATCTGCATATTTATCGTCTGCTTATACGCCTCGATCAGTTTATTCCTCACACCCACAAGAAGCTTAAAGCTCATATCCGCCTTCGCAAACTCAGACACCACCGAAACGATATCCTCATTCCTGCCCGCTAACAAATCATTGATGGACATATCAGACGATTGCTGTGTCTGGTCAACTTCCGAAACATACTTGCCGACAGCCTTGACCGCATCCGCAAATCCTTCTTTCTCAGCCTGCCCCCCGCCAACCTTCGGCATCTGCGGATTGACCCCGCCTGTCACTGACCCAACGTTAGCATTCAAATTAATCATTTAATCTTCCCTTTAATTCTCAATCCGTTTCAGCTTCTTAAAACCGCTCTTCAGCGAAGCAGCTCGAGTGTCGTCTCGACCATCTTTTGATATCTTTTCAGAACCGCTGCATTCGCCTGATACACCCTCGCCGCAATCGTCAAATTCATCATCTCTGTCGGAAGCTTCACGTTCGGCATCAGCACATAGCCTCGCTCATCAGCATCCGGGTGCCCGGGGTCGAGAATACTCTCGAACACGCTCATATCCTTTACGATTTTGTCAATCTCCACTCCCCCGTTCTTCTCATCCGCTCTCAGCACAGCCTCGATTCTCCGATAGGGATTACCCTTGCCGTCGTCGGTCGTACGAACGTTGGCAACATTCGACGAAATCACCTCCATATTTTTGCCCTGCGCTCGCATCCCTGAAACCGCTATATCAACAGGACTGAATCCGCTGTCGATTTTCATCTCAATAATTCCCCTTTACTTACCTTTTAAAAAACCTATTCCGTACTTATTGCCCGCTCCATCTGCTCGTATTTCTTGCCAAGAAGCCTCACAAAAGCCGTATATCTCAAACCGTTCCTTATCATCTTCCCGATTTCAACCTCGAGATGCACATCGTTTCCGTTCGACTTGACCGCATTCTCTTCCGTCTCGTAGAACTGCTCCTTCAGCTCATCAAGGTTTATCTTACCTCCCGATTTCAGAGCCTTCTCGAGCAGCTCTTCGAACCGAACATCGATTTCCCTGTAGCCGTCCGTCTGCACGTTCGCCACGTTATTGGCAATCGCCTTCTGACGAAGGCTCTCCGCCCTCAGACCAGCCTCCAGGACCTCGACTATTCTGCCTGTTTCGGACATTCCTGTACCTCTATTTTCGTACAAACTCTTTTCGTTTCAACATATGTGCAATTATTGTGCCAATCAAATACACCACTTAATCCTTAGCCTGCCTATCCGCTCTGAAGGCCGAAAAAACCACCTCAAGCCCGAAAATCAAATCCCCGCTCCAAAAGTGTGCGTCGGGTTTCTAAACACCCTTTACGTTTTCTTGACACACCCGAAATACGGAAATTTCTTCCTCTCAGCCGGAATTATTCTCTATCCGAAAAACCGCCACGCCGAACCTTTGATAAAAAATCAGCTTATCTAATGCGTAACCTCTTTATTTTCAAATATTTATAACCCTACAGCAAACCGCCTGCAAAAACTGGTACATCACTTGCATCATTCATACTATTGACTGGATAATATAGTTTTTGCAGGTTTGGTTTTATGAATACGAACGTACTGACAATTCAAAATCTTTTGCCGCTGAACCCGGTTGTCGCTCCAGCCGTTCAAAAACCGCTTATAAACCAAAAAAACATCTCTTTTGAATCTTCCCTGAATCAAATCCAGTCCAAATCAGAAAACACACAGCAAACAACGGCCGATAATAACACTACTCAAAGCACACAAAACAATCCCGACACCGAGCCGCAGCAGACCGACACCCCTCAAACACAAAAACAAGAAACCAATCCCGAAACTGCCCAGCAGCCAACCGAAAATACAAAAAAGACTGACAAAAATAATCAGAACAATAACTCAGCAGAAAACACAACCACTACCACAGAAGACCAAACCGGCACCTCAGAGGAACAAATCCAACCTGTAAATTTGAATATCGCTCTTGCCTCTCTCATCGAAACCACACCCGAAAAACCGGTGCTTCAAACCAACGCAACTTCTGTCCCAGCCGAACTTGCAGCCACCAACGGCGAAACGAAAAATCCAGTCCAGGTAACCGTCGCTCCCGCCGCACAGAAAACTATAATCGAATCCGTCATAACCACGCCGAACAACCAAACTAATCAAACATCATCGAACGAAAACAACGCTGCGCAAATCCTCGATAACCAGCTAACTCCAACCAAAAATCCCGACACACAGCCGGCTGAGCCGCAAACTAACCAACCGCAGCAGACTACTACCGAACAGCCGACTAACAGCCAAACTGCTGACATCTTATCTCAATATACAATCGCCAACGTTGCTGCAGAACAGAAAGCTGCCCAGCCGCAAACTGCCAACACCCAACAACCTGCAGAGCAAACAGTACCCGAAAATAACCAGCCTGTCCAAAAAGACACTCCCTCGCAGACAATACCCGACACCGCGCAAAAACATACCAACCAGACCAACGATGCCAATCCCGAACAAATCTTAAGCAACGACAAAAACCAGTCATCATCACAAAACTCTCAGACTCAATCACAAAATAATCAATCATCAAAAGACAACTCCTCAACAAATACCCAGCAGTTGCTCATCGAGGCCAACGCGAGGTTCCAAAATACAGAGCAATTGCAATCGGCAGAACAAATCTCAAAAAACAACTCCGCTGATAATACTGTTCAGCCTCTCAGCCGGCAGGTTCAGGAATCGATGCAAACCTCGCTGCAGAACGGCGTAAGACAGATTACAATCCAGCTTAATCCGCCGAGTCTCGGCCGCGTCTCTATAAACTTTCAGGAAACCGCGGGCGAGATTACAGGCCGGCTTATCGTATCGAAAGCCGAGACTAAGCTGGAAATCGAGCAGTCCCTGCCGCAGATAATCCAGGACCTTTCCGACTCCGGTATTAATATAAAGCGGGTCGAAGTCGTCCTCACCAGCAATTCCGACCAGTACTCTCTCAAGGAGCAGTCTTTGCAGGAAAACTCCTCTCAGCAGAACAATTTCAATAATCAGCAAAGCGGTTTCGCCAACGATGCAAATCAAAGCTGGACCAATACCAGCCGGTACGAATATATTTACGACACCTCCGGCGATAACATTTACGACCCCCAGGAATCTTACCTCACCGAAACCTCCGTAAACATACTTGTATAATTTAATCCTCCGAAATTTCAGACACAAATTAACACAATTTTTTAGCCACCGAGGACACAGCTTGCCCTGAGCAGAGTCGAAGGGAGTGCAAAGAGAAATTTTTGACACTGATTTCACAGATTTACCCGCCAAAAGGCGAGGTCTCGCTAAAGGCGGACACAGATTTATTTCGCTGACTTTTGTGTTCTCAGGATTTTTTGCCTTGAAAAGCAAGCTGTTCCTGCAAAAAAACCTTCGTCCACAAGAACGCTTTGCATTCTTACTTAGTAAGTCAGCGTTTTTAACGTTGCTGGCTGCACACCATCTCTCCGTGATGTGCTCCAAAGTTAAAATTTCCTTCCTTAACGGTGAATCGAATTTACCTATTTTAACATAATTGGCTTTGAAATTGGGTTCGTTCAGTAAAAACAAAGCCAATATTGGGCTAAAATTGGCTTTGAATTGGCTTTGTTTGGCTTTGTTTTTTCGGTGGGAAAAGTTGCGAAAATTGACATAATCCTTTATATTACACGTACTTATGCTCATTTGGTCATTTTTAAAATTGGCTTTGTTTTGCATAAAAAGGGTTGATTTGTAGAGCTCTCTCGACAGTTTTAGAGGTGCGTTTTGAAAGTTAATTGGTGAATTGGTGAATTTGTTAATTAGTTTACCGTTTTTCGAGCCCTGATGCTCGTCATTATGAGTTAATTGGTTAATTAGCGAATTAGTTAATTGGTTTTTAGACATTAGCAAATCCTTAGTGATTAAGAACTTACAATTAATTGTGACTTGGCCGTCGGGCCGATGCGTGAGGAACTGTCCTCCCTACGTGTGTTTGCTAACACACAGGGGTATTGTACTCAAAAGAGGCGATATATTCAATGAAAAAATAATAAATTTTCACCGCCGAGGACGCAAAGAACGCAAAGAACGCAAAGAAAAAATTCAGCCACGAATATACACGAATATAATTTAGTCACTGATTACCTAAGGAACAAGTAACACAGATTTACACCGATTAAATTGAAACAAAAAGAATAATATTTGCTGTTGAAAAAAGATAAGGCTTTCAGGCTTTCCACAGGATGCTTTTGAAAATATCTGGCAATTTAGGTAAAATAGAAGGCAAGTATATATGGTAATATAGATAATTGTTGTTATAACAGAATCAACCAAAATTAAAATTTCAGATTTGAATCACAAATTCAAACCTTTCATTCAAAGGAAAAATATTATAACTAAAGGACAAAAATTTTTGATTTAAATTCAAAATTATCCTTGACAAATAGTAAAACACTAAATAAATTGCAGCCTTATAGCGTTAGGTATCTCTTAGCGTCATGGTCTCAATTTTTTTAGACCATTGCTCTTGTGCTTTTATGGGCAAGGGCCTGAAAGGCGATCGAAAGTCGCCTAGATGTATTAACGGGACAGACAGCTTTGTCTGTGCCGTCATATCTATGCATCTTGGGCACAGTTCCTGTGTCACGGAGTGGTCCACAAAGGGTGGGCCCCGAAATCAGCGGTTCCAAAAAACGCAGAAAGGAGGTACCTAAATGAAAAAACAGGATATAGATTTAATCTTGGAAATCTGCCAAGAGGTTGATCTCTTGGTAAGCCAAGATATAGGAACGGCTGATTTGGATGTTCTTGAACAATCAAGGATAAAAATGAACGACCTCTTATATAAACAAAGATACCGTGATGCTGAAATAATGGCTTACGCTATCACGTTAATGAGGTCTGGAAATGCAGCTGATGCTTATTTGTTGAAACAGACGATTGGATCGGGATAAAGAGAACTTCCAAAACTCCGAATTTATCGGGTAATAAACCGTGAATATAGGAAAAGGAATAAAATTTGTTCGAGTTGCTTCTGGGCTCAGGCAAGGAGAGTTGGCTAATCAACTTGGTATTAGTCAAAACTATTTGTCTTTGTTAGAAAATAACAAAGCAGAACCGAGCCTTGGTTTGTTAAGGAAGTTATCAAATGTTTTTGGTGTTCCTGCAGGTTTTTTGCTGTGGGAAGAAACGATGCCAGTTGAGGGAGAAACTCTAGGGATAAATGAAAAATACGCACGTATAAGAAAGCTAGTTCATGAACTCCAAAAACTCCGCATCTCGCGACAATTTGAAAATGAAAAAGCAGATGGCTAATGTGAGTGAAAGCAGAGATACACTTCGCATAAAATCAGTTAAACATCTTGGTTTTATACTTGGCATTCCAATTCATACTTTATTAAAACTAACAGATGATTCGCAAAAATATTATCGGGAGTTTGAGCGTGATGTAAAAGGAAAGAAGCGAACATTGGTAGAAGCAACTGGTTTGTTAAAATCTCTCCAAAGAAGAATCCTTGATGGTTTACTTGAAAGACTTCCTCAATTCCCTAGATCATACGGAGGAATAAAAGGTAGAACAATTAAGGATAACGCAAAGATACATGCAAAGTCAAAATTTATCGTGAAACTTGACATACGTGACTTTTATCCCAGTATCCACAACACCAAAGTATATAAATTCTTTATTAAGCAAAAATGTAGTCCAGATGTAGCTCGTATACTGACTTCATTGACTACATATAAATACTTCCTGCCTTTAGGAACTTCCACAAGTCCTATGCTCGCTGATCAGATTATCAGAACAATAGATAAACGTATCGATGGTCTTGCTAAAAATGCAGGATTGAAATACTCTCGATATGTAGATGATTTGACACTTTCAGGCAATTTCCCTTTGGAAAGAATTAGCAGGACAACTATAAAGTTGCTGAGGGAATCAGGATTTAAAGCTAAGAAAGAGAAGCTAATATTTTATGGTCCGGCTAATGATAAAACGGAAAGAATTATAACTGGTGTAAGAATCAGAGGAGGAATTATTTCAGCACCTTTGGGTTATATAAAATCTCTGGAGGAAGAATTGAAAGAAGCCATTTATCAAAGCAGGAGGAATATATTAACAAGACACTTTAAGATGCGAGAACACTACAAAGGTAAAATAAATTACATAAAGTGGTTAGATCCAGATTTGGGATTTCAATTGGAAAAACTATACCGAAAGGTAAAATGGAGGCACATAGAATGGGCGGAGGAAAAAGAAAATTTGGTTTTAGCTGAGGAGAGTTTATGAATGCCGGATAGGGAAGTAGAGACAATTAGGGATTTGATTTATTATCAGTATGCCATAGGCGGATAAATGTTGTATGTTATTATGTTAGATGGAAGGAGGAATAAATGCTAAATAAATACGGATATGCAGGTCCTGACTGGGACGCTGCTAAGGACGAAGCAAAATCGGTGTTAATCGACATAGCACGACGCAAAGGTCGAATTGCCTATTCAGAGTTGGTAGAAAAAATTCATGCTATAGATATAAAGGCTCACGATCAACGTCTTTTTCATTTGCTTGGGGAGATAAGTACAGAAGAAGATAAGGAAGGTCGAGGTATGCTTACCGCCATCGTTGTACACAAAAGCGGTGATATGCAACCTGGTCCTGGTTTCTTTGAGTTAGCGAAGTCACTAGGGAAAGACACTACGGATATTCTGGCATGTTGGGTTAAGGAGTTCAACCGCGTTCACGATTATTGGGCTAACAAAACCAATGGCGCCTAAAAAGGTGCTGGAGAAAAATAAGGGACGTTCCGTTTTTTATTCTTATTTTTTTACCGAGTATTAACTTTTATCAAACACTGCAAATTTTTTTAATCAATAATCTGCGTCATCAGCGATTAAATAAATTCGTGTCTTTTCGTGGCTATTTTTTTCTTTTTTTCATTCTAAATTCTGTGTTCTGTGTTCTGTATTCTCGACCTGAAAGATCGATAACTTGACTTTTTTAAAGGTGTTCAAAAGCGGTCAAAAACGTATCATTTCCGGTCACTTTTTGGTCAAAATGCGCGCGCTTTTAGTCATTTTAGGGTCATTTTTGGACACACCGATTTTGACTAAAAATCGTCATAATCCCTTAATCACTAATAACTTATAACTAATTAACTGATTTCAGTCCCGCATAACCAAGTGTCCATTTACCCCCTTCTGGCGCTATCAAAAACAAGGCTTTCTTCGTTTTCAGCTCAAAAAAAGGGGCGAGTTTTTTCGAAAATCCTCCCAAAATCCCCTATTTTTTTAAAATCGCCCTCCGGTAAAGAGGGAATTTGGGCCG
Organism: uncultured Pirellulales bacterium; assembly: GCA_964464635.1. Taxonomy (GTDB): domain Bacteria; phylum Planctomycetota; class Phycisphaerae; order Sedimentisphaerales; family Anaerobacaceae; genus CAYLMG01. Next base: position 2,434 of record CAYXGT010000057.1, on the reverse strand, counting down.
GTCTTTCATCGAATAAAATTTTTCGTTAATTTTTATCGGTACTTGAATTTCACCCTGTATCAGGGCCGCAAAACGGCATATTACAGGCCCTATATATTTGCCCTAAATACCCCTTATATTTTCGTAATTTCAATCGATAAGGATTTTAGAATGACGCTATATTGATGAAGGATATAGATGGTGTATCAACAAATTCTCTTTTCATATATAGGGGGCCTGGAGAGGGCCGGAACGTAGAAACATAAGTTTTTTTAAGGGGATTAGAATATGTTAGCAATCAAGAACAACTTAATGGCCGTAAATGCCGCAAGGCATTTAGGGCAAACCTATGACAGCCTGGCCAAATCGGTCGAGAGGCTGTCATCGGGTTTGCGTATCAACAGCGCCAAGGACGACGCTGCCGGCCTGGCAGTACGCGAGTCAATGAGAGCAGACATCGGCGTACTACAGCAGGGTGCACGTAATGCACTCGACGGCATCAGTATGTTGCAGACGATGGAAGGTGCCATGGGTACGATTGATGCAGCTCTGGTTCGTATGAAACAGTTAGCCGAGCAGGCTGCAACGGGTTCGTACTCTTCTGCGCAAAGAACTCTTATGGACAACGAGTTCGACGAGATGGCAACTGAAATCGAGCGTATCGCAACGGCAACCGAGTTCAACGCTATCAAGATGCTGGACAACTCAGCTACCGTGACAATCCACTTCGGCGATGAAAATGATTACATCGAAATCACGGGCAGCAAGATGACAAAGTCCGGTCTGGGAATCGACACCGCGAACATCTCCACGGCAGCCAGTGCAAAATCAGCACTTGCCATCCTTGACAGCGCTATCAGCGCCAAGGATTCAGCACGGGCGAAGTTCGGCTACAAGATGAACCGTCTGGAGAGCACCATTGAGGTTCTTAATATTCAGGCCGAGAACCTTCAGACAGCAGAATCTCGTGTTTAAGACGTCGATGTCGCCACAGAAATGTCGAATATGACCAGGAACCAGGTTCTGGCACAGGCCGGTGTCGCGATGCTCGCACAGGCCAACATGATGCCGCAGATGGCACTGACGCTTCTAAGCTAATAACTGCACAAGAAAGCCAAAGAGAAGAGGGGAGATGGCCATCATTTCAGCATGGTCATCTCCCCATAAGTTGAAATGTGAATACGAATCGTAATTTTAGCAGCAGATACGGATAACCGAACCAATCCTTAAAAGCTTAAATATAACGGGGTTGAAAAAATGAATGGAGTCAAGGCATATACAGAATCCTCAGTCACCACTCAGAACAAAGGCCGGCTTATCGTTATGCTCTTCGAGGGCGCCATTAAATTTATGAAGCTGGCTATCCGGGAGCTCGAAGCAGGAAACCACCAGACAAAAGGCGAATATATCAACAAGGCAAGAAATATATTCAACGAGCTGAACGCGGTTCTGGATATGGAAGGTGGCGGAGAAATATCGGCAAACCTTCGCAAGCTGTATTTCTTTATAAATAATCACCTCGCCCAGGCTAATATAAAACGCGACGAGCAGATGATTCGCGATGCGATAAAGCTGGCAGAGGAGCTGAACGAGGGCTTTAGAGCCATCACGGCCTGAGCGGCAATTTTGCTGATGCTTTTATAAGCAAGGATTTTTGAAAGCGCATCTATGAAGACAACACGATATATTTTTGTTACAGTTGCCGCTATCGGCCTGCTCGCGTCGGTTCTTTTAGTCGCAGGGCCCGGCAAAGGCGGTGACAAAAGCTACGAGTTTCATCATCGAGGCAAAGACACGGTTTATGAGCTCCATCCGCAAATAATCCTTCCTGAATACGGAACCGATACCGGCTATTCTGTCGATACGTATCAGCGGCTGATGGACAGCTATATGAGTATAATGGGCGACAATTTAGCGTCACTCAGAGGCGATATGCGAAATGTTTTCAGAAAGCTGGATTCAATAGATTCTAAATTAGACGAGCTTTCGCAGAGGATGAGGAAAATTGAAAACGCACTCGGCATCGAGCCGCCGGCCTTACAGGAAACCGGAACAACACAGAAAGCAACAGCCGGTAAAAAGTCCCCGGACAACCAGATAAAAACAAACACCGAGTCAAACTGAAAAAGAAAACTATCCTCAATAAGTATTATTCACATCTCAAACACATAATTTTTTCAGCAATTTCACACATTATCCCGACCCAATTGGAACAGGTTTCATAGAACAAGGAGGAATTGAACAGGAAAAAAACAAATATCAAAAATTAAAATGCAAAACTACAGTATAAAATATAAAAATGTTTCAGCCACCGAGAGTACAGAGAACACAGAGATATAAAAATATAAATCCGTGTAAATCAGTGTTATCGACCTTCCATTATTAAATGGAACATTTCCGCGAAAATAAAGTAATGATGTCATTCCCGCGAAGCTTGTCCCCGCGAAGGCGGGGA